>JAHEBL010000207.1 GCA_024642265.1 Haliea sp. | reverse complement strand
GTCCGGGTGTTTCTCGCCGCGGATTTCGAGGCCGCTTGAAAAAAAAGCACCGCATTGTGATGATTGTTACGAAATCCTGTTGGGAATTAATCCAGAATCTCACTGAGATCGAGGCAATAGCGTTACACGGCCGGAGCAGTGTCCGCAAACGATAAGCAGGTTCACTATCACGTACCTACGGAGGCGGCCAGAATGGCAAATTATCCCGACCTGAAGGGCGATATCGACGCCTGGTACAGAACCGGAAACCATTTCGATTGGGGCAACAGCCGGATCTTTTTCCAGAAAAAGGGCTCCGGGCCGGTACTTTTGATGGTCCATGGATTTCCCACCGCCGGCTGCGACTGGTTCGATATGGTAAAGGAACTTGCCGATCACTTTACCATTGTGGTGCCGGACATTGCCGACGCGGGCCATTCCACCAATCCCGGCAAGAAAACCTACACCCTGCACGAACACGCCGACATGCTCGAAGCGCTGATGAAGCATCTCAACATAGGGACGCTCCATCTGATCGGCCACGATGTGGGCGACGCCATCTGCCAGGAACTCATTGCTCGCCACAATGAAAATGCGTTGAGTTTCAAGGTCGAAAGTTGCGCGTTTTTGAACGGCGGTATCCTGATGACGGCACACCGTCCGCGGGGTCTTCAATTGAAGCTGGCCGGAAAATACGGTTGGCTGGTGGCCAGGGTGATGCGTAAAGAGACTTTTATGGGCAATTTCAATGTGCTTTTTGGTGACCGCAAGCTCGATCAGCAGGCGTTGGATGCTCTCTGGGACGTCAGCAAGAGTGTCAACGGACGGCCCTCTTTGGCTCGTCGCAGCCATAATATGATAGACCGGCATCAGCACGCGGGCCGCTGGGTAAAGGCGTTGCAGGAAACCCTGATAGAAATGTGCATGATCAACGGCATCGAAGACCCGATTTCAGGCGGTCATGCCTGTGATGCCATCGAGCGCGAACTTCCACACATTTCCGTTACCCGGTTACCGGGGGTGGGGCATTTTCCGCTGATCGAGGCGCCCGGACACTGCGTGGAACATGTACTGCGTTTTCACCGGCAAATAGGCACCTTCAAGGAGATATGACATGAGGAATATCAAGGATTGCATTGCATGGGTCTCCGGCGGTGGGTCTGGGATCGGCCGATCGGCTGCGATTGAGCTGGCCAGGGCAGGGGCCACCGTGATTGTGAGCGGTCGCCGCGAGGAACCCTTGCTTGAAACCGTAGAAATGGTCACTGCTGCGGGTGGGCGAGCAGAGCTCGAGCTGATGGACCTGGCCGACAAGCAGCAGTGTCTGAAAGCCGCCAGTAATATTCTCGAGCGGCATGGCAAAGTCGATATTCTGGTCAATAACGCGGCCACCAATATCCCCACCAGGCACTGGAATAATATGGAGGATGGTGACTTCGAGCATGTGATCAATGTGAACATAAACGGCCTGTATCACTGCACGAGCGCCGTATTGCCGACCATGCGGGAAAACCGGGATGGCCTGATTATCAATGTCGCTTCCTGGGCAGCCGTGCATAACACGTATCTCTCCGGCGCTGCCTATAGCACTTCGAAAGCGGCACTGCGTACCCTGACAGACACCCTGAACATGGAAGAGGGCCAAAATGGTATTCGAGCGACCGCCATCAGCCCGGCGGAAGTCGCGACGGCCTTTGCGAAACAAAGACCGGGCGGTGCCGCGGCGGAGGGCGCCTATGACATCGCGCTGCAACCCGAAGACGTGGGCGAAACCATTGCCTTCGTCGCGCAATTACCGGTCAGGGCGTGTATCAACGACCTGGTTATCAGTCCTTCGCATAATCGCTGGTATACACTGGCCCGATCCGTAAAGGCGTAGTCACCACTAGAGGAGATTCAACCATGTCAAAGAAAAACAGTGACGTCATTTATTCCAGCGAGAACAAAATGGCGGGTGTTTTCAGGGGCGGGGTAATGAAGGGTGCCGGCTATGATATGGAGCGCCTGAAAAAAAGGCCTCTGGTTGCCATAGCTAATTCCCACACCGAGATGACTGCCGGCCACAACCATCTGAACAGACTTGGCGATAAGGTAAAGGAAGGCATCCTGGTTGAAGGGGGGGAGTACGCCGAGTTCAACGTGCCGGCGCCCTGTGACGGTATCGCCATGGCTCATGATGGCATGCGCTATGTATTGGCACAGAGAGACCTGATCGCCGACATAGTCGAAACCCATGTACGCTCCCAGGCATTTGACGCCGTTGTTTTTATTGCCGGCTGTGACAAGATCAATCCCGGCATGATGATGGCCATGGGACGCCTGGATTTGCCCAGTATTTACCTCTCTGGCGGCCCTGGTCAGATGAATATCCGCAACACGCCCAAGTTTGCTTCCACGATAGATCACAATAGCTACCACGGTGATTTCGAAGCCACTGCCGAAACCTTTCACTGCAGCACCTGCGGCGCCTGCGAAATCATGGGTACTGCCAATACAATGCAGTGCCTGGCCGAAGTGTTGGGTATCTGTCTGCCCGGCAGTTCCAATATACCGGGTTGGCATACGGATAAGCTGAGGGCGGCACGGGCGACCGGCCAGCGTGTGGTACAACTGTTTCATGAAGGGCTTACCGCGCGCCAGCTTCTTACCCAGCAATCATTGGAGAACGCAGCCAGGATGCTGATGGCCATCGGCGGTTCAACCAACGGGACGCTGCACCTCCCGGCGATCGCTCATTCGGCTGGATGTGCGCTGACTCTGGAGCACTTCGAGCGGGCCAGTGCCGAGGTTCCGACGCTACTGGCCGTAAGCCCTAACGGCCCCTGGGGAATACAGGATGTGTGGGCGGCCGGCGGCATGCCCGCCGTGCTGCAGGTTATGCAGAACGATATCAATACGACTACAAAAACAGTAGATGGTCGCACCCTGCAGGATGTTATAGACGATGCCACTGTGCTCAATCCCAAAGTGATTCCCGCGCGCAGTAACCCCCATCGGCCGTCAGGTGGTATCGCAGTTCTAAGAGGCAATCTCGCCATTGATGGGGCCGTGGTCAAGCAGGCCGGTGTCAGTCAAAACATGATGCAGTGCAAGGGCCCCGCCATTTGCTTTGACTCGGAAGACGAGGCGCTCGCTGGCGTCCAGGGGGGTAAGGTCAAGCAAGGCGATATTATTATCTTGCGTTACCAGGGGCCAAAGGGTGGCCCCGGCATGCCTGAAATGCTGGGTGTCACCATGGCGTTGAAATTCGCCGGCCTGGATGAGGCTGCACTGGTTACCGACGGACGTTTCTCCGGTGCTACCTGTGGCCCCTGTATCGGCCATGTGAGTCCGGAGGCGTCTGACGGCGGCCTCATCGCGCTGGTTCAGGATGGCGATATGATAGAGATCGACATTATTCAGGGCCGTCTTCATGCCGACATTTCCGAGGAGGAAATTGGCAGGCGCAGGGAACAGTGGAAGCCCGTCGAAAAAGCCGTTGGTTTTGGTTACATGGATCGATATCGCCGGCATGTGCGTCCCGCCAGCGAAGGCGCCATTCTCGACTGAT
>JAHEBL010000100.1:10172-13336 GCA_024642265.1 Haliea sp. | reverse complement strand
CACGATAGATGGCCCGCTGCAGATTATCGCGGCAGGCGAGGGTGAGGATGGTGTTCTGCAATTCGGTTTTCCCGTGCGAGGCTCTCCCCAGGCCAGCGGCAAATACAGGACAACCGTGACCCCGGAATTCAAGTGCGCTTTCCTCGTGCATGAGGGTAAGGCAGGCTCCCTGGCGACCCTTTGGGCAGAGTTCTTGAGCGCAGTCGAGGCTGCCGGTCTCGAACTTACGGATGAACGCAGGATCGTTCTGGATGCCAACAGGACAGGCGATGGCGCGGGTGTCCGGGTGGAATTGCAGGTAGGGGTGAAATAGCGGCGTGCTGGCATAGCCCGCCTCAAGGCCGGGCCGGGTTAATCCGGGATGGCGCCGTCACCGTATATAATTGGTATCGGCCAACATTCTGGAACGGAAAATACAAGTGAGCGCCAACACGATCGCAGCCGGAGCAGTAGCAATGACCAGCAGGGCAGTGGATAGTCTCGCTTTCAACGCGATCTGGTTCCAGTCTGTCTGGTTTTGCGCGGTGCTGGGTCGTGAGAGTCTTCTGCCGCTTGCAATAGCCCTGTTGGTGCTGCACATCTGGCTTTGCCGCGATTATCGCGCGGAGCTGCGTCAACTGGCCTTCGTCGGCGGCCTCGGAATAGTCGCGGACGCTGTTCTCAGTGCAGCCGGGGTCTTCCATTTTCCCGGCGATGCGCTGGTGCCCCTGTGGTTGTGCTGTCTGTGGCTGGCATTCGCCGCGGCGCTGGGGCGCAGTCTGGCCTGGATGGCGAGGCATCCACTGCTGGCCTCATTTGCCGGGGCCGTGGCTTTCCCGCTCAATTACTGGGCGGGTCTGCGTCTGGAAGCGGTGGAGTTCGGGTATTCAGTACCCGCAACCATGGCGATTCTGGCTGTTACCTGGGCAATCCTGCTGCCACTCATGTTCCTGCTTACCGCGCGCTTGTCAGCGGGGGATGAGGGCGCTTCGTCATGATCCGCTGCGCTCTCTTTTTCTCTGCATTGTTGCTGGGTGGCCTGGTCCGGGCGGAGGGCGGCGCCCTGCAAATGGTCGGTCAGGCGCGGCTGAACGTGCTGTTCTGGCCCGTCTACGATTCGCGCCTGTACAGTCCTGACGGAAGTTACTCGGAGGCGACTCGTCCCCTTCGTCTGGAGATAGAGTATCTGCGTGATGTCGCGGCGCAGGACCTGGTAGCGAATACACGCAGGGAATGGCAGCGCCTGGGCACGGGCGCGGCAGAGCAGGAGCAGTGGTTGGCGTCTCTGGAGCGATTGTGGCCGGATGTCGGCGAGAACGACGTGCTGGCTCTTGTTGTGGATGGGCAGGACAAAAGCACTTTTCTGCTCAACGGGCGGACTCTGGGCACCATCGACGACCCCGCCTTCGGCCCTCGGTTTCTGGCTATCTGGCTGTCGCCCGACACCAGTCGACCAGAGTTGCGTCTGGCCTTGCTGGGCAGGGAGTGACGAGGCGCTTGCTTTGGTGTCCGGGGACCGCCAGAATGGCCGCCATGCTGAACCTTCGATTTTTGCAGGCGGCGGGCCTTCTGCTCCTCGCGCTGCCGTCTTTCGTCTTTGCTGACAAGGACTATCCCCCCGAGATCAAAACCACGCTGGAACAGCGCTGTATGGTTTGCCACGGCTGCTACGACGCTCCCTGCCAGCTCAAGCTCGATGCCTGGCAGGGACTCCAGCGGGGAGCCAGCAAGGAAAAGGTGTACGATGGCACACGCCTGCTGACCGCCAATCTGACGCGCCTGTTTGAAGACGGCCACAGTATCGAGCAGTGGCGAGAAAAGGGTTTCTACCCGGTGTTGGACGATGACCACCCCGAGCAGGGTACGGCGCTCGGTATGCTGGAGCTCAAACAACGCCAGCCGCTGCCGACGGGGGATATCCTGCCGGAAACGTTCGATTTCAACCTCGATCGTAAGCAGCAATGCCCTAAGCCGGAAGAGTTCGAGAAGTTCGCCGCGGACTATCCTCTATGGGGAATGCCCTATGGTTTTCCCGGTCTGTCAGATTCTGAACACCGTCTGCTTGCCGATTGGCTGCGCAGTGGCGCTCCGGGCGTCCCCCGGCCTGCACCGGGTTCGCAGGAGCTGGCGAGTATTGCCCGCTGGGAGGCATTTTTTAACGGCCGGGGGCTGAAACAGCAACTGGCCTCGCGTTACATCTACGAGCATCTTTTTCTGGGAGACCTGTATTTTTCAGACATTGGGGACAACAGCAGCTTTTACAGCCTGGTAAGATCCCGCACACCTTCCGGGGAGCCAATCGATATTATCGCCACGCGTCGACCCTACGACTCACCGGGAGAAAATCCGTTCTTCTACCGCCTGCAGCCGGTAAGGACCAGCATACTGGACAAGCGGCATATGCCCTATGCCCTCAATGATGCCCGTATGGAACGCTGGGATGCTCTGTTTGTGAAGGCCGATTATACGGTCAGCCAGCTGCCCGGTTATGGGCCCGATGTGGCATCCAACCCGTTTGTCGCCTTCCGGGAGCTGCCCGTGCAGTCCCGCTACGAATTTATGCTGGATGAAGCCCAGTTTACGATCATGGGCTATATCAAGGGGCCGGTATGCCGTGGGCAGGTGGCACTCAACGTAATCGAAGACCATTTCTGGGTGGTATTTACCGACCCGAACGTCATAGATCCGGACCAGGACGCGGAGTTCCTGGCACGCGAAAGTAACAATATGCGTATGCCCTCCGGCGACGGTAGCCTGATCAGCGCCCTGGTCGAATGGCGTAACTATGCGCGTGGCCAGAGAAAATTTCTCAAGGCGAAGTCGCGAATGCTCGATGCGGCGGCCAAAAATGATCAGCTACCCATCAATTTTGATCTGATCTGGGATGGCAATGGCCACAACGACAACGCCGCGCTGACCATATTCCGACATAACGACAGTGCTTCAGTGGTCAAGGGATTGGTGGGCCAGGTACCCAAAACGGCATGGGTTATCGGTTATTCGCTGCTGGAGCGCATTCATTACCTGCTCGTGGCGGGATTCGATGTGTATGGCAACCTTGCGCACCAGCTTGAAACCCGCCGCTACATGGATTTCCTGCGTATGGAGGGAGAGTTCAACTTCCTGGTGTTTATGCCAGAAGGCAAGCGGGTGGAGCTGCGGGATTTCTGGTATCGCGAAGCAAG
>JAHEBL010000100.1:0-10072 GCA_024642265.1 Haliea sp. | reverse complement strand
TTCTACCGGCAGCGTGATCCCGCCACCGCCGGCCTGTTCGATCTCAACCGCTACGAAAATCGTTAGGCCGGTGGCCTGCATGCTGCGGGCATGTCAAAGCACCGGCCCGAGTATTGCAACAGTGTTGTACAACAGCCTGTGGGGCACGGTCCAGCCTGCAATATCCTCGGCCGTTACCGGTTTTGTCGATTTCAGGTAGAACTGCTGTCGCCGGTACAGATCCGCGGTCAGCTGCCTGTCCACCAGCAGGATGTTGTTTTCATAATTGAGGTCGAAACTGCGCCTGTCCATGTTTGCCGAGCCTATCAGTGCGATTTCCCCGTCTACCGTCAATGTCTTGGCATGCAGCAGGCCGCCAACGTACTCAAAAATATTGACCCCTGCTTCCAGCAGTGCGGCGTAATAACTGCGGCTGGCAGCACCCACAATCCTCGAGTCATTTCTGGCGGGAAAAATGATGGTGGTTTTAACGCCACGATAGGCGGTTGCACACAGGGTGTCGAGCATCGACTCGCTGGGCACGAAATAGGGTGTTGTTATGACCAGTTCCCTGCGTGCGGCATTCATCACTGACTCGAAGGTCTCCGGCATCGCGGAGAAGCGAACAGTCGGACCGGTCCCAATGACCTGGGCGGTAAACCCGCCCGCCGTGGCAGGCAGCGGCTGTTGCAGCAGTGCAGTGATATCCTCGTTGACATGGCTCATCCAGTCGCAGGCAAACAGGTACTGGTTCTGGTGCGCTATCGGGCCTTCAAAGCGTACCATGACGTCTACCCAGGGTGCGTAGGCGGCCTTGACCCGGAACTCCGGGTCGGCGCAATTCTGGCTGCCGCAATAGGTGATGCGTCCGTCGATGACTATTATTTTGCGGTGATTGCGCAGATCGATGCGCCCGGCGAAGGGGCGCAACAAGGGATTGCCTATGGGCAGGGCGACTGCCAGCTGAACGCCGCGCTCGCGCATGCCGCGCCAGTGTTCGGACTTTATCAAAAGGCGTGAGCCGAGATCGTCCGCCATGGCTCTGACGGTGACCCCGCGCGCTGCCGCACGTATGGCCGCGGCTGCTACCTTGAGCCCATTGTCATCCGGCAGCCAGATATAGAACAACAGGTGAACGTGAGTGGTTGCCGCATCGATGTCTGCAACAATCGAATCAATCGCAGCGTCGGAGTCATCCATCAACGTGCCGGAATTGCCACTGACCGGATTCAGCCCCGTGATAGAGTGGCCAACCCTGAAAAGATGTTCATATTGCTCTGACCCGGCGGCCTCGAATGGCTGGTGTCCGGGCTTGCCCGATCTCGCCGTCTCCAGGTTCGCCACGACTTCCTGCATCCGCGCAATGCGCTTGCGCCCGATGCTGACCTCGCCGAACAGCAGGTAGGTGACAAATCCGGCAAAGGGCAGTGACAGGACGACGACTATCCACGCTATGCGCGCGGCGGGTTCCCTGTAGGGCCGCAGCAGCACACGGCAACAAACAGCTACTGCCAGCAGTATGTGCAAGCCGGTGATCAGGCTCGCCTGGGTCATTGGCAGCCCTCAGGGATATCGGGCCTCGGCAAGGGCATCAATTGGGACCGCCGCGCTGTCCGGCGCGACCGCCGGCGGCACTGCGGTTGAACAGCTCCTGTAAGCCTGCCATGTGCAGCGCGCTCTCCACCCGGCTGCGGATATCCGCCGGGTATCCGCATTTCAGTGCATCGCTGCTCAGCTGTTGCGCGGTGCTTAGCGGGATGCTGCGGATCAACCACTTGATCCGTGGAATCTTGGTGGCACTCATGCTCAGGGTGCGCAGACCCAGTCCAATCAGCAGCACTACGGCAACCGGATCCGAAGCCATTTCACCACACAGGCTGACCGGTATTCCGTGTTCGGCCGTCGTTTGCAAAATACGACGTATTTCAAGCAACACGGCGGGGTGGACATGGTCGTAGCGGGCGGCTACCCGCGGATTGTTGCGGTCCAGAGCCAACAGGTATTGGCTCAGGTCATTGGAGCCGATTGAAATAAAATCGATCTTGTCAGCCCAGAAAGGAATCTGTGATATGGCCGCCGGCACCTCGATCATTACTCCCAGCGCCGGACGCTTGACAGACATGCCCTCTGACTGCAGTTGCGCGATGGCGTCATCGAGGAGATTGCGAAAATCATCGAGCTCGCCGGTCGAGCTAACCATGGGAAGCAGGATGCGCAGGTTGTCGAGCCCCTCGGTGGCGCGGATCATGGCCCTGACCTGGGTCATGAGTAACTGGCTGTTGTCCAGGGTAAAGCGAATACCGCGCCAGCCCAGGGCGGGGTTCTCCTCGTTTTCAACTGGAAAGTAGGGCAGTTGCTTGTCGCCGCCGATGTCCAGTGTGCGCATGTGAACCGGTTTTCCCTGGTAGGCTTTCAGCACCTGGCGATAGACTTCTACCTGCTCCTCCTCGGAGGGAAAGCTGGAACGAATCATGAAGGGAATTTCCGTACGGTAAAGCCCGACGCCCTGGGCGCCGTTGAGCAGTCCTGGGGATATGTCCGCCAGCAGTCCGGTATTCGTATAGAGAGTGACCTCGGCTCCGTCGGTAGTCACCGCCGGGAGCTCGCGTATCTGTTCCAGCTGCTTGACCAGAAAACGCTGGTCATCCTCGAGCTTGCGGTATTCCGCCAGCAGTGATTCCCCGGGATTGAGCATCACCTGGCCACTGTTGCCGTCGACGATCAGCAGGCAGTCGTTTGAGAGGCTGCGAATAACACCGGTGCCCATCACTGCCGGGACGCCCAGCGCGTTGGCCAGCACCGCGGTATGGGACAGGCTGGATCCCTCGAAGCAGACGATGGCCTCCAGCATGCCAGTGGGCACAGCGGCGATCTCCGACACGCTGATCTGGGCGCCTACCAGCACAACGCGACCGTCCGTGTGTACTGCCGGCGCGCGCTTGCCGCGCCAGGAATTGTAGAGTTTGTTGCCGATGTGGTGGATATCCTCGTGCCGCGCCTGCAGGTAGGGATCATCCATGGCCCGGAACAATTCGGCAAAATGCTGGATCGCCTGGCGTATCGCTCCGGGCAACCAGTTGCCCTCGATAATGCCCTTCTCGACATGCCCGAGGAACACCGGATCGGCCAGCAGCATGGTGTAGGCGGAGAAAATGCCGGCGACGCTGTCGGACAGGTCAGCGGTAATGGCCTGCTGCTCCTGCTCTATTTCGTGTCGGACTGCAGCGAGCAGGTCATGCCAGTCGCGCAGAGCCTCTGCCACGTCCTCACAGGGGGCGTTGGCAACCGCATACAATTCACCGTGATCACACAGCCGGCTCAGGCCGATGCCGATACCAGGAGCGCCGGATATGCCGGAAATGCGCCCGTTGCCCTGGTTGATTTCATCACGGGCGAGCGGGCTGTTTGCCAGCAGCAGTGCGAGGTGGGCCGCAAGGGTAACCAGAAAACCCTGTTCCTCCTCGCTGAACTGGCGGCTCTCGCGCCCCTGCACGACGAGCACCCCAATCACCTTGCCCGTGTGGACCAGCGGCACACCGCAGAAGCCGTGAAAGCGCTCCTCCTCGGTCTCGGCTATGTAATAGAAGGCAGGATGTGATTCGGCGTCGGCCAGGTTGACCGGGTGCCGGCTCGTGGCCACCAGTCCAACCAGCCCCTTGCCGGGGGGAATCCTGACGCTGCGCACGGCGCCGGCTGCCAGGCCGTGGGAGGCAAGCAGCAGCATCTCCCCGCGGCTGTTTGCCAGGTACAGGCTGCATACATCCACGGCCATGCCAGTACTGATCGATTCCACGACCAGATTCACCTGGTCGATGGGCTGCTCCGCCAGGGCTACAGTTTGAACGATGCGGGCTAACTGATGGATTACATCTGTCATGGCAATGGCTGTAAACGAATTCGTCTCTGTTGCGGTACAATTGGGGTCGATGACGCACTGGCGGAGAACGCCATGGTCGAAGCCTGTATATGATTATTGCGCATAAAGCACAAGCGAAATTTGGCGGTAGCGAGGAAACCGGGCTGGCGGGCCGCTCACGAGTGGGTCCGCGGGGCAGGATCAATAAAAGAACCTATGGCTGACAAGAATCACTTTCCGGATATGCCGGGCGCAGCGGTGCTCTTCGTGGACCGCGACAGCGACAAAATCTGTTTCTGCAATTCCGGGGCGGCATCCATGCTCGGCAGGGCAGCGGATGATATTGCAAACCAGCCCTGGTGCGACGTGTTGGGAGTGTCGCAGACGGGTGGGCAACCCCTGGTGCAGGCTATCCGCCACGGCCACCGCAGCGCCCTGTCACCGCTACTGCTTCATCCTCCGGAACTGGGGGAAATGGTGGTCGGGGGCTATCTGTTTGTACAAGCCTACGAAGGCCGTGAAGTGGCCGTGCTGCTGCTTTTCAAGCTCGCCGGCAGTGACGATCCGCTGTTCAGTCGTCCACTGCAGGCGGGTGATGTTGTAGCGGTGCTGGGCCTCGATCAAATGGGTCAGGACGGAAGCCGCGCCAGTGGAGATCTGGCCAGGCGGATGATCGACATTCGCTTCGGCCTGCAGCAGATCGTGCCCGGCAAGGGCGATGTCGGCCTGCCGGTCGGTGCCGCGATCCCTGTGGCGCTGCGCGCGATCACCATTGAACAGGGCCAGGACATAAGCAGGGCGCTGCTATCCCATTTGGCCCCTTCGCTCGATGGTGCGCGGGTCCGCATCGGCCTGGCCCAGTGCGGGACTGGCGACAGTCCGCTGGCGTCGCTGACGGCCGCCAATAATGCCCTGCTCCGGCTGCAGCGCGTGACAGCAGGTGAACTGATAGCCACGGCGGAAGAGGGCGACGAGCAACTTATCGGTGCAAGCTCAGCCAGCGCAGATGGTATATTTGCTCAGCAGCCCAGCGCCCTGGCTTCCCGGGGATACCTTGCGCAGGTAGCAGGCCTGATGGCTGACCCGCAGCATGGTGAGGATTATATTGCGGAGCTCCTGGACATTACCCTGGGGCAGCTCGATGTCGCCTCGGTGGCGATCTATCGCCGTCGCTTTGATGACCACTATGATTTCGTCCAGGGCGTCGTGAGCGGGGAAACGGGCAGCGCTGCTGTCTCCGAAAAACAGCTGCCGCGGCCGATGCGTCAGCTGGTCCGGAAGCTGGACAGCGAGCAACTGGCCGGGGCTGATCGCATCGGCTCTGAAAAGTCGTCTGCCGTTGCATTCCCCCTTAAGCTGTCCGACAGGGTGCTGGGATACATGGTCCTTTGCTACCTGGAAACGCGCTCCCCCGGCGGCGGACGGTTTTGCCCTGATACGGCGTCCCTGCACCATCTTGCCATCGAGATTTCCGGGCTGTCGGACTGGCGTCAGGCAAAGCAGGCGCCTGCCGAGCCGCAGGCAGTTGCCCCTCGACCGCTGGAAGACCATATAGACGGCTATGTCGGTGACAATATGGAGGGCGCCATCGACCAGGCTGTGTTCCTGTCAAGGCTTGATGTGCCGGTGGCAGTGATAGGGCCGCGCGGTACCGGCAAGCTGTACGTTGCGAAGGTGATTCACCAGGAAACAGGCGCGCCGCCTGAGAAACTGGTGGCCATCGATTGCAGGGAGTTTCGCGGTCGCAAGGACGCTCTTAACCGGATTGCCAGGGAGCTTGAGGGATCTCGCGGCAAGACCCTGGTGTTCAAGTCTCCGCACCTGATGAACCAGGATGCCCAGCTCAAGCTTGCAAAACAAATCAGCACCCGCATTCTGGCGGACACCAGTCCACCCAGGTATCTGCCAACGGCCCGGATAGTAGCCCTGTTCCCTGACAACCTCGAACACCTGGTCAGGTTTGGTGGTTTGAACGACAGGCTCGCCAGCGTATTTGCCGCATACCCGATTCGTGTGCCACCCATAAAGGATCGCAAGCGCGCAGTGCTGCGCTGGGCGCACAAGATCCTGGCCCAGGAGGCAGTTCGCCGAGACCGTAAGTTGACCGGTTTTACGCCTGATGCAGAGGAGGCCATGCTGCAGCATGACTGGCCCGGCAATATCAGTGAGATGCGGCAGTGCATCGTCAGCGCGCTGGACAAAACCGATAAGGAGTGGATAACCCCCGTCGACCTGGGACTGTTCAAGGGTCTGTCGCCGGCCGGCCGGTCGGGGCCATCTACCAAACGGGCCTACCTGCAGGTGCTGGTGGACACGCCAGAGGAGGAGGATAGCTATAGCCCGACCACCCTGGAAGAACTCAGCGTCGCCCTCGGTGAAGCCTTGCATAGCCTCCTGGAACTCGATGTGATCAGGCCCCTGGGGTCCTGGCTTGATGACGAGGTAATCCTCGCGGTGTGTGAGCGTTACCGTGACAATATGCGCGCGGCTGCCGATTTCCTGCACACCAAACCGCGCAATATCGGCCGCTGGATGCCCAAGGTGCTCGCCAGGGATCATGAACGCAGTTCCAGCTCATTGTGGCAAACGCCGCATCGCCTGGTCAGGCAGTGGATTCGTGAGGCAGCAGCGATGGATGAGCCGCCACAGGACATGGTCCAGCGGGTGCTTCTGTCGCATATACTGCGCCAGTGTGAAGGTATCAGTGTGGCGGATCGGGCAGGCATTTTGGGAGTGTCGGTCCCGACCTATCAAAAGCGATTGCAGGACATCCAGCATCAGTAAAGAGGTGAATCAGGCTATGGCAGTGACGACAGACAAGAGCCAGGTGGGGCAAGAGGAGTCCGGCAGCACCCTGGGCAAAAGAAAATCTGTGCAGGAATACGCCCAGCAGTACCAGGACATTGCCGACAGCCAGCTGCCATTGTGTCTGGGCTTCTCCGCTCGCCTGAACATGTTGTGGGACCTCGCCGGTGCAGCGCCGGCACAGACGGAGGGTCGTGTCATCGGGGTGATGGGGATAAACAGCAGCTGGCGCGAATCAGACGTGCGCAACTGGCTGCAGAAGGACATCCTGCCGTCACGGCTTGACCTTCACAACATGGTCAGGTTTCTTGTCAGCCAGCTGGAGCACAACCAGGACCCGCGGCGCTGGGAGGCCTTCCTGGTATACGGATCACCGATAGTGTCCTCGCCCATCAGTCACGGAGTCTATAGAGAAGATAAAACCCGGCGCGAAATCGCCTCCATGATATTTGCGCAACTGACTGCCGAATATGCTATCCCACCCTCCGCTTACGACGCGGACAAGGTGTTCCAGCGCTGCCTGACGCTGATGCAGAAGTTCAATATCTACGAACTGCAGGACTTCCAGCCGGGACACCTGGAACCCTTCCGGAACTATATGTTTCCCGCGGAATAAGTGCCCCGGCCCGGCGCCGGAACCAGGCGCCGGGCCCCCCGGTTCTGCTGCAGTCTGCCCTCTACCCAGCCCTGACGGCTGCTAAATGACGCTATTTCCCCGCCCCGGGCTCGAAATAATCAGTTTCTCGACAAATCTCCAGTTTTTCCTTGCTGGTCCCAGCGGCTCACACGAATACTGTGCCTGCAACCTCTGTTGTGCCGTGCATCACAGGACTGGATAGAAAGTTGAGGACGACAATGAACGATCAACATGAAGATTTGGATATATCGGGCGTAAAAATCGCCATCGTGGATGACGCCAAGACCATCCGGATGATGATGTCACACACCCTGAAAAGCATGGGTTGTGAAGTCGAGTGTGCCGAGGATGGCTACAAGGCGCTAAGCATGCTCCGGCGCTTCAAGCCTGACATCATCTTTCTGGATATCACCATGCCTGAGCTGGATGGTTACCAGACATGTACGCTGATTCGTAATGCGGAAGACACCCGCAATACGCCGGTGGTCATGCTGTCATCCTCAGACGGTATCTTCGATATCGCCAAGGGACAGGCCCGCGGCGCTACCGCGCATGTAACCAAGATTCCGCCGGAGCGCGTCCTCCGCCAGCTTATTCACAAGCATACCGGCAAGCGCAAGGCGGCCTGATCCATGTCCAGTCGAGCACTTCAGGCGGTAGCAATGCTTGAGCAGGCGCACGCTGCAAATGGTGCTCCGACCCCTTCGCTTGCCAGCGCACCCATGACCTGGATGGGGACATCACTGGGTATAGCCGGTGTGCCCCTGCTGGTAGGGGAGGGTGAGATCGATGAAATCGTGGAGACACCCGCGGTAACTGCCATTCCAGGTACAAAGCCCTGGGTGATGGGTGTCGCTGCCTACATGGGCGGGCTGCTACCCATCATAAGTGGTGACGTGCTGTTTCGTCGTCGTCCCTACGCGGGCCGGGTGCGGGATTTTTGCATGGTGATTCGCAGGCCGGGTTTTTACTTTGGAATAACGCTCAGTGATGTAGAGCGGGATATGAAATTTCCACTCGAAGCCCGGGATATGGATTTTGAGGTGGATGAGGATTTTGCCGATTTCACCCTGGGTGGATTTCACGACGGCGAACGATTTCTGGCGATTCTGGATGTTGAAAGATTGGTGACCGACAGCGATCTGTCTAACGCGGCGATACCTGTTGCGGTTTCAAATGAGGGAGTAGGTGATGAATAACATAGAGATCACATTGGCCACAACCCTGCGCAAGGCGTTCGCCGGTGTGGGAGTGGCGGCATGTCTTCTGCCAGGCCTTTTGGGCGCGGTTGCGCTTGCAGATGGCGCGGGCGTAACGGTTGAGAGCCGCTTTGCCGCCGAGGAAATGCGACTGATTGGTCGCCAGGTAGCCGCAAGCGCATTACAAAGCTCGCAGGGCAGGGAGTCCACGTTCTCGGATCTGGCGCGCAGGATTGCCTATTTTGACGAGCAGAAAAGTCTGGTCAATTCAGAGCAACTCGCAGAAGAGCTGAGCGTGGTCGACGTTGCGTGGCAGCCGATAAAGCGGGCAGCCCAGACCCTGGTAGATGCCGGTCCGGAAATTGTATTCACCCATGATGTGGTCACGAAGTATGGCGGCCAGATGGATAGCATGCAGGACGAGTTTGCTGCTGTCGCCGATATCGTGCGAGAACAGAAGTATGGCTCGGTAACCAACTCCACCGCGCAAAAGAACCTGTGGCTGAATGAGCGTATAAACAGGAACATCAACAGTGTTCTTGCCGGCCGTGGTTCAAGCGAGAAACTCTCGCGCGAACTCAAGGCTGACTCCGCTGAACTACTGGCCAACCTGGAAGCGCTGACCCGGGGTGATGACAGCAGGGAAATCAGGAAAATCACCGATCCCAGGGCGGTAGAAGCAATGAGTTCCGCCTTTCGCAAGTTCTCAACCGTGTCCACCGCACTCGATAGAATAGTCAGGGATTCCGCGGAGCTGCACGAGGCAGCGATTGCACGCGATAGCATTCTTTCCATGACTGATTCATTTGATGAGTCGTTGGACGCGTTGGTTGCCACGGTCAATGGGCTTGCCATTGGAGGCACTGAGTCGCGCCCGATACCTGTTGCCTATTTTGTTGCACCTGCGCTGCTCGCTCTGGGGCTTTTGCTGCTGCAGTTTTTCGCCCAACGCCGGCGTGCGATCGCGATCAAGCAGGACGTGGTCGAGATAAATGCTGCGCTCCAGAAGATCGCTGCTGGCGACCTGAGTGTAAAAGTTGCAGAGGACAAAAAGGCACTTGCCGAAATCGCCCGGCAAATCAATGCCGCTACCGGACAGCAGAAATCGCTCATTCAGAATATTCGCGGACCGTTTGATCTGTCCGTGGAAGAGATCAGAAAGATCGGGCTCTCTGCCAGAAGTCTGGTTGATAAGGGCAAAGAGCTTACCAGTTCGGTCGGCGAGTCTATTACCGTCGCGAATGAAATGGTGCGAACCAGCGAGGAGATCAAAACCTCGACAGCAGAAGCGGCAAGAACATCGGATCGAAACTGTCAGCAGGTTGCCCAGGGTTATGAACTCACCAAGGATATGTCCAAGGCATCCGTGGATGTGCGCGAGTCCGTACAGGAGACGTCCAAGTCCGCCAAGCGTCAGGGCGAGTTGATCCAGTCGGTAACAGCTGCGGCGGAATATATCCAGGCGCTCAACACCAAGATTTCAGTCGTTGCTATCAACACCAGGATCGAGGCCGAGAAAGCCGGAGAGTATGGCCGCCCGTTCCTTGGAATTGCCGAGGCCATCGCCGATCTGCTGCGCGAAGCCGGTGAAGAGGG
>JAHEBL010000099.1 GCA_024642265.1 Haliea sp. | reverse complement strand
GGCGATGCTATCGGCAGCGCAATCGTACGGAAGTTTGCCCGGCGCGGCCTGACGGTTTGCGCGGCCAGGCGCAATGGCGACCGGCTGGCACCTCTGGTCGAGGAACTTACCTCGGCCGGCCACAGGGCGCACGCCTTCAGCTGTGATGCCCGCAAGGAAGATTCAATCACCCATCTGTTCGCCCGCATCGAGGCGGATATAGGCGAGATCGATGTGGTGGTCTTCAATGTCGGCGCTAACGTTCCGATGGGAATTCTCGAGACGGACAGTCGCAAGTTCTTCAAAATCTGGGAAATGGCCTGCTTCGCAGGCTTCCTCTCGGGGCGCGAAGCCGCCCGCTATATGACCAGGCGGGAGCGGGGTACCATCATTTTCACGGGCGCCACCGCCAGTGTGCGGGGCGCCGCCGGTTTCGCCGCTTTTGCCAGTGCCAAACACGGCCTGCGCGCGCTGGCCCAGAGCATGGCCCGCGAACTCGGGCCAAAAAATATTCACGTGGCGCACGTGGTCATAGACGCCGCAGTAGATACCCAGTGGATCAGCGAAAATGTGCCCGAAGCGGCAGTGCTCAAGCGCAAGGACGGCATCGTCGCCCCTGACGATCTGGCTGATAACTACGTGATGCTCTACAACCAGCCGCGCAACGCCTGGACATTTGAGCTGGATATTCGCCCCTGGATCGAACGTTGGTAGACAATGGAGAAAGCAATGAGCAAAACAGTGGATTTCTATTTCGACTTCGGCAGCCCTACCGCCTACCTGGCCCACAAGCGACTGCAGCAGCTTGGCGAGCAGTACGGTCTGCAGGTCAGGTATATGCCCATGCTACTGGGAGGTGTTTTCAAGGCGACCGGCAATAACTCCCCTGTGGCGATTCCTGCAAAGGGTGCATATATGCTGCAGCACGACCTGCCCAGGTTCGCAAAGCGCTATGGCGTGCCACTGAACTTCAATCCCCACTTCCCCATCAATACGCTGAACCTGATGCGGGGCGCCATAGCAGCCGGGCGACTGGGCTGTATGGCGGACTATGTGAACCTGGCTTTCGACGCGGTCTGGGTGCAGGAAAAAAACATGGGCGACCCTGCCATCGTGAGCGAGACACTCAGTGAGGCCGGCCTGGACGCCGAAGGCATCATTGCACTGTCCCAGGATCCGGAGGTTAAAGCCGAGTTGCTTGCCGACACCGAGGCCGCTGTTGCGCGCGGGGTGTTCGGTGCGCCAACCCTGTTCCTGGATGGCGCCATGTATTTTGGCCAGGACCGGCTGGACTTTATCGAGGAAGCCCTGACCGACTGAGCAGCGCTACTTGTGGGCTATCGGTTTATCTGTGAACAGATAGTCCCTCAACTCCTTGTCCATTGTCGGGTCCTGGCGACGAATCCATTCCAGCACCATGGCCGCGTGCTCTTTCTCCTCGTCGCGGTTATGCGCAAGGATAGCTTTCAGCTCAGGGTCCTTGCAGGCATCGACCCGCTGGTTGTACCAATCCACCGCTTCGAGCTCTTCCATCAGGGATGTAATCGCACGGTGCATATCCCGGGTCTCATCCGACAGTTCTGCGATTGGCTCGTGATATCCTTCGTTCGCCATATTCCTGGCCTCCAGTTGACTGGGCCACAGTATTCCACTCGTGTGTTTAATGCGCAATACTGGCACCCCGTCGTCCGCCCTACATCAGGTAACAAGCCCACGTGACACCACACAGCTACAATCGCGCAACGCATTTCAGTATCGTCTGGGGCGTCGCCCTCGCCGTCATGACCCTGGTGGAATGGCACAGTCTCGAGCGAAATCCGGTGACGCAGGAGATCATCAGTCCGTTTATCCAGCGCAATATTGACGTGTCGCTGGCCAACGCGGTCTCTCCGGCTGACGCGTCCGGGGGACTGGTCGACGCCGAAGACTCCGCGGATGCGATCCTGCGCTATGACGTCGAACTGAAGTTCAATGGCCCGCTGTTCCTGGCCTGCTTCTTCGGACCGGTATTGCTGTTCCATGCCATTGGGCTACTGTGGCGACGCTGGCAGGCGCCTGGGCAGGGTTAAAGAGTGTTATCCTCGACCACGCGCAGGGGCAGCAGTTCACTGTCACGGGTGATGATCAGTGAGCGATCAACCCGCACACAACTGCCGGCATACTTGCCACGAACGGCAAAGGTACACACCTGGGTCCTGTAGCCGTCTATCTCCGGCAATTTCCATAACTCCTGGTAGACGTGGTCCTGGGTATCAAAGCGACCGCTGGTCTCTTTCAGCAAATTCTCGTGTTTATCAAACAGGCTGATATTGAAACCGCAGCGCCCGGCGATTGGCTTGCTCACATAGCCGCGCTGTTGCAGATCGGCGGTCAGTTCATAGCGGGAGTCGAGCAAGTAGGGGTGATCCGGAAATATCTGCCACAGCAGGGGCAGGATCGCCTTGTTGCTGGGGATCAGGGTCCAGAACGGCTCGTAAACCATCACCTCGGGACGAAGCAGCACATCCACCAGGCGCGGGGGCTTGCGGGGTTCAGCGCCGGTGCGCAATCCCGGACTCGAATCGTCTTCCTCGCATTCGGCCCGGATCTGGTCCAGCGCAGTCTCCCAGGCCCAGGTCTTCCAGACGAAGCGGATCGGGGTGCCCTCGGCATCCACAATCTCGCCGGCGTCGTTCCAGCCCAGGCCCGCCACCCCCTTGATGATTCTGCATGGGAGACCGGCTTCCCTGGCCGCAGCCTGGATATATTCAGCGTGGTAGGTCTCCTCATCGTTTACATCCTGCATGATGTGCAGCATGCCCTCTACCCCACTTGCCGCCCAGGCCGCGACAAGCTCAGGATAGAGGCCGCTACCGGAGTCCTCACCTTCGGTCACGCCGAAGTGGTTTGCCCATAGGCCCTGCACCCGGCCGGCTTCCATATGGCAGGAAGCGGAATCGGCGTTGTACTCATAGACTTTTATACCCCGCTCGGACACTGCGAAATCAAAGCGGCCGGTAATGATCTGCCCGCGGCGGTTCTCCCAGGATTTGCGCAGGCGCGGCCAGAGGCTGCCTGGGATATTGAAACGGGCCAACAGGGCGTCGTCCTGCAAAACCGCCTGTGTTGCATGCAGGAACATGAGGTGCAATTCATTGGTGGCACGCCGCAACTCCTGCTCGACGGATGCAGACAGGCGGAAGTACCGATACTGCTCCAACTCATCGGCTGCTTCGGTCAGGCGATGTCCGAGCATGGCCAGGGCAAAAGCGCACTCTGCGCGATCGCGGCTATCGAGCCAGGGCAGCCGATGCTGGCCACGCCGCGGTGCAAGCCGTGTGTTGAGCCGGTAGAGCTGGGGATCGCAGGGCACGATTTTCTCACTGTGCCGCGCATCGGCTGTCTGGATCACCCAACCCTTGATATGCGCGTCGGCATAACTGGCCGCGATGAAATAGCCGCCGTCGGCAGTCCGCGTAAGGGGCAGTTCCCGCGACCATGTCTGTCCGTCGGGCAGCTTGCAGTGCTCCAGGTTTTGTTCTGCTATCCGGACCCGCCCGGGCAGCACCTCGGTGACTACCGCCACATGCCCGGTGATCTCAAATTCACCGCCCTCCTCCCAGATCAGCAGGCAACCTGGCACCGGCGCCCGCTCGCTGCCATTGGCAAAGGAGTGCAGCGGCAACACCTGGTTGTCCACGATTCGGGTAACGTGGTGCAGGCTGAATATGTCGTAGGCCATCGGGACGTCATCAAACACGTAGCCGTGATTGAGGTAGCACCAGCGGCGGGCAAATTCGACACACTGCCACTTGTAGCCCATATAAATCCCATCAAGAAAACTGTGGTACGCGTCGCGGTCAGGGTATTCCCGAGGGTCAACGCTGGCATAGTGGGAGGAATATATGGGCACCCCGCCAGGAGCATAGCCCAGCAGGCAGCCGAATTTTTCGGGTGGGAACTTGAGAGTATGCACGGTAAGGCCGGATCGGGAAAACGCGAGTATCATCAGGCTCGTCTGGAGAATTGGCAATAGCCGCTGGCCTGCTCGCGATCGGTAATTTTACGGCTCGCGCAACAACTGGTGGTCCCCGGGTGTCCACCAGACCCGCTACTTTCACGTGCACCACCCTGGCATCGACATCAATCGCCATGTCTATGGCCTGGCAGGCCGGAGGGAATACCTCTTCGAAGGTCGCGGCAAACACGTTCCACACCGTGGCACCGGCGTCTGTTTCCGCGCCGCTGAGAATGGCCAGCAAACCTTTGCGATGGGGCGCAGCCTGGGCGACCGCAACCGGTCACCCAAACGGTATTGGCACCGGACAGCATCGACCAGTACCGGCACTTCGGCCAATCGGAGAGTGGCTAGAAAACGATGCTCTGGCCCTGGGCGGGAATTTCGACCTTGAGATTCTGCTCGCGCCATAGCTTCTCCGCCATGGCGTCCTGCGCCTTCGGCTCGCCGTGTACCAGCAGGGTGCGGGGTTGGGGCTGATAACCGCCTATCCAGTCCACGAGCTGGCCCTGCCCCGCATGGGCAGACAGCCCGCCCAGGGTTTCCACCCGGGCTTTCACCACGTAGTCGTCGCCAAACATTTTGATATTACTGGCACCATCGACGATCACCCTGCCCAGGGTACCCAGAGCCTGGTAGCCGGTAAATATCACCGTATTGCGCCGATCCCAGATGCGTTGCTTGAAGTGATGCCGGATCCGCCCACCTGTACACATCCCGCTGCCGGCAATAATTATCGCGCCGCCTTTTATGCGGTTGATCGCCATTGATTCCTCGGTACTCGCCGTCAGGTTGAGGGTGGGCAGGAATTTTTCCAGCGAGCTCTTGTGCACATCGCTGAGCTGGCGCACGTCGTCACCATCCAGCAATTTGAGCCAGCGATCATAGACGCGGGTTACCGCTATCGCCATCGGGCTGTCCAGGAAAACCTCCCAGTTATCGAGTTCGCCATCGTAGTGCAGGCAGCCCAGGTGAAACAGGATGTCCTGGGTACGCCCCACCGCGAAGGCTGGAATCATCACACTGCCGCCTACCTTCCATGTCTCCCGCAGTATCTCCCGCAGCTGCACCACGGTGTCCTGCTCACCGCGGTGCTCGCGGTCGCCGTAGGTGCTCTCAACCAGCAGCACGTCAGCCCTTGTGGGGCGGGCCGGCTCTTTCATCAATACCGAATCGTCCTTGCCGAGGTCCCCGGAAAACACCAGCACTTTCTCCTTGTCCTGCTCGCGCAGAGTGATCTCGACGATAGCGGAGCCGAGGATATGCCCGGCATCATGGAAGCAAAGGCTGGCACTCTCCCCCAGGGCAATGCTTTCCTTATAACGGTGTCCGACACACTGCTTCAGCACCGCCTCAACATCCTCCATGGTATATATGGGGTCGAGCAGCGGGCGGCCGCGCCGGGCGTTGCGCATGTTGTTCCGCTCCAGGTCGCGCAGGTAGAGGCCCACGGAATCATTCAACATGACCTCGAGCAATTCGGCTGTTGCCAGGGTGCAGATCACCGGACCGGTGAATCCCTCGTGGACCAGGCGGGGCAACAAACCGGAGTGGTCCAGGTGGGCGTGGGACAAAACCACGGCGTCTATCGTGGCCGGGTCAAAAGCGAATTGCTCGTCCTGGATGCGCTCGACCGCGTCTCCGCCCTGGTGCATACCGCAATCCAGCAATATGCGCCCGACACTGGGACTCTCCACCAAATGACAGGAGCCAGTGACTTCCTGGGCTGCTCCGAGAAAAGTGATCGTTGCCATAGTACTAGTCCTTTAGTTGCTCTATCGGTTCCAGGCGGGGGTCTACACCCTCTACCGCGATGCCGAGGACGCCACGATGCTGTGCGTCGATTCGATTCCAACAGTCTATTGGGCGTGTTTGAGCGTTGACTCCCGCCTGCAGGCTGCATTTGCCAAACAATGAATACAGACGAAAATACGGGGATTTTAAGCAGCAGGCAAGGGCGAAAAGCTCAGTCGCCCAGCAAATGCTCGTAGTGATCAGCGGAAAACCCGCGGTATTGCATGAAGCGGATACGGCGGGCCTTCTCCTTCAAATCAACACGCCCGGGCTCGCCAAACTTCTTGCGGAACACGCCCTCTGCCAGCGCCCACCAGTCCAGTTCCGCCGCCTCAAATGCCCTGGCGATAGCGATGTCTGACAGGTTTTTCTCACGCATTTCCTGTCTTACCCGCGCGGGACCATGGCCCCTGCCCGCACGTTGGCGTGCAAAACTCTCCGCAAAGCGATCGTCGCTCTGCAGATTTTCCTCTACGAGCTTTTGCAACTGGGTCTCCAGCATCACCGCATCATCAAAGCGGCGCTGCAGTTTCTGGCGTAACTCACCGAGGGAATGCTCGCGACGAGCGAGCAGGTTCATGGCCGCCATGCGTATTTCCGCAGGGTCGGCGTCCGGAGACGGGGAGGCAGATTTATTCATGAAAAAAAGGTACCGGGGAGTGGGGAGGGGATGAGCGGGTCCCCGGCACCTGTGACGAACAATGTAACAACGGCCTGATCAGATCGCTGCCGGAGAGCAGGATTACTCCTTCCCGGCGCCAGCCTCAGCCTCGACCTCAACTGCCTTGGCCGGCGGCAGTTCGGGGGTAAGCATCTGCGACCGTATCTGGGTTTCAATCTCATTGGCCACAGCGGGGTTATCCTCCAGGAACTTGGCGGCGTTGGCCTTGCCCTGCCCTATTTTGTCGCCCTTGTAGGCGTACCAGGCGCCGGATTTGTCAACCAGGTTCAGCTTCACACCCCAGTCGATGACCTCACCCATATGGTAAATGCCCTTGCCGTACATGATCTGGAACTCGGCCTGCTTGAAGGGCGGTGCCACCTTGTTTTTCACGACCTTGACGCGGGTCTCGTTACCGACCACCTCGTCACCATCCTTGACTGCGCCAGTGCGGCGAATATCAAGGCGAACCGATGAGTAGAACTTGAGGGCGTTACCACCGGTTGTGGTTTCCGGGTTGCCGAACATCACACCGATTTTCATACGGATCTGGTTGATAAAAATAACCAGGCAGTTGGTCTGCTTGATCGCGCCGGTCAGCTTGCGCATGGCCTGGCTGAGCAGACGGGCCTGCAGGCCCACATGGGAATCACCCATTTCGCCCTCGATTTCTGCCCGCGGTGTGAGGGCCGCTACCGAGTCGATTACCAGCACGTCTACCGCGCCTGAGCGCACCAGCATTTCCGCCACCTCGAGCGCCTGCTCACCGGTGTCGGGCTGGGACATGATGAGGTCTTCCACCTTTACGCCGAGCTTCTCCGCGTAGACGGGGTCGAGCGCGTGCTCCGCATCGATGAAAGCCGCTGTGCCACCGGCTTTTTGCGCCTCGGCGATAACCTGCAGGGTAAGCGTGGTCTTACCCGAGGACTCCGGACCATAGATTTCGCAGATGCGCCCCTTGGGCAGGCCACCTATGCCCAGGGCTATATCCAGCCCCAGTGAGCCGGTGGATATGGAGGGCATGACGACCCGCGGCTGGTCCCCCATGCGCATAACCGTTCCCTTGCCGAACTGGCGTTCTATCTGGCTCAGTGCAGCTTCCAGCGCTTTGACTTTATTGGCTTCCATTGTGTATATCTCCCGTAACCGTCCAGTAATACTACTGTATATATACTCAGTGGTTTGAAAATGGATTGCAAGCCCCAAAAGCAATTAAATTCGTCCAGCGGGAGCTGTCTTCAAAAACCCGCCTGATAGGGCGACAGGTGAGCGGGCAACGTGCCGTCGCAGCCAGTAAATCGGCGGCAAAATGGTTATGCAACTATTTGCAAGGTGGTGCCGGGCGCGTGTACAGGCCCTCCCCCATGGTGGTAACGTCCAACGCACGGGCAGATGACCCGACCGGAACACGAGACGTAACAATGGACAGTGACACTCTCCCGCAATTGCTGCGCCCCGGGGCTTTCCCCCACCCCGCGAAAGACATCGTGCTGCGCGAGACTCACATCTCCTGGGTTGTCCTGTGCGGCGAATTTGCCTACAAGATCAAAAAACCGGTCAACTTCGGCTTCCTCGATTTTTCCACACTCGAACTGCGACACCACTTTTGCGAACAGGAGCTGGCGCTGAACCGGCGCTATGCCCCGGAGCTCTATCTGGGGCTGGCTGAAGTCACCGCCGATCGGGACGGTCTGCGCTTTGACGGAGACGGCCCCATCGTCGATTACGCGGTAAAGATGCGGCGCTTCGACGAAAGCCAGCTGCTGGACAATATCGCGGCCCGGGGAGAGCTGACGCGGCCGCTGGTGCGAGCCATCGCGCGGGAACTCGCGGACCGCCAGCATGAGGCCCCCGTATGCTACCCCCTGTGCGGCAGTGACGAGCCGGGCTCACCCGCGGCCCTGCGGGGCGCCATTGAGCAGAATTTCCGCCAGGTGCGGGATTACCAGCTCGGGCTGCAGCAGCGGGAACAACTGGCGGCAATCGAACAGTGGACCCTGGCGCGACACGATGAAATGGCCGCGCTGCTGGAGCACAGAATTGCATCCGGCATGGTTATCGACGGCCACGGCGACGCACACCTGGGCAATATAGCCCTTATCGAGGGCGACGTGCGCCTGTTTGACTGCATCGAGTTCAGTTCCACCTTGCGCATAATGGACAGCATCGGCGAAATTGCCTTTTTGAGCATGGATCTGGAAGCCCGGGGCCACGGGGCCGAGTCCAATTGCCTGCTGGCAGACTACCTGGAGTACCGCGGCGACTACGCCGGGCTGCCACTGCTGCAACTCTACCGGTGCTACTTCGCCATGGTGCGGGCCAAGGTCACCCTGCTGCGGGAACCCGCCGGCACAGGCTCCATCCAGAGCGCCGGGGCCTACGGCGAGTTCTGCCGCTATCTGGCGCTGGCGCACACATACTGCCAGCCGTCGGATCGATTTCTCGCCATCACGCACGGCGTCTCGGGTAGTGGCAAGTCGACGATCGCCGACAAACTGGTTGCCGCCGGCGGTGCAGTGCGAGTTCGTTCAGACGTGGAACGCAAGCGCCTGTGCGGCCTGGCGCCAGAGCAGCGCAGCGATCCGGCGGACCAGAGGCATCTTTACAGCAGTGCCATGAGCCGGCAGACCTTCGAGAGACTGGAGCAGCTGGCGCTGCTCTCACTGGATGCGGGCTTTGCCGTGATCGTGGATGCCACTTTCCTGCACCGGCGCACACGAGACAGCTTCCGGCTGCTCGCCAGGCGCCTTGCACTACCCTTTGTGATCATCGAATGCAGCGCCCCGGCAGAGGAATTGCGCCGCCGGCTGCTGCTGCGCCAGCAACTCGGGCAGGACGCCTCGGAAGCGGATGTGCGGGTGATGGAAGAGCAGCTGAGGGTAGACCAGCCACCCACCGGGGTGGAGCTCGCCCATCGCATGGAAGCCGCTTCAGATGAGGAGCCCGCGCTATTGTGGCAACACCTGCAGGACGCCCTGCACCCGGCGTGAGTCGGCTGCCGCCAACGCAAACCGGTGGTGATAGACCGGGCTGAATCAGCCTGCGTCGCAGATGGTACTGCCATCATCGGCCACCGCGTAGAACAGGCAGTCCGACTCGGCAATGGCCGCGTTGTTGGTAATCATAAACAACTTGAGTGGCTGGGCCGGGTATAACTCACCGTCGTGAATACGTACCAGGCGTGTGACCGCGCAGCGACCGCCGGCGTCCAGCGCGGAAAACAGTCCACGTTCCGAACCCCGGGCCCAGCCCAGCAGGGTGTCGGGCGCCACCGTGCCGAAGTTGTGGTGCTCGATATCCCCTTTAAGCGTTATGTCGTAATTGACACTGGGCTGATCGGCGTAGGTGAGCGTGACGTTGTTATTGAGTTCCAGGCGAATGGGATCACGCAGCAATTCCAGGCCCCAGTCCGTGTCGCCCTGGTCGAGTACGTGTGGCGCATGGAAGTAACGGCACATACCCTCATAGGCCAGCTCATGGGCCTGCTCGTCCAGCCGTCCGCCCACCTCTACCGTGACTGTCGGAAATTTGTCCTCGCTGATTTCCATCAGCGCCCCAAGCCCGAGGTTGGAAACAATCAGGCGCCGGGTGAACAGCGATACCAGGGCATCGTGCTGCCGGTCCATGTGGGTGCATACCCCGAAGGAGGGTCCAGATCCCGACGTGTTATGCATATCCACCACCGCCTCAGGGTGGTGGAAACGAAGTATTTCCAGTATCTCCTGGGCCAACTCACCCTGGGCATCGTCGAAAGGCGGCCGGAAGCAGCGATTCAGGTCCCTCGCCCTGGGCAGCATGCGCTGGCTGAACAAGGGCGGTGCCAGCGCAGCGGTCACCGAAGCCACCACGCAGACCACATTGACCGCCGGGCGCTGGCCCGATGTGAGCCAGCGATGCAAGGCCATCGCACCGGATGGCTCGTTGCCGTGCAGCAGAGTGACAAGTGCGCGAGTGCGATCACTGTCCTGGCCCGTAAAAAACAGGCAGGCCGGACCGTCCAGCCAGCGCAGGAACGACTCCACGTTATTGCCGCCACTGGCGGGATCGGGATCCCTGATAAACCTGAAACGCCTCAAAGCGGCCACTCCGCCACGGGCAGGTTGCTCACGCTGTGCACCATATAAACCTCCAGTAATTCGTGCAGCGCCTCCTGCAGTGGTTGCGTCTTGCACAGTTGCGCCAGCATACGGCGCTGCCAGAGCGCGCCTGTCTGGCGCCGCTGCAGGCGCTGCTCGATGATACCGATATAGTATTGCACCTCGACCGGCGCAACACCGATGGCCTCCAGCCCGTCCCTGGCGAGCGGCAGCAAGCCGCCGAGGATCTCGGTCACGCCCCGTTCCCGGTAATCCGAACGGCCGAGCTCCGGCCACAGCAGCTTCGCATCGAGGCCATGCTGGGCGGCTCGATAAAAATTGTACTCCGCCCTGGCAAATGGCAGACCCGGAAGTAACTCGTTGATATGGGGGCGCAACCCCTCTGCCAGGCCGATCAGGAATGCGGCATTGGCCACCATGTCCACGGCGGTGGGTCCCGCCGGCAGTGCGCGCATTTCAATGCGCAGGTGGCCTGCGCCCAGGTGGTCGTAGACCGGCCGGTTCCAGAGCCAGACCGTGCCCTGGTGAAGTCGCAATTCCGCCAGGGAGGGGGTAGTTCCGCTGGCGAGCTCTTCACGCGGAGCGGCCGCGGCACAGATAGGCATCAGTGCCGGATAGATTCTCACCACCTCGCGAAACAATTCCGCGGCCCCGCGCCGCGCCCAGCCCTGGCCAAAGTTCACCCGGGCAGGCTGATTCCAGCCATAACGATCCGGGTGGCGGGTATCAATGGACTGCTTGAAGAGTGGCACCCGGGTCTCATGCCACAAACGGTGACCGAACAGCGTCGGCGAGTTCGCGCCCAGTGCCAGGGCGAGGGGGGTCACCAGTTGGATAGCATTAAAAGTATCCGCGTAATCCGCCGGCCTGACCCGGTAGTGCACCTGGAAAGATGTGTTGGCTCCCTCCAGCGTGATGTCAGCCAGCTCAAGCTTGAGCGGATCGTCGCCGTTGATATCGATGCGGAACTTGTCGCCACGCCGCCCGATCAACTGCTCCACCAGCGCATGGTAACGCGGTCGCCCGGTAATACAGTGCAGCCCGAAATCGGTCTGGCGCAGGGTGGGCAGGATACCAATGGGCACCACCCGCCCGGCGTGGTGCGCGGCGACAGCGCGCAGGTGCTCAAGCTTGGCAAGGATTTCGCGTTCCGTCGCGGCAAAGGCGGATTCCCCCAGGCGATAAGGGGACAGGTTGAATTCCAGGTTATAGCGGTTCAGCTCAAGGGTCAGCTGGGGATCATTGGCAACCGCGAGAATCTCCTCGTTGGCGTAAAGCGGATCCCCCGCGCTGTCGACGATATACATCTCCAGTTCGGATCCCAGCGAGGCAGGTCCCTCACCGAAACCGGGCTGCGCCAGCAGTTGCTCGAGGCAGTCGAGGTTTTCCTCCAGCCGCACGGCAAAGGCCTGGTAGTCCTCGTCGGAAAAGACAGTTTTGTCGATATCTAAACCCATGGGCACCTATTGTGAGGAGTCATGCTCCCGTTGTTATTGATATGGATCGTATCCCGGGCAAATTGCCGGGGATACCCCCCCGCAACGGCTGCCTGCCAGAACCAGCCCGAAGCTTTATGTACACCCGCTCCCCCCCTGGCGTAAAGTGTAGTCCCGGGGAACATCGAGGTAAAAGCCATGGGCGAGTTCAACCTGGAAACATGGGCCAATATCGCCGACATCATCGGCGCAGGAAGTATTATTACCGGCCTGATTGTGGGCTGGATCCAGATCCGCCACCTGCGCCGGCAGCAAAGAGACGCCGTCGCCATCAATCTTGCGCAGACGTTCTACGGGCCGGAGCTGGCAAAGGCGCTTGCGCTGTTGCAGCCACTTCCACAGGGTATCTCCCTCGCGGAGATGCGCGCCATGGGGGAACTGTACGATGAGGCTGCGGTCACGGTTGTCACCTCCTTTGAAACCATGGGTCTGCTGGTATACAAGCGCATTGCACCGCTGGACCTGGTGCTGGACCTTGCGGGCGGCATCGTCTCGACCATGCGCAAGAAGCTGGAGCGTTGGCAGTATGACCTGCGCGAAGAACTGGAGCAGCCTTCCTGGGGCGAGTGGTTCGAGTGGCTGGGCGACCAGGCGCTGAAGCTGAAAAGCGCAACCGAACCCGCGCATATCCGTTGCAAAAACTGGACGCCCTGAAAGGCACGCAACGATGCTCATCGGACGTCGGCTATGCAGCGCGACGGCAACCTGCGGCAAGATCGCCTCAGCAAGGCACGGTGTGCTTGCCAGGCAGTGTCGTCAATTTGCTACGGCACCGGATCGCAATGCACGGCCACAGCGTCACCCGCAGTCCGGCGATAGTTGCCTGCATGTGCCAGCAGCTCATGCAGGCAAACGTTCTCTTTGGAAGCCGGCCACTTCATGCCAATATCACATAAAAAAACGTTTGCGCATTGTCTCGCAGGCTATTGGTCTATCGCATAGGACATGCTCACCATCACCTGGTAGCTGTTCTCTCCCGCCGCCACCGGCACCGCGTCCGCTGCCGTGGCAACCATCATCTCGGCACGCATCATCGGTGCGGGTGAGGGGTTGTATGAGTTCTCGGAAATCTCCAGCACCCTGCCAAGCTTCACGCCGGCCGCGGTTGCCAGTGTTTTCGCCTTGGCGGTCGCATCCTTTACCGCACGGACACGAGCTTCATCAACTGCCCTGGAAGGATCATCATTGGTAAACATGATATTGCCGCCCTCGTTTACCCCCAGCGTCACCGACTGGTCCATGATCGCGCCGAGCTTGCCCAGGTCGCGCACGCGCACATTCAGGCCATTGCGCACGGTGTAGCCGACGATACGGGGCGGCTCACGCTCACCCTGTGTTTTTGGCTGTGGATAGACATACCGCGGCTGGATGCCAAAATTCGCCGTCTGTATATCCCGCTCAGCAATGCCCTGGTCCCGCAACGCCTTGATCACCTGG
>JAHEBL010000098.1:9059-13529 GCA_024642265.1 Haliea sp. | reverse complement strand
CTGCTCGCCGCGGGTGGTGAGCTCAGCCCTGAACGGCTGCTGACTGCCTACCGGCGGGGTATATTCCCCTGGTACGAAGAACCGCAGCCGGTACTGTGGTGGACTCCCGACCCGCGCTCCGTGCTGCTGCCCCGCGAACTGCATGTCTCGCGCTCCCTGCGCAAGGTCCTGCGACAAGACGGATTCGCGCTGGCCGTGGATACCGCCTTCGCCAGTGTCATGGCCGGTTGTGCGGCGCCCCGACGGGACAGTCGCGGCACCTGGATCGGCAGGGAAATGTTACGGGCCTATATCGAGCTCCACAGGCGGGGCTTTGCCCACTCGGTAGAGGTGTTCGACCCGGCAGGCGAACTGGTCGGGGGCTTGTACGGCGTCGCTATCGGTGGGGTATTTTTCGGCGAGTCAATGTTCAGCCGGCGCCGGGACGCCTCCAAGGTGGCTCTGGTAGCGCTCGTTAATATCGTGTCGCGCGGCGGCTTCGGCCTGATCGACTGCCAGGTAGGCAACCCTCACCTGGCCTCACTGGGGGCGCGGGAGATCGACAGGCTGGACTTCGAAGCCCGCCTTGCCCAAACTATAGCCATTGAAACCGACCCTGGCATCTGGTCGTTGCCGGGCACCTGTGGAGAGTTGCTGTGACCTCATCGATGCGGGACCTCAAGGTCTACACCACTTATCCGCACAGCTGCAGTTACCTCAGTGACCAGGAGGCAACCACGCTGTTCGTGGACCCGCGCCAGCCGGTGGACAAACTGCTGTACAGCAACCTGTCCCTGCTCGGCTTTCGCCGCAGTGGCAACCACATCTACCGGCCACACTGCACTCACTGTGAGGCCTGTATCCCCGCCCGTATCCCGGTGGCGGAATTCAAGCCACGGCGCGGCCAGGCGCGTACCCTGAAGCGCAACGAGGACCTGCGGGTTCGCCGTAGCGATGACCTGCGCGACGACGAGGCTTTCGATCTCTACTGCCGCTATATCGAACTGCGCCACGCCGACGGCGACATGTATCCACCGGATCGGGAACAGTACGAGTCATTCCTCAATGATGCCTGGGGCTGTACCCACTATTACCGGTTCCACGACAACCAGTCCCTGGTAGCACTGGCCGTGGTCGATGAATTGCAGGACGGCTTGTCCGCCATCTATACGTTTTTTGATCCCACCTGTGACAAGCGTAGCCTCGGCAGCTATGCAATCCTCTGGCAGATCGAGCGCGCGCGCGCCCTGGGGCTGGAGTATCTCTACCTGGGTTACTGGATCAGCGGCTGCAAGAAAATGGCCTATAAATCGGACTACCAGCCCCTCGAGCTCTACGTTAATAACCGTTGGTCCCCTGCCCCGTAACAGGGCATTTTGGCTTAATTATTACAGTGGCTTTAGCGGCCGCTTTCAGGCAAAATGCGCGACTGTTTTTTCATGAGGGTTGCCACTCAATGGCAAAAGAAGACCAGATCGAAATGGAAGGCGAGGTAGTAGATACCCTGCCCAACACCACTTTTCGGGTTCAGCTGGAAAACGGCCACGTTGTGACCGCCCATATTTCCGGCAAAATGCGTAAAAACTACATCCGTATTCTTACCGGCGACAAAGTCAGGGTAGAGCTCACCCCCTATGACCTGTCCAAGGGGCGCATTACCTATCGCGAGAGATAATCAGGATTGCGGCGCACCGTCGTCACAATGACTGACGGGGCCCACTAACTCTCCTCCAGCGCGGCCTCTTCCTGCTCCACCGTCACTTCCAGTTTGTCATCTGCCTTGTTCAGGCGCACCAGCGCGGTGCCACCTGACTGGGCCAGGGATCCAAACAACACCATCTCCGCCAGCGGCTTCTTGATATGCTCCTGGATGACCCTGGCCATCGGCCGGGCACCCATGTGGATATCGTAGCCCTTCTCCACCAGCCACAGGCGGGCGTCCTCATCGACATCGATGGTCACACGTTTCTCGTCCAGTTGCCCCTGTAACTCGGTCAGGAATTTATCGACCACGGTAAGGATGACGTCCTCTCCCAGTGGCTGGAACTGCACGATACTGTCAAGCCGGTTGCGGAATTCCGGGCTGAACATTTTGCTGATCGCTTCCATACCGTCCGTGCTGTGGTCCTGGGTGGTAAACCCGATGGTGCGGCGGCTGATCGTCTCGGCGCCGGCATTGGTGGTCATCACCAGAATGACATTACGGAAATCCGCCTTGCGGCCGTTATTGTCGGTCAGCGTGCCATGGTCCATCACCTGCAGCAGCAGATTGAAGACCTCGGGGTGGGCTTTCTCTACTTCGTCCAGCAGTACCACCGCGTGCGGATGCTTGGTAACAGCATCGGTCAGCAGGCCGCCCTGGTCGAAACCAACGTAGCCCGGTGGTGCGCCGATCAGGCGGGACACCGTGTGACGCTCCATATACTCGGACATGTCGAAGCGGATCAGCTCAAGCCCCAGCAGTCGTGCGAGCTGGCGCGTCACTTCCGTCTTGCCGACACCCGTGGGCCCCGCCAGCAAAAACGAACCGATGGGTTTGTCGCCGGATTTCAGGCCGGCCCGGGCAAGCTTGATGGAGGTGGCCAGGCTGCTGATGGCCTGGTCCTGTCCAAACACCACCATTTGCAGGTTTTTCTCGAGCTTTTGCAGGGTTTCCTTGTCATCAGTGCTGACCGATTTGGGCGGAATGCGGGCAATCTTGGCCACCACGGCCTCGATATCCCCAACGCCGATTACCTTCTTGCGCTTGGATGGCGGCAGTAACTGCTGGTAGGCGCCCGCCTCATCGATGACGTCGATAGCCTTATCGGGCAGAAAGCGGTCGGTAATGTAACGGGCAGACAGGTCCGTCGCGACGCGCAGGGCCTTGTCGGTGTAGCGCAGACCGTGGTGTTCCTCGAACCGCGACTTGAGCCCCTTGAGGATGCGATAGGCATCGTCAGCGCTGGGCTCCATAACATCGATCTTCTGGAAGCGCCTGCTGAGAGCCTTGTCCTTGTCAAAAATACCCCGGTATTCGTGGAAAGTAGTGGAACCGATGCAGCGCAATTTTCCGGAGCTCAGCAGGGGTTTCAGCAGGTTGCTGGCATCCATGACCCCGCCGGAGGCCGCACCGGCGCCGATGATCGTGTGCACCTCATCGATGAACAGGATAGCGTGATCACGCTTTTTCAACTCGGCCAGCAGGCCCTTGAAGCGTTTCTCGAAATCGCCGCGGTATTTGGTACCGGCCAGCAGTGAACCCAGGTCCAGGGAGTACACCACGCTGTCCTTGAGAATGTCCGGCACGTCGCCGTCCACAATCTTCTTGGCGAGGCCCTCCACGATCGCGGTTTTGCCCACGCCCGACTCACCCACCAGCAGCGGGTTGTTCTTGCGCCGGCGCGCCAGGATCTGGGCGACCCGCTCTACCTCGGCCAGCCGTCCGATCAGCGGATCGATATTGCCGGCCTCCGCCTCCTTGTTGAGATTTGTCGCAAAACTGTCCAGGGGATTGGACTCACCCTCCTCCCCGACCGTTTCACCGCCACTGGCGGCACCGGGCTCGCCCGGGTCATTTTCGTTAGGTACCTTGGAGATACCGTGGGTGATGTAGTTCACCACGTCGAGGCGCGCCACACTCTGGGTCTTGAGGAAAAACACCGCCTGGCTTTCCTGTTCACTGAAAATGGCCACCAGCACGTTGGCCCCGGTGACCTCGCTCTTGCCGGATGACTGCACGTGAAACACTGCCCGCTGCAGCACACGCTGGAAGCCGAGGGTCGGCTGGGTGTCCCGGTCTTCCTCGTCAGCCGGGATCAGGGGCGTGGTGGCATCGACAAATTCCACCAGGTCGCCACGCAAGCCGCCGATATCGGCACCACAGGCCTTGAGCACCCGGATGGCATCGTTGTTGTCCAGTAACGCCAGCAGCAGGTGTTCCACTGTCATGAATTCGTGGCGTTTGGTCCTGGCGCCCCGGAAAGCCTCATTCAGGGTTTGTTCCAGGTCTTTACTCAGCATATAACCGCTCCCGGGCCTCAGCCCTCCGATGCCTCGATTTCACACAGCAGTGGATGTTCATTTTCCCTTGCGTACTGGTTGACCTGGGCCGCCTTGGTCTCGGCGATGTCCCGGGTGTAAATGCCGCACACGCCCTTGCCCTTGGTGTGTACGGTCAACATAACATGGGTGGCCTGTTCCCTGTTCATGCGAAAGAACGTTTCCAGTACCTCAACCACGAATTCCATGGGGGTATAGTCGTCGTTGAGCAATACGACTTTGAACAGGGGTGGGCGTTTTAGTGCAGGTTTCGACTCCTGCAGCGCCAGGCCACCCTCGGAGCCCTCTTCCTCCTTACTCATACGCCAGTTATTGCCAGGCTGGATGTATTGCACGGAACCACACTCACTTCAAATTTGTTAACACACTGTCGGATATCTCTATATGGCTACATTATACGGGAATTCAATGGGGGGCAACGCTGTGTAAACAAGGCCTTTTGGACAGCTC
>JAHEBL010000098.1:0-8959 GCA_024642265.1 Haliea sp. | reverse complement strand
AAAAAAGGCCCGTGTCGCCACGAGCCCTCTGGTATTGCTGATATCCTGAAGACTAGTCCATGGATTTTATAATCGCCTGGCCGAATTCCGAGCAGCTCAGGAGGGTTGCCCCCTCCATCAGACGCTCGAAGTCGTAGGTGACGGTACCGGCCTGGATGGCGCCGTTCATACCGTCGATGATCAGGTCTGCAGCCTCGTTCCAGCCCATATGCCGCAGCATCATCTCGGCCGAGAGAATCAGGGAGCCGGGGTTTACCTTGTCCTGGCCGGCATACTTGGGCGCAGTGCCGTGGGTAGCTTCGAACAGGGCGATGGTATCCGACAGGTTGGCGCCGGGGGCAATACCGATACCACCAACCTGGGCGGCGAGCGCGTCAGAAAGATAGTCGCCGTTGAGGTTCAGAGTGGCAACCACACTGTAGTCCTTCGGACGAGTCAGAATCTGCTGCAGCATGGCGTCGGCGATCACATCCTTGATCACGATTTCCTTGCCATTGTTGGGGTTTTTCAGCGCTACCCAGGGGCCGCCGTCGAGCAGCTCGCCGCCGAATTCCTCGCGCGCCAGCTCATAGCCCCAGTCGCGGAAAGCACCCTCGGTGAACTTCATGATATTGCCCTTGTGTACCAGAGTAACCGAGGGCAGATCCTGGTCTATGGCGTACTGGATAGCCTTGCGTACGAGGCGCTTGGTGCCCTCCTCGGAGACTGGCTTGATGCCAATGCCGCACATGTTGGGGAAGCGGATCTTGGTGGCGCCCATTTCCTTGATGATGAAATCCACCACCTTCTTTGCCTCGGGGGTGCCGGCCTGGTATTCAACCCCGGCGTAGATGTCCTCGGAGTTCTCCCGGAAGATCACCATATTACAGGCGCCGGGGTCTTTGACCGGTGAGGGTACGCCTTTAAACCAGCGTACCGGGCGCAGGCAGGTGTAGAGATCCAGTTCCTGGCGCAGTGCCACGTTGAGCGAGCGGAAGCCGCCGCCGACGGGTGTTGTCAGGGGGCCTTTGATGCCGACGATGTACTCCTTGATGGCCTCAAGGGTCTCTTCCGGGAACCAGTCGCCGTCGTACAGTTCGGCGGCCTTTTCACCCGTATAGATTTCCATCCAGGATATTTTCTTCGCGCCCTTGTAAGCCTTTTCGACCGCGGCGTTAACCACGTCGATCATGACCGGGCTGATGTCGACCCCAATGCCGTCGCCCTCGATATAGGGAATGATAGGATTGTTAGGGACGTTCAGGCTGAAATCTTCGTTAACGGTGATTTTGTCACCTGCAGAGGGAACCTGAATATGCTTGTAGCCCATAATGTACTCCATTGCTGCTGTAGGATTCTTGAAAATAAGCGCCCTGCGGCCATTGTCTGACCGGCGCTGGCAAAGCGGCGCGTAGTGTAGCACGATTGCTGTTGATTCACGTGCCGCCGCAGGAAATTTTGGAGCCGGGTGGTCATTTCAAACCCAGGCAGATGGTGTCATGGCCCGTATTATCCTCTTCAACAAACCTTTCCAGGTGCTGAGTCAGTTCAGCGATGACCTCGGCAGGGCCACGCTGGCCGATTACCTGGCGGCGCCGAACTTCAAAGCGGCGGGCCGGCTGGATTATGACTCGGAAGGCTTGCTGCTGCTCACCGACGACGGCAACCTCCAGCAGCAGATCGCGAATCCCCGTCACAAGCGCTGGAAGACCTACCAGGTACAGGTGGAAGGCCTGATAAGCGACGCTGCCCTGCAACTGCTTGCTGCCGGTGTGGAGCTCAAGGATGGCCCTACCCTGCCGGCGCGGGCTGTGCGCATCCCGCCGCCCCCGCTCTGGCCGCGGACACCACCGGTGCGGGAGCGCAAGTCTGTGCCGGACAGCTGGCTGGAGCTGAGTATTCGCGAGGGCCGCAATCGACAGGTGCGGCGGATGACCGCGGCAGTGGGCTACCCTACCCTGCGCCTGGTGCGGACCCGGGTCGGGGACTGGTCCCTCGACGGACTGCAGCCGGGCGAGTACCGTGAGCTGGAGGTGCATCTGCCGGCCAGCCGGGATGGACTCGTACCGGGCAAACCACGTCGCAGGAGGAAGTGATGCAGGACTGGGCAGCGCATGTGACCGTGGCCACGGTTATTGAAATGGACGGCCGCTATCTGCTGGTCGAGGAACGGGATAAATACAGCGGTGAGCTGGTATTCAACCAGCCCGCTGGCCACCTTGAGCCGGCTGAGACGCTTTGCGAAGCGGCCCTGCGTGAGACGCTGGAAGAAACCCGCTGGGAAATCGAACTGGTCGGCATACTGGGTGTTGCCCTGTATACAGCTCCCGCCAACAATGTCACTTACTACCGCACGACATTTCTCGGCCGGCCCCTGCGCGAGGTCAAGGACGCCTCTCTCGACGCGGATATCCAGGCCACCCACTGGCTGGATTACGAGGCAATCGTCGCCAACTCTGCTAGAATGCGCAGCCCGCTGGTGGTGGCTTCCATCGAGCAGCACCGCCGCGGCATTTGCTATCCCCTGGATTTAATTTACAGTCAATGAGCCTGAATTCCACCAGTAAAGTGATCGTCGGCATGTCCGGCGGAGTCGATTCATCCGTGTCTGCACTGTTGCTCAAGCAGCAGGGTTACCGGGTGGAGGGCTTGTTCATGAAAAACTGGGAAGAGGATGATGGCACCGAGTACTGTACCGCGAAGGAAGACTTTGCCGATGCGCAGGCCGTGGCAGACAAGCTGGGAATCACCCTGCATGGCGCCAATTTTGCCGCCGAGTACTGGGACAATGTCTTCGAGCACTTTCTCGAGGAATACCGCGCCGGGCGCACGCCCAATCCGGATATCCTGTGTAACCGCGAGATCAAGTTCCGCGCTTTCCTGGACTACGCACTCATGCTGGGAGCGGACGCTATCGCCACTGGTCACTACGCCCGTCGCGGCGAGTCCGATGGGCGCGGCACCCTGCTCAAGGGGCTCGATGGCAACAAGGACCAGAGCTATTTCCTGCACGCGGTCGGGCACCGCGAACTTGAACAGACACTTTTCCCCCTTGGGGATATGGAGAAACCACAGGTGCGCAAGCTGGCACAGGAGCACGGCCTGGCCACGGCAAAGAAGAAGGACTCCACCGGAATCTGCTTCATCGGCGAGCGCCGCTTCAAGGATTTCCTGCAGCAGTATCTGCCCGCCCAACCGGGCGAGATCCGCAGCCTGGAAGGCGAGTTGCTGGGCCGCCACCAGGGACTGATGTACCACACCATCGGCCAGCGCCAGGGCCTGGGGATCGGCGGCTTGTCCAATCACGGCGAGGCGCCATGGTATGTGGTCGAAAAGGATCTGCAAGACAATGTCTTGCTGGTAGCCCAGGGTAACGACCACCCCGCCCTGTTCAAGTCATGCCTTTTTACCGGGGAAATATTGTGGATTGCGGGTAGTGAGCCCCGCTTACCCCTGGCCTGCACTGCCAAGGTGCGCTACCGCCAGGCTGACCAGGCCTGCACGGTGAGATGCATTGACGGGGTTTACCGGGTAGATTTCGAAAAGCCTCAGCGGGCGGTAACCCCGGGCCAATCCGTGGTGTTTTACCAGGGAGAGCGCTGCCTGGGTGGCGGCATTATTGAACGCACATCAGGCGAAACATGAATACAGGCAGCCGCACAAACCTTGAACAGCAGACCATCGCCCTGGCCGGCGTAGCGCAGGCCGCGCGGCTGGTAGACCAGGTATCCAAAACCGGCAGCTACCCATTGGAGTTCCTCGCCCCCTCGATCAATAGCCTGTTTCTGTTTGATGCGGAATCGGTGGAGGATGTATTTGGCGGCATTAGCGGGGTCAAGCTGGGCCTCAATAACCTGAGCAGTCTGCTGGCCAGCCGGCAGGCGGATGAAAATCGCGACCTGGTGCGGTATGTCCTGGCCATAATCTATCTGGAACGCAAATTCGCTGCAGACCAGGGCATGATGTCGGTGGTGCATTCGCGGCTGCAGCACACCAGTTTTCGCGCGGAGCACTTTGCCAATAACGTGAACGACCTGTGTCACAGTGTTTCCGGTATCTACCAGGACACACTCAGCAAGCTCAAATTTCGCATCAAGGTCAACGGCAGCGCCCAACACCTGCAAAACCCGAAAAACGCCGATATTATCCGTGCGCTGTTACTGGCGGGTATCCGCTCGGCATTCCTTTGGAATCAGCTCGGCGGTCGTCGTTGGAGACTGCTGGTGCAGCGTAAAAAACTTCTGCGCACATCGCAGCAACTGTCACGCGGCCTTGGCGTGGTGTAACATCGTTCCTATCAAATCCGGAGAAATACATGAAACTGTCGTCCCTCAGCGCGGTGTCACCAATAGACGGCCGCTACGGCAGCAAGACCGAGCCATTGCGCGAGGTGTTCAGTGAATTCGGCCTGATCAAGCGACGTGTACTGGTCGAGATCCGCTGGCTGCAGTGCCTGGCCGCCCATGAGGGCATTGCCGAGGTGCCCGGCCTGTCAAGGGACGCCACTGCCGCACTCAATGGTATCGCCGACGCCTTCTCCGAGGTGGACGCCCGCCGTATCAAGGATATCGAGGCCACCACCAATCACGACGTGAAAGCGGTGGAATATTTCATCAAGGAGCGCTTTGACGGCCACGAGGAACTCAAAGCTATCGCCGAGTTCGTTCACTTTGCCTGCACCTCCGAGGATATCAATAACCTGGCCCATGCGCTTATGTTGCGGGACGGTCTGCGCGATGTGCTGCTGCCGGTAATGAACCAGATCAGCAGCGCTCTGGTGAGCCTGGCTCATGATTCCGCCGGGGCCGCCATGCTGTCGCGCACCCATGGCCAGACTGCCAGCCCGACCACCATGGGCAAGGAAATCGCCAACGTGGTGGCGCGCCTGCAACGGCAGCTCGAGCAGCTGGAGCGGATGCAGTTCCTGGGCAAGATCAATGGCGCGGTAGGTAATTACAATGCGCACCTGTCAGCCTATCCCGGGCTGGACTGGCAGGCCAACGCCGAGGCGTTTGTCACTTCTCTCGGGCTCACATGGAACCCCTACACCACCCAGATCGAACCGCATGATTACATGGCGGAGCTGTTCGACGCCCTCGCCCGCTTCAATACCATACTGATTGATTTCAACCGCGATGTATGGGGTTATATTTCGCTTGGATATTTCAAGCAGAAAACCATCGCCGGGGAAGTGGGTTCCTCTACCATGCCGCACAAGGTTAATCCGATTGATTTTGAAAATGCCGAGGGCAATCTCGGGCTCGCCAACGCGGTGTTGCAGCATATGGCGGCCAAGCTGCCGGTCAGCCGCTGGCAGCGCGACCTGACCGACAGCACGGTACTGCGCAACATGGGCGTCGGTGCCGCCTACAGCCTCATCGCATACCAGTCTGCGCTCAAGGGTATCGGCAAACTCGAGCTTAACGAGGCGCGTCTGGCGCAGGACCTGGAGAACAGCTGGGAAGTTCTGGCCGAGCCCATCCAGACAGTCATGCGCCGCTACGGCATCGAAAAGCCTTACGAAAAACTGAAGGAACTGACACGGGGACAGGATATGACGCCCGAGGTGATACATGCCTTCGTGGCCGGGCTGGACCTGCCGAAGGAAGCCCGCGATGAATTATTGGCCCTGACCCCGGCCGGTTATATTGGCAATGCCGTGGCCCAGGCCCGGGCCATCAGGTAGGCTGATGCCATGTCTACAGGCGAGCTTGACCTGGACAAGCAGGCTTTCCTGGCCGAGTACTGGCAGCGCAAACCGCTGCTGATCCGCAACACGGCAGAATCCTTTGCCAGCCCACTGCCTGCTGACGAACTTGCAGGCCTCGCCCTCGAAGACGACGTCGAGTCCCGCATCATCGCATACCGCGACGGCAGCTGGCGGCTGCAGCACGGACCGTTCGGCGCCGGGGATTTTCAACGTGATGAGCCCTGGACGCTGCTGGTACAGGCGGTAGATCACTATATTCCCGCAGTCGCCGAACTGCGTCGGCTGGTGGACTTCCTGCCGGGCTGGCGGGTGGATGATGTGATGGTGAGCTATGCCGTTGACGGCGGCAGTGTCGGCCCCCATTACGATAACTACGATGTTTTCCTGCTGCAGGGAGAGGGTCAGCGGCGCTGGCGGCTGGGTCAGCTGTGCGATTCAAGATCGCCTCTGCTGCCGCACGATGAACTGCGTATTCTTCGGGATTTTGAGTGCACCCGGGAGTACCTGCTGGGCCCTGGCGATATTCTTTATATACCGCCGGGCATTGCCCACTGGGGAATAGCCGAAGGCGAATGTACGACATTTTCAATCGGGTTCAGGGCACCCAGGATCAACGATATGGTGTCGCGCTGGGCGGACGACCTGCTGGAAAAACTGGATCCCGAACTGTTCTTTCGCGACCCTGATTGTGAGGTGGCCTCTCGTGCCGGGGAAATCCGGCCTCAGGATCTTGAGCGTGTGCGTGCCCAACTGCGCGCCGCCGTGGATCGGGACACGGGCAGCCATTGGTTCGGGGCCATGATCACCGAACCACGCTACGAGTTTGACGCAGACGAGGACGAGCTCGCGGAGGCAAGAGCATTGCTGGCGACAGGTGCGGGGTTGTTGCAGCTCTCCCCCGCCGCCAGGGTGGCATGGCAGCAGGAGCCTGCCGGCATCGCCGTGTTTGCCAATGGCCAGTCCAGCTTGTTCAGCGACGCAGTACTGGACACACTCGTCAGCCTGTGCGCTCAATGGCATTTGCAGGGGGAACAGCTGTCAGCTGCTCTGGCGCAACCCGACACGGCGCAGCTGCTGGATTACCTGTTGGAGACCGGAGGTATCTATGTCGAATGAGTTTGTCGCGGGGGTGGACTATCCGCACCCTTTCGACGACCTGGCGGTGGAGCTGTGCAGTTCAGCGGCAAGAGAGGTCTGTATCCTCAGCCCCGGGCTCGATCACACGGCGTTCGACAGTGAGGCATTGGCGGAAGCCCTCGGTGTGTTGATACGCAGCAGCCGGCAGACCCGGGTGCGCATACTGGTGGCGGATACCCGCGACCTGGTCGCCCGCGGGCACAGGCTGCTCAAGCTGGCGCGCCGCATACCCAGCTCGGTGCGCATCCGGAAACTGGTGGAGCACCCGCAGTGGAACAATGAAACCATAGTCATCTGTGACCGCGATGGTGTGCTCTACAAGCCCGGCGACAGCGATCGCGAGGGTTTTTATGAGCCGTCTTCCCGTGCCTCTACCCGCCGCCACCTGGAGTTGTTTGAAGAGCTCTGGCGGCACAGCGCCGAGGATGTCGAATTGCGGTCACTTGCGCTGTAGACAGGCTGTCGTACAAGTATGAGTAACGGATGAGCAAAGCGGTTCACCTGGACGAACTTCCCTACCAGCGCGATACCTGCGAGTTGTTCGAGCGCGTTCGGGACCTGCCCGGGGCGGCCCTGCTGGACAGCAGTTTTCCGCACTCCACGGCCGGCCGCTACGACATACTCGCGGCAAGCCCCGTGGCGCAATTGCCGGCACTTCCACAGAACGCCAGCGAAGCGCAGTGTCGCCGGTTTTTCGACACCCTGGGTCAATACCACCGTGAGCATTACGCGGGCATTCAGCCGGTCTCCCAGGACATCCCCTTTTGTGGCGGCATCCTGGGCTATGCAGGCTATGAGCTGGGCAACCGCCTGCATGGGGTTGTCCACGGCCCCGGCACCACTCCCGGTGCAGCGCAGGTGCCGGCGGTCCTCCTGCAGGCCTACGACTGGTGCGTCATCCAGGACCACCTGTTGCGCAGGGCTACCCTGGTCAGCCAACCCGGGGTACCCGCTGCGGTGCGCAACGACTTGCTCGCAAGATTGCAACAGGCCGCCCCGCGCCGAACGGCAGACTTTAGCCTGGACGGCGAGTTTCGGTCGAACTTCACGGCCGAGGGCTACCGGGAGGCATTTGAGCGGATCGCGACCTATATCCAGGCGGGAGACTGCTACCAGGTCAATCTGGCCCAGCGGTTCAGCGCCGGCTTCAGCGGCGATCCCTGGCATGCCTACCGTCACTTGCGGGCGGTGGCGGCGGCGCCGCTGTCGGCCTATCTGCAGTTGGCAAAGGACAGCGCGGTGATAAGCCTGTCGCCCGAGCGCTTCCTGTCACTGCACGGCCACCATGTCGAAACCGCACCCATCAAGGGTACCAGGCCACGCCACCCTGACCAGGAGACCGACCGCGCCGCAGTGAGGGAATTGCGCGCCTCAGGGAAAGACCGTGCGGAAAACCTGATGATCGTTGACCTGCTGCGCAATGACCTCGGCCGCAGTTGTGTGCCCGGCAGTATTATTGTGGATCGCCTGTTTGAAGTGCAGAGCCTGGCCACGGTCCATCACCTGGTCAGTACTATCAGCGGTGAACTGCAGGCTGACCGCGGCGCGGCCCAGTTGCTGCGCGACAGCTTTCCGGGCGGCTCGATTACCGGCGCACCCAAGCGCCGGGCCATGGAAATCATTGCAGAACTGGAGCCTGACGCGCGGCAGGTGTACTGCGGGTCCGTGCTGTACATCAGTGCCGACGGCCGCATGGACAGTAATATCGCCATCCGGACACTGTTGTGCAACGCCGGCGAGATCCACTGCTGGGCGGGCGGGGGCATCGTGGCGGATTCCCAGTGGGAGCAGGAATACCAGGAAACCTACGACAAGGTAGGTAAATTCCTGTTTGCGCTGGAAAACCTGGGCAGTCACTAGCTTGAAAAAATTGCCCGCCGGGGTGGGCTATTCGCCCCGGGAGTCTGTACAATCCACCCTGCTGCGCGCCCGTAGCTCAGCTGGATAGAGTAACTGGCTTCGAACCAGTTGGTCGGGAGTTCGAATCTCTCCGGGCGCGCCAATTTTCCCTTTTTTATCAAGCCGTTAGCAAAAACATCAGCTCACTGCTCGACGCCTCAGTACTACCAGTGCCGGAGTTTTGCCGGACTTTCCCTCACATACCCTGTTTGCCGCCTCGATGAGCTCCTCCAA
>JAHEBL010000097.1 GCA_024642265.1 Haliea sp. | reverse complement strand
GCCACGATATCGTGGAGCGCTTTGCCGCCCATTCCAGCGTGCCCGTGATCAACGGCCTGACCGACGACTACCACCCCTGCCAGTTACTGGCGGACATCCAGACCTGGGTTGAGCACCGCGGCAGCATCTCCGGAAAGAGCGTGTGCTGGGTGGGAGACGGCAACAATATGTGCCAGTCCTATATCAATGCCGCCAGGCAGTTCGATTTTGAGCTGCGGGTAGCCTGCCCGCCAGGCTTCGAGCCCGATCCCGACCTGGTGGCAGCCAACGCCGGGCGGGTCAGGATTGAACACGACCCCCTGCTGGCGGCCGCCGGCGCCGACCTGGTTGTCACTGACGTGTGGGCATCCATGGGTCAGGAAGAAGAGCAACTGGAACGGGCCAAACAATTCGCCCGCTACCAGGTGAACGCGGAGCTTATGAGCCGCGCCGCCAGCGATGCGCTGTACATGCACTGCCTGCCGGCCCACCGCGGGGAAGAAATCAGTGCTGAACTGATGGATGCGCCCGCCACGGTCATCTGGGATGAGGCCGAGAACCGCCTGCACGCCCAGAAGGCACTGATGGAAACCCTGCTGCTGGCAAATCGCTAGCGCGAAACCGGGCCCCGAACCACTGCCCGGGATGCGCGGCGAGGATCGCCGCGCGTGCCCTCGAGCCTCTAATACTATTTCGCTATATAAAGCTCTCTACATTATAAAAAATAAATCGTAGAGGCCCCGATTATGCGCTGCGCAGACGCTCGGGGTAAGCAGCACATGGGCTGTAAGGTTAGTGGGCACAGACTCAGCCATATATGCACATATTATCCACAGAATAAACCCAGTCTCGTGCTCTTGCATTGTGCCGTATGCCGCATTATCTTGTATCTGAATCAGATCTAAACCCCTATATATTGGGTATGGCGGCCAAAAAATGATCGAATAATGGTGCCCGGCCGACCCAGGTTATAAAACAGGGCACAACCGAACAAAAGGGGCGCCTGCACCGCGTGCAGGCCGATACAAACGAGCTATCGGCTCACCTTGAAGGCAGTTTGCGGGCTTCGGGCTGTGGCGCGGGCAGACACTTGAACAATCTAACCAGTGGTAACACTACAACAATAAGGCGTTTCGCCAGGACATCGGAGCAAATATGCAGATAGAGACCAACACATCCGGCAGCGGCAGCACCACCCCCGCCCGGGAGCCTTCATCCGTCAGCGCCAGTATCGCGGCCACCGCACCCGGACAATTGCGCGTCATCAAGCGCAACGGCACCGTGGTACCGTTTGAGATCAGCAAAATTTCAGTCGCTATAACCAAGGCTTTCCTCGCCGTGGAAGGTGGCAACGCCGCCGCCTCCAGCCGTATCCACGAGATTGTGGCTCGCCTGACCGAGCAGGTCACCGCCACGTTCGAGCGGCGCATGCCCTCCGGTGGCACCATCCATATCGAGGATATCCAGGACCAGGTCGAGCTGTCCCTGATGCGGGCCGGCGAGCACAAGATTGCCCGCGACTATGTTATCTATCGCGAGGAGCAGGCCCGCAAGCGCGCCGCCAAACAGGCTCTGTCTCCCGCCACCCAGGCGGCGGCGGGCAATATCAACGTCATCCAGCTGGACGGCAGCAGTGCGCCGCTGGACCTGGACCGCATCCATACCATCGTCAGTGAGGCCTGTTACGACCTGGCCGACGTCAGCGAGACGCGCATCCTCGACGAAGCCCTGAAGAACCTGTACGACGGCGTAACCGCGGCGGAGCTGAGCACATCGCTGGTGATTACCGCCCGCACCATGATCGAGCAGGAGCCCAACTACACCTACGTGGCGGCCCGCCTGCTGTGTGACAACCTGCGCGCCGAGGCCCTGCATTTCCTGGGCGTGGCCAGCAGCGCCACCCAGGCCGATATGGCCACGTGCTATGCCCAGGCCCTGCCGGCCTACATCGAGAAGGGTGTCGAGCTGGAACTGCTGGCGCCTAACCTGAAGGACTACGACCTGGAGCTCCTCGGCCAGGCACTGCTGCCGGAGCGGGACCTGCAGTTCACCTACCTGGGCCTGCAGACCCTGTATGACCGCTATTTCATCCACAGCGACGACGTGCGCATCGAGCTGCCCCAGATCTTCTTCATGCGCGTGGCCATGGGCCTTGCCATCCAGGAACAGGACAAGAACGCACGCGCCATCGAGTTCTACCAGCTGCTGTCATCCTTTGACTACATGAGCTCCACCCCGACCCTGTTCAACGCCGGAACCCTGCGGCCGCAGCTCTCCTCCTGCTACCTCACCACGGTACCGGACGACCTGCACGGCATTTACGGTGCCATCCAGGACAACGCCATGCTGTCAAAGTTTGCCGGCGGCCTGGGTAACGACTGGACCCCGGTACGGGCCCTGGGCGCCTACATCAAGGGCACCAATGGCAAGTCACAGGGTGTGGTGCCGTTCCTGAAAGTGGTCAATGACACTGCGGTGGCTGTAAACCAGGGCGGCAAGCGCAAGGGCGCAGTGTGCTCGTACCTGGAAACCTGGCACCTGGATATCGAGGAGTTCGTGGAACTGCGCAAGAACACCGGCGACGACCGCCGCCGCACCCACGACATGAACACCGCCAACTGGATTCCCGACCTGTTCATGAAGCGGGTCTTCGACGGTGGCGAATGGACCCTGTTCTCCCCCAACGACGTCCCGGACCTGCACGACCTGTATGGCAAGGCCTTCGAGGAACGCTACGCGCAGTACGAGGCCATGACCCGCAGCGGCGAGCTCAAACTGTTCAAGACGCTCAAGGCCGAGAACCTGTGGCGCAAGATGCTCGGCATGCTGTTCGAGACGGGCCACCCCTGGATGACCTTCAAGGACCCCTGCAACCTGCGCTCGCCGCAGCAGCACGTGGGGGTGGTGCACTCGTCCAACCTGTGCACCGAGATCACCCTCAACACCAACAAGGACGAGATCGCCGTATGCAACCTGGGCTCCGTCAACCTGCCCCAGCATATCGGTGAAAACGGCCTCGACCTGGACAAGCTGCGCCGCACCGTGCGCACCGCCGTGCGCATGCTCGACAACGTCATCGACATCAATTACTACTCGGTGCCGCAGGCCGAAAACTCGAACATGCTGCACCGTCCGGTGGGCCTGGGCCTGATGGGTTTCCAGGATGCGCTGTACAAGCAGCACATAGCCTACGGTTCGGATGACGCGGTCACCTTTGCCGACCGCTCCATGGAAGCCATCAGCTACTATGCCATCGAAGCATCCAGCGAACTGGCCGAGGAGCGCGGGGCCTACAGCAGCTTCCCCGGTTCACTGTGGAGCCAGGGCGTGTTCCCGATCGACTCGCTGGACCGCCTTATCGAGCACCGCGGCGCCGACTATATCGAGGTCGACCGCAGCCAGACGCTCGACTGGCCCACCCTGCGCGAAACCGTCAAGACCCGGGGCATGCGCAACTCCAATGTCATGGCAATCGCACCCACCGCGACCATTGCCAACATTACCGGCGTATCCCAGTCCATCGAGCCGACGTACCAGAACCTGTACGTCAAATCCAACCTCTCCGGTGAATTCACGGTGGTCAACCCCTACCTGGTCAGGGACCTGAAGGCGCGGGGCCTGTGGGACAAGGTAATGGTCAATGACCTCAAGTACTACGACGGCAGTGTGCACGCCATCGACCGGGTACCCGCCGACCTCAAGGCCATCTACGCGACGGCCTTCGAAGTGGAGCCGCGCTGGCTGGTGGATGCAGCCAGCCGACGCCAGAAGTGGATCGACCAGGCCCAGTCCCTGAACCTGTACATCAACAACGCCAATGGCAAGAAGCTGGATATCACCTATCGCATGGCGTGGTACAGCGGCCTCAAGACCACCTACTACCTGCGCTCACTCGCCGCCACCGGCACCGAGAAGTCGACCATTGAGTCCGGCAAGCTGAACGCCGTGTCAAAGGAAGCAGCCCCGGCACCGGTGCCCCAGGCCTGCTCGCTGGATGACCCGGACTGCGAGGCCTGCCAATAGGCGGGTCCAGCGTAAACCACCTAACGTATAAACAGATCACATGTACCTAAACGTGCAAATACAAGCCAGGGGACAATAAAAGATGTTGAATTGGGACGACTATCACAAGCAGGAAGCGACACCGGCAGGCGCGGCAGCCGGCGCCAGGCCGGAACAGCAGGCGGTCAAAACTCCCGCACCGAAGGAGCCCGCGGCTCCGGAACCCGTGATCGAGGCCGTACCGGCAGCACCGGCAGCCGGCGCCAGCAAAATACCGCCGTCACCCGTACTGGAGGACAATATCACCAGGGCGATGGCGTCGCTGGAAACGATGGACGTGGCGCCCGGGCTCGAGGAGCTGGAGATGGGCGCGGCCCGGGTGTCAGTGGACGAAAAGGCCATGATCAACTGCCGTGCCGACCTCAACCAGCTGGTCCCGTTCAAGTACGACTGGGCCTGGCAGAAGTATATCGACGGCTGCGCCAACCACTGGATGCCGCAGGAGGTCAACATGACCGCGGACGTGGCCACCTGGCGCAGCAAGGACGGCCTCACCGAGGACGAGCGCCGCATCGTCATGCGCAACCTGGGCTACTTTTCCACCGCGGATTCGCTGGTAGCCAACAACCTGGTGCTGGCCATCTATCGCCTGATTACCAACCCCGAGTGCCGCCAGTACATACTGCGTCAGGCCTTCGAGGAGGCCATCCACACCCACGCCTACCAGTACTGTATTGAATCACTGGGCATGGACGAGGGGGCGGTGTTCAACATGTACCGGGAAGTGCCCTCGGTGGCCAAGAAAGCCGCGTGGAGCATCAGCCATACCCACGCCCTCAGCGACCCGACCTTCAAGACCGGCACAGACGAGGCCGACCAGACTCTGCTGCGCAACCTGATCGGGTTCTATGCGGTTACCGAAGGCATCTTCTTCTACTGTGGCTTTACCCAGATCCTGTCCATGGGCCGGCGCAACAAAATGACCGGTGTGGCGGAACAGTTCCAGTACATCCTGCGGGACGAGTCCATGCACCTGAACTTCGGCATCGACGTGATCAACCAGATCAAACTGGAAAACCCGCACCTGTGGACCGAGGCCTTCAAGCAGGAGGCCATCCAGATGATCCTGGAGGGCACCCAGCTGGAGATAGAGTACGCCCGCGACACCATGCCCCGCGGTGTGCTGGGCATGAACGCTGCCATGATGGAGGAGTACCTGCACTTTATCGCGAACCGGCGCCTGTCCCAGCTGGGCCTGCCCGAGCAGTTTCCGGGTGCGCAGAACCCCTTCCCCTGGATGTCGGAGATCATGGACCTGCGCAAGGAAAAGAACTTCTTCGAAACCCGGGTCATCGAGTACCAGACAGGCGGCGCCCTGAACTGGGGAGACTGACCAGTACCTGCGGCGGTCACCAGGCCGCCGCGAAACCCCCGTCACCAACCGAGAGGTTTGACATGAGCAACAGTGGCAAGAACCACACCGATACTGAAACGATTCTGATGGCCCTGGATCAGATCAGCCAGACCATCGATGTGATGACCAGTGTGGTAGGACGTCTGCGCACATACCTGAAACAACAGGAATCTGCCGCCGCGCCGGAAAAGTCCAGGGAACTGGATGTGGAACTACACCCGGACCGCATTATTCACTGAGACGTTGCCGCCCCCGGGTTTTCGCCGGGGCATTGATACCACCGCCGTCGCATGGCGACTTTCCCGACCCTGTCACTTCAACAATCCACTTTTCGAATCAACGCCGACCAGACCTGGCTAACTTCTGCCGCGATGCGTCCAATTACTCGATAGCAATACTCTCGAGCCCGAACTTGATCTCCCGCTGATCATCGCTGTCACTGATATCCGCCGGTCTAAGGGGGTGTTCGTGCAGCAGCTCCAGCACCACATGACCACTTGCCAGGCACCCGGGCGGCAGCGGTATCCGCGCATCGACCAGCTCGAACTCTCCCAGCCTCACGCCATTGACCGCCACACCGGTTGCCTCGACAGGACCAAAGTAACGCCCCCGGATGCGCATTACCGGCGCAGCCCTGGCCGCCAGCTGTGCTGCGGGCACAAATTTCAGGCAGGACCGGCGGCCCAGGGACCAGCGGCCCCAGGGCTCCGGAAATGCCCAGCCGGAGGGCATGTAGAGGTTGTTCTCGAGCCCCGCCGCCGCGCGCACGCCGCCATCCCAGACCTGCATGCGCCCCGCGAGCAGGTAGTACTCCAGCGCGTTATCGAACATGCCCCAGTCGCGCACGAAATGAATCGCCGGGTTGCCCTCTATGGAGCGGCCCGCGACTACCAGGTTGAAGAAGCCCTCCGAATCCGGGTCCTGGTCAGTCAGGTCGTTCAGCGAACGTACCTGCTGCGCCGTGACCGGCAACAGACCGTCGGCGTCCGCATCCATCAGGTAAAGCTGCCAGTCGTACCCGGCCAGCAGGTCGAGCAGGGTGCGGCCGCTGGTACCCGCGTTGCGCAGGTGCATGGGGGAAAACTCTATGATCATGATGAGATCGGCGGCACTGGCAGCAATCAGGTCCTGCAGGCCCCGCAGGACATCGCACTCCGCACCCTGGGTATCGATCTTGATGCAATTCACCCGTGGGGATATTGCACCGATCAGCTTCGAACCATTGACGATACTTATATCCTGGCCGCTGCGCCCCTGCTCAGCCGGATAGAGTGAGTGATCACCCCGGTTCAGTTCGTTGAGGTAAATGGTGCCGCTGGCGTTTTCCTGCCCAAGCGCCGCCTGGAAGCAGCGGATATTGTCACAGCCATTGCGGCGACAGTTCGCCTCCAGCAGGGCGTAGTTCTCGGTCTCGGGTTCGAAGGCCAGCACGCTCCCCGCTGGACCGACCAGCCGGGAGGCGAGCAGCGAGAAATAGCCGATATTCGCACCCACATCGACAAACACGTCGCCGGGCCGCAGGGTGTCCAGCAGGAACTGAGTTTCCTGGGGCTCCCAGATGCCCGTGGCGGCGATGGCCGCAGACACGTGAACATCCTCCACAGCGTGCACCTGCATGAACAGGGGGCTGCTCAGCCCTGCGATACGCAGCTCATACTGCGCGGCCTCCCCGAGGGGTAATTTCTCTGCCATTGACCAATGCCCGTTATTGCGTGGGATCCAGCCCCACTCCGGGGCCGCCAGGAATCATACCACGGCGCAGAAGACCGCCCCGACTCGCGAACAAGTTACGGAACCGACCGCACGCTCCCATACCGACACACCCCTGGCAACACTGGCAGCGCCAGTTTGCCGGGCAAGTGGCCTGAATGCGCGAAGTCAATCTTTTGGGGAAATCTTCAAAAAAGACTTTATCAATCACCACCATTCGCGGTATCCTACTTAGACCTATGCCTTCTGAAAGGTTCTTTGGTGCAATGTCGGCAACGGCGTCACCCCGCCCGCTGAGTCTTGACTCAGTGCGCGGTCACAAGCCGCAGGCTCAAGAGTTTTTCCCACCTGCCAGCAAAACCATGCTTGTCAGGACCCTGAAATGGCGCCTACCAGGACGCAGCCACGCGTCAGGATTCTTTACACAGGCCAAGGCCGGACTGCCGGGCTTTGCCGGGGATGGCATATGGCGAATGTTCAAGCTGCTGTTTTCTATATGAAACTGCTTTACTGGACACGACGGCCCGATTCTTGCATCCAGTTTTCAGGGCTTTATAACCTCAAGCAACAGACTCACTGGAGCTCCAAATGAATTTCTCTCTGCGACGTCAGCGTCGCCTGCACCCTACTGAAGCCAGCAAACACACGGGCATGATTTTCCGGACCATAGCCCTGTCGCTCGCCGGTTTCCTGGTGGCCGCGTCCGCCTCGGCGCAATTCAGCAATGGGTTTGAGGACAATGAGTTCGGGGGCTGGGAGATCACTTCCAGGGCCGGCCCGAATGAAATCGAGATTGTCGGTCCGGAAGGGGCCGGGCAGTTTCCCGTCTACGGCAGTGAACTGGACCTGTCGGTCGAGCCCTACAACGGCGACCTCATGTTGCGAATTGGTACGCCCAAGACTAGCAACGAAACTCAACCCAGAGGCGTGAACGCGATTTCCCAGGAGTTCGAAGCGACCTCCGACAGCATATCCGTTGCCCTGCGACTATTTTCGCTGGATCACCGCGGGGATGACACATTGCGGATCACCCTTACTCCCAAGGATCCAGGCAGCGAGCCAGTCGATGCGGATACGTTCTACTTTTTCCCAAACGGGCAGGGGACGAATTGCACACCCTCTTGTGAGAAGGTTATCGATGTCGGTAAACGCAAGGACGTCATCGCCACGGAATGGCAGTTAATTGGTTTTTCCGGCCTGGAAGTAGGAAAGGTCTATACCCTCTCAATTGAACTCGAGGCCGGGCAGAACGAATCCCTGGCCTCCTGGTTGTACGTCGATGGCGGCAACGAGGCGCCCTCTGCGGTAATCAATTACAACCCGAAAGCGCCTGTTGAGGGCGATTTCGTGGTGCTCGACTGCCTGGATTCCGTTGACCCGGAGGGCGGCGACCTTACCTGCACCTGGAGCGCGGACTTCGGCCTGGGGCCGATGGAAATAACCGGCAGCACCGTGGTTTACTGGGCCCGGGACGGGGCAGAGGGGGTGGAAGGAACATCCGTCCCGGTCACGTTGACAGTGAGCGATGGTGAGGAGTCTGTCACCGCAACCGAAAACGTAACCGTTAGCGATCAACCTGCCCTGGTCAACGCACTCGACGTGGAGGTGCTGGCCGGCGGGACGGTGGATCTGGTGTGCCGCTATGTCGATCCGGGTGTAGCGGATGGGCAAATCGTGGAATTCGATGTCAGCTCTGGCTCGCTCGTTGACGGGACATACCAGCATGCCGAGGAAAGTGAGGCGGCGCTGGCGTCGGGCTACGCCCGGATTACCTATCAAGCGCCCAAAGACCCGGGTACATTTACTGAATCTTGCAGGGTTGGCGGCTCGAGTGCGCCGTTCGACATCACGGTTCTGGCTGCGGTGCCTGATCGCAGTGGTGCTCTTCTGGGGTCAGTTGACTTCGCCCCTGTCGTCAATGCAAACCAGAGCATTCTCGCCAACCTGAAAAAACCCGAGAACATAGCAGTGTATGAACTGCGTGATGCCGAAGGCTTAATGTTTACCCAGGGTACGGAGGTTGTCGTAACGGCGAATTTCCCGGTCGACTATGACATAGTTCTCCTGAGCGGTTCGGCCGACCCGGCCGCCAAGCCCTGGGCAAGTGCACCGTTCGTAAGTGCCCCTTTCGTCAGTGCACCCTTTGTCAGCGTGCCTTTCGTGAGCGCACCCTTTGTCAGTGCGCCCTTCGTGAGCGCGCCCTTCGTGAGCGCGCCCTTCGTCAGTGCACCATTCGTGAGCGCGCCTTTCGTCAGCGCGCCATTTGTGAGCGCACCATTCGTGAGTGCACCACTTACCCAAAGCCTCTGGCGCACCGCAGGATTCGAGTTTGCAAACTTCCCGTTATCGCTGTTGGCTGGCGCCCCGGATGGCAGCAATATATCGGGCGCCGACATCTCGTTCGGAGACCTGGGGGCGCTGAATGCCGGCTCCCTGGCTAACGCGCAGGTTTTCCTCAAGGGCTTGTCCGCGAACTTCGACACCAACACTGAGCAAGTGCTGGTCAAGATCGGCCCCGGTGAAGCCGGTCTTTATCTGGCCGTGCTACCACAGTCCGGCTCCTTTTCCGCCGCACCCTTCAACATCGAGGTCGAAGCCGCGATACCGAAGCCGACCGCCGAACTTATGACCCAGGTTTGCACCAAGATGACCGGGCAGGAATTGGTTACGGTTGAGAACAAGACCTATGGAGAACCGGTGACGCTGCGACCCGGCGGCAAGGAAACGCTGATAGTGACCCAGAAGGAACGCATGATCGCGACCTTCTGGCCCCAGGAGCCCGACCCGGAAGCTGCCTGGACACAGTGGATGAGCGACATGGAGGACTTTTTCTCCATGGTCAATGCCACCGTCATCTCGGTACCGAGTGTGTGGTATGACGATGCGGACCTGAATCCTTGCGATGTCCAGGCGCAAAACACCGTCGCCGAGATGATCAGGAACGCCATCAAGATGGATCCCGATTTCCCGGCCCCATACCGCATGACTGCGGACACAAAATACGTCCAGCTGATGGGATCACTCGACATCGTCCCGCCCTACTACGTGCCGGACGAGACCCAGACCGGCAACGAGTCCCTGTTTGCCAGCGACCTGTTGACGCAACCTGGTACCCCATTGGGTGTGGCGATTAGCGAAGGCTACATGCTGACCGATGCATTTTATGTAGACTCGGATCCGCAACCCTTCAACGGTCGCCAGCTCTACCTGGAAGATATCTCGGTGTCGCGCCTGGTGGAAACGCCCGGGGAAATACTCGCCAATGCACAGCGGTTTTATGAGAGCGGCGGGATCATCAATCTGCTCAGTTCCCCAAAATCAACGGGTTATGACTTTTTTATCGATGGCACCGAGGTGATAAATGAGAAACTCGGAATTCCTAAGGGGAGCGATAATACCCTCCTGAGCGACAGCTGGAATGCCACACAACTTCGCTGTCTTTTCTTTGGAACAGGCGAGGGCTGTACCGTCAGTAACCTGAACGCAATCAATGCGCACATGAGCTACAACGCGGGCCTGACCGCGAAAGGCTTCGCCTGCCAATACCTGAATGACACGGATTGTCCGGACAGCGAGCTGGGCGAGGTATTCCTTTCCTCCGAGTCCGCCGACATCCTTGTCAACGGTGTCACGTTCAGTATTGGCTGCCACTCCGGACTGTCGGTACCGGACGCCTGGGGCCTGCCAGGCAATGTCGGGCTGCCCCTGGACCCCGCTCGCGACTGGGTGCAGGAGCTTGGCACCTGGGTCGGTTCCTACAACTTCGCATATGGCGACACGGATGTAGCCGATCGCGGCACCGAGGGGATCATGCCCCTGGTCATCGAGAACTTTACCAGCGGAATGACGTTGGGCGAGGCCCTGGTCCGCGCCAAGTGGAAGTACGGTGCCGGCCTGTTCGAGTTCGGCGTGTACGATGAAAAGAGCCTGGTGGGGCTGAACCTGTTCGGTATGCCCCAGGCCAGACTCGCGTCCTCCCTGACTGGCTCAAGCGCCACAGCATCCGCCCCTGACGGGCGCACCCTCGGTGTAGGCCCGGATGAAGACCTGATCATTGAAACCGAATTGAACCCACCAAACGAGAAAGGTGTATGGTTTGCCGCTGGCGGACACGCCCAGGCGATTGTCGGTCGCCCGCTGCTGCCGGTGCTCAAGCCGTTTGAACTGGAGCCGGTCCCGGAGGGCGGCACCACCATCCACGGCGTGGCCCTGCGCGGGGGCAGCTACACGACCTACTCCGGCCTGGACCCAGTGTTCCCGGCCCAGACCCACGACCTGGTGACCACCATCGGTGAGCCGCAACCCTGCGTGGAAACCCTGTCACCCTCCCTGCTGGCCTCGGTGAACCGCTTTGAATCCCCTGCGGGAAAGCTGGAAAGCCTTGTCGTACAGCCGGCGCAGTTCAGGTGCACGAACGGAGCAGAGAGGCACAACACAGATGGCACAGCAAACCTGAACTATCTGGTCAACGGTGAGTTCCGCATCTGGAACAGCCTAAGGCTGGAATTGCTGCAGCCCATCGACGGGGCCTCTGACGAGGACCTCAAGCCGCCGGTCGTCATCCTGCAGGACCTCATTCGCATCCCGGGCACAAATGATGTCAGCGCCACCCTTGTCGCCAGGGACGAAGCCAGCACGGACACCGAGGGTAACGTCATTGAGGCCAGCGGCATGCGTGAAATTATTGCACTGGTTTACAGTGACGAGGAAGCAGGCGACGGGGCTGGCGGTATTCCGGGTATGGCGACAGCCTACTCTCTGCCAGCGAGCGACGAAGTGCCGGTTGAATTCGTTCTGCCGGAAGCGTTCGATAAGCAGCTGTCGTTCCAGTACATAGACAAGGCTGGAAATATCACCGCGAAGACTCTCAAGGGGGCCTTGCTGCGTGCTATCGACGTGTCGATCCAGACATCGGTCATCAACCAGGGCGGCGTCACGGAGATCCGCGTCAAAATCGAAGATTTCTCTTCGCTGGTTGCCCCCTACCTGACCATCGATTATGGCGACGGCACCACCGAGGTCATAGAGCTCGACGCCAGCCTGTGCACGGGACCCGCGGATGGGAGCTGTACCATTGTGATTCCCAAGACTTACGGCAATATTTCGGGTTCGATCACGATCAAGGTGGAAGTCAGGGCCTCTGGCGCGGTCGGCTCCGACGAGAAAACGATCTCGGCCTGTAGCGATACCGCCGGCGATACCAAGGTCTTAGGGGCGGATATCATCGGGTGCAGCATCACAGCGGATGGCACCAATCTGACCATCGGCGTGGTCATCGCCGGTGCGCTGTCCCCCGATATCCAGTATCGACTGAACCTGCCCCAGACCAATACACAGATCAAGTATTCTGGCGGGGCTACCACGGGGCCAACCAAGATCAAGCCGACGGCAACAGCGGGTGTTACAAGCGAGGGCAATGGCCTGGTGACTTTCGGGTTCCAGGCCGGGAAACTCCCGTGGAACGGTGTGAGCCCATTCACGTTTAAGTTCGAGACCCAGAGTGGCGTAGCGGCTGGACAGGGACAGGGCTTCATCGATACGACCGACGTGAAGACTTTTACACCCTGAACCAGGGCGCGACTCGTCGATGGTGACCGTTGCTGATGGCTAAACAGGGGCTCCGCGCGTAGACTGCTGCCCAGGAGTCCCGACATCGACCCAGGTCACGGATGAATCGCATACGAATTTTTATCTCGTCTCCCGGCGACGTCGCCGATGAACGCCAGAGAGCGCTCGCCGTCGTAGAACGCCTGCAACAGGAGTTCAGTGAGACGCTGCTACTGGAGCCACTGCTGTGGGAGCAGGAACCGCTGCTCGCTACCGCCGACTTCCAGTCGCAGATACGCTCACCCGCCGATTTTGACATTTTTGCCACCATCATCGGCAGTCGGCTGGGCAGCCCGCTGGGATCCCAGTTCACCCGCCGGGACGGCTCGCCCTACTCGTCTGGCACCGAGTTCGAGTTCGAGGTCGCGGTCGCCAGCTACCAGGCCAGCGGCAGGCCCGAGCCACTGGTCTACCGCAAGTCCCTGCGCGGGGACCTGCCAAAGACAGCCCAGCTGGAAAAGGTCTCGGCTTTTTTCGATAAGTGGTTCCCGGGCGCCGAAAATCCACCGGTGATTGGTGAGTACCACAGCTTCACCGAGTCCGGGCAGTTTGAGGAGCTTTTTACGCAGCACCTGCAGGAGCTGTTGCACCGCTTCCTGCCCCGACCGAACAATCTGCCTGCCCCGATCAGCAGCTTCGTGGGCAGAACCGGTCTTATACGTGAGATAACAGGCTTGCTCGGCCATAGCGACGCAAGAGTAGTCTCCCTTGTAGGCCCCGGGGGAGCCGGCAAGAGCCGCCTGGCCTTGCGCGCTGCGCGTGGACTGCTGCCGGATTTCGCAGACGGCATTTTCCTGATCAACCTGGCATCGCGGCACGAGGCTGACCTCGTGGCGCGCGAGATACTGGCGGTTCTTGCTATCGCGCCGGGGGATCAAGACTCTGCCCTCGACTGCCTAACAGCCGCCCTGGAACACAAGGAGATGCTGCTGCTGCTCGATAACCTCGAACAGCCGGGCTCCGCGGTGGAGGACATCAATACGCTGGTATCCAGCTGTCCGGGCATAAAGGTGCTCGT
>JAHEBL010000096.1 GCA_024642265.1 Haliea sp. | reverse complement strand
GAACAGGCCGAGACCAGCAGGAGCAGGCTCAGAAGCACTGTTGTTTTCGCCAGCGGACTTTTATTGGGAGTATTCATGGATCGAGTGGCCCCTCTGTGGGTAGGCTTTCATTTTGCGGATACCGTCGCAACGATATGAGACGAGACTAGCACAGTTTGAGCGCGCACGGTTGATAAGGTCAAGGCCGCGGATAACACTTGAGTTTGCATCGCATAATCATTGAAACTGGCCACAACCCCGGTCCCGAGAAAATAACCATGAAAGCGACCCCCATCACCTGCCTGGCCCTGCTGGGCGCCCTGCTGCTCAGCGCCTGTGACGGCGACAACAACAATAACAAGGATGTGGTTGAGCCTCCCCGGCCGCCTGCGCCAACCGCCGTGGCGCGCGAGGCCACAGCGCCGTCCGACCTGCTGGCTGGCCCCCTGGCCCGCGGCACCATCGGGGATTTCGTGCTGGAAAACGACGCCTTGCGGGTCATCATCCAGAAACCCGGTCGTGTCTGGATGGGGCTGGGCACCTATGGTGGCAATATAATTGATGTCGCACGCAAACAGGCCGACGGCAGCTTCCTGCCCGACCATCTCGAGGAGTTCGCGATAGGCATCAATATCGAGAACACGGCCAATTATACCGAGGTGGAAATCACTCAAGCCGGCGCCGACGGCGAGCAGGCCCAGATATGCGCCCGGGGTCCGGATGACCTGCTGGAATATGCCAATGCCAGTTCGAAAATACGGGACTTCGGCTTCCCCTACCCGCCCAGTGCAGATGACCGCGACCTGCCGCTGGAGATCGAAACCTGTTACAGCCTGGGGGCCAATGACTCCTGGGTCACCATGGACACCAGGCTGATCAATAACAGCAGTGAAGACGTGACACTGTGGTGGGTAGAATATTTGAACGGCTCGGGGGAGGTACAGGCCTTCCAGCCCCAGACCGGCTTTAACGAGCCACTGTTCACCGCCGGTTGCCCCGCGGCTTCAGCGGTGGCCTGCGAGGCCGGCCAGTGCGACCAATGCAACTACCTGGCCTATGCCGGACATGACGGCGCCGCCGGCGTGTCCTACGGCTTCATACACTCGGTAGCAGACAGCTCGAGCTTCTCCACCCAGGGTTTCAACGTACTGCTTATGGGAACGTCCCTGGTGAAGATTGTGGCGGGCGAGCCGCCCAATTTTACTGTGCCGGCAGATGGGGAGTTCTCGCTGCGCCGCTATTTCGCCGTCGGCGACGGCAGTGCCAGCAGTATTGCCGATATCCGCAACCGCCTCGATGGCATCTATACCGGTGAACTCTCAGGCACGGTAACGAGCGCGGGGGAGCCAGTGGCCAACGCCAGCGTGGGTGTCTTCCAGACGGTCAACCCCAATACCAGCCCGCCCACACTGTTTGTCGCCGGCAATGCGATGACCGACGCCGATGGCCACTACCGCATGAGCCTGCCGCCCGGGGATTACGAGGTACAGGCCAACGCCGAGGGCTACCTGTTCGCCAGTGCAGAACCCGCGAGGGTAAGCATTGCCAGAGACCAGGACGTGGCACAGAACTTCGCCCTGCCCGCCGCGGCTTACCTGCAGGTCAGTGTTATGGCTGCACAGCTGGACGGCAGCGCCGGACCCGGCCCGGCGAAACTACAGGTACTGGGGTTCGACCCCAGTCCCTGGGAAGGAAACCTGGCGGGGGTATTTGGCGATGACAGCAACCGACTGCCCTACGGGCTTGCCCTTGTGTCGTTTATCGACCGCGGCGGCCTCAGTGAGAAACTGGCGCTGGAGCCCGGCGAGTACGAGGTGATCGTCTCGCGGGGCCCCCGTTATTCGGCCTACCGTAAACTGATTACCGTCAGTACCGGAGAAACTGTGCGGGTGGACGCGCAACTGGCCCAGGTGTTGGATACGCCGGGTTATGTGTACGGCGACTTTCACGCCCACTCGATAGACAGCATGGACGCCGAGGTCACCCGCGCCGAGCGCGTGGCCACTTATCTTGCGGAGGGCATGGACTTCTTTACGCCCTCGGATCACGATATCCGCGTGGACTTCACCGACACCCTTGTCGACATGGACGTGACCGACCTCATCGCTACCGCGCCCAGTCTGGAGGCGACCACATTCGACTACGGGCACTTCAACAGCTGGCCTGTGACCATCGACACCAGCACCATCAGCGGGGGCGCAGTGGACTGGGGCAGAGCGGCCCCGCCCGGCATGGATTTCCCGGAATACGCCAGCTACCTGCTCAGCCCGGCGGAAATCTACGAGCAGACCCTCGCTGACCCCAAAGCCAATCTGGTCCAGATTAATCATATAGGCAGCCATTTTGGCGCGGGTGGCCTGGGTATCGACACCGGCCAAACGCCACCGCGTTCCACCGTGGATCCAGCCGAACGGCGCCTTGACCCCGGTCTTGCCAATGGCTTTGATGACGGTTTCCAGGCACTGGAAGTCTGGATCGGCACCGATGGCCGCAATGGCATTTTTGGCCAGTTCCTGGGGGAGAACGCCGGCGACTGGTTCAACCTCATCAACCAGGGCATCGTGCGTACCGGGGTGGCGGACTCAGACACCCACAGTTATCGCAACACGCATCTGGCCACCCGCAGCCAGATCGCCAGCAGTGTTACCGATCCTGCGCAGTTATCCGATGAGGCGGAAACCCTGGCCGCCGCCGTGGCAGCCGGCAGGATCATAGGCACCAACGCGCCGTTCATGACCATCACGGCCAGCGGCAACCGCCTCGGCCAGGCCCGGGTGGCTGACCTGTCCGTGGCGGGGTCTACGGGAATGGCCATCGATACCGGCTCTGATGTCACGGTGACACTGCACATTGCCAGTGCCGGCTGGGCCCAGGTGGACAGCGTGGATTTTTATATCAACAACCAGCCTGAACTGACCAGCGCCGCCGGGCAGGCGGCCCGCTACGGTGTCTGCCCCAATCTGACCATCAGCGCGGGCGACCCGGGCTGGCGTGCACGCACTGTGCTTGTAAACGAGGACATCCCGGGCGCCACACGCAATGAGATCGAGGTGACACTGGAACTGCAGAACATTGCCGTCGATACCTGGCTGGTGGCCATCGCCCACGGCACTGACGGTGTCTCCCCGCCACTGTTCCCGGTAGTGCCCGAGGACCTGGACCGGGCAAGTAACGCAAGCCTGGCAGATCTGACGGATGACAACATTGGCGAGGGGGGTGTACCGGCCTACGCCTTCAGCAACCCGCTGTTTATTGACGCGGGCGGCGACGGCTGGACGCCGCCCGGGGTGGCAAACGCCCCCTGCTCTGCCCCGGTTGAACAATAAACCGGGCAGCGAACTGAACAAGCAGGCTATGCCTGCACAGGCAGGCTTGCCGCCATGTTACCGGCAATGGCGGCCGCAACCCGCCGCGCCCGCTCGCTCTGCTCGCCGCTGAAGCCGTCATCCAGGGTAGCGTTGAACAATGCAAGCCAACGCTGAAAATCTTCCGCGCGCAGTGCTTGCTTGCCGTGCAACTGGCGATGGATATTCATGGTGTGGCGCCGGTAGCCCTTGTCCCCGAGTAGTAGCTTGCACCAGTAATCCTTGATATGGGGCAGGTGCACTGCGAGGTCCACCGCCGCTACATCGAGGAAAATGGGCGCAAGCTGTTCATCGGCCAGCATCCGGGTGTAGAAGCGATCGACGAACTGGTCGATATGCTCGCGCGAATCAAGATCCGGTTTTTCGTTTTTGACGGTCACTGGCATCTCACCCGGGTATTGCGGCAGCGCAATGACAGGCTCACCGCAGTCGCTATTTTTTCTTGTTCTTCTTATTTTTCTTGACGTGCGCCATGAGGCGCCGCTTGCGCTGTACCTGGCGTCCGGTCAGTTTGTTGCGCTTGTCGGCGTAAGGGTTCTCGCCCGTGCGAAACTCGATACGCACCGGCGTGCCCACCAGGTCCAGTTCGCGCCGGAATACCTTTTCCAGGTAGCGCTGGTAACTGTTGGGGACCTTGCCGGTCTGGTTGCCGTGAATAATGATCAGTGGCGGGTTCTGGCCGCCGGCATGGGCGTAGCGCAGCTTGATACGGCGCCCGTCTACCATGGGCGGCGCATGGTCGAAAACCGCGCCCTCCAGAATCCGCGTCAGGGCATTGGTATTGAGCTTGCGGGTGGCGGACTGGTAGGCCGCGTCGATGGACTTGTACAACAGGCCTACCCCGGAGCCATGCAGGGCGGAGATGAAATGGATGTCGGCGTAGGCGGCGAATTGCAGGCGACGCTCCAGCTCGCTCTTGATCCACTCGCGCTGGTCCGCTTCGATACCGTCCCATTTGTTCACCGCCAGCACCAGCCCGCGCCCGGCATCGATGCAATGGCCCAGCAGGTGCATATCCTGGTCAACGATTCCCTCGTGGCCGTTCATCAGCAGTATCACCACGTGGGCGTCGTCGATGGCCTTGAGGGTCTTGACGATGGAAAACTTCTCCACCGTCTCCCGCACGTTTTTGCGCTTGCGCACACCGGCAGTGTCGATCAGGGTGTACTTTTGCCCCTCGCGCTCGTAGTCGATATAAATACTGTCCCGGGTGGTGCCCGGTTCGTCAAACACCACCACCCGTTCCTCGCCCAGCAGGCGGTTTACCAGGGTCGATTTGCCCACGTTGGGCCTGCCCACCACTGCCACCCGGATACTGTCCGGGTATTCCCGCCGGTCCAGCTGGGGCTCCTCGTCGGGAAACCCGGCCAGAACCCCTTCTATCATGCTGCGCACACCGCGCCCGTGGCTGGCGGCGACGCCGTACAGGGACTGCACACCCATGGCATAGAAATCGCTGGTGGCCACCTGCTCGTCGAGGCCATCGATCTTGTTCACTACCAGGTGAAAGGCTTTATTGCGCTGACGCAGGTGCCGGGCCAGTGCCTGGTCGCCGGGATTCAGACCCTCCCGCGCGTCCACGATCAGCAGCACGGCGTCCGCTTCCTCGATCGCCGTCAGGGACTGTCCGGCCATCTGCGAATCGATGCCGTCCTCGTCGCCACTGATGCCGCCGGTATCGATCACGACAAAGCGCCTGCTGCCCATCCGCGCTTCACCGTATTTACGGTCCCGGGTGAGCCCGGGCAAGTTGGCCACCAGCGCCTCCCGGCTGCGGGTCAGCTGGTTGAAGAGCGTCGATTTACCGACATTGGGGCGCCCGACGAGAGCGATGACGGGAATCATCAGTCCTTCGGCTTGATCTCGTAGGCGATAAGATCCCCGCTGTTGCCGTAGACGTAGAGAATATTGTCCTCACCCAGCATGTCAGCCCTGACACCGTCGCCGTCGGCTTTGACCCGACCGGCAAACTCCCCGTCTATCTGTGACAGGATATGCACATAACCTTCCTTGTCACCCACGGCAAGATAGCTGCTGACCGGGGTGGGCCGCGACAGACCGCGGTAGGCCAGCGCGGCCTGCTGCCAGCGCAGACCCTGCCCGCTGCGCTGATAGGCCGTCACGGTGCCATCCTCGTCGGCCACATACACATTACCAAAGCCCTGTGAAACGCCGGAAAAAGACGACGCGTTGTTCTGCCACAGCTTGCGCCCGTCCGACACATTGATGGCGACAATCCGGCCCTGGTAGCTGGCGACAAACAGCTCGTCGTTCACCAGGCTCATGGTTCCATCGATATCCACAACCCGTTCTATTTCCGAGCGACCCTGGGGAATGGCCACGCGCACATCCCAGAGGATACCGCCGGTGGCGATGTCAAAGGCCTGCACGCGCCCGTTGGCAAAGCCGACATAGGCTACGTCACCGTTCACCACCGGGCTGCTGCTGCCGCGCAGCGTGAGCACCGGCACGTTGCTGTCGTAAGTCCACTCCACCGAGCCCGTGTCGAAATTCAGGCCCTGCAGTTTGCCGTCCAGGGTATGTGCAAGCACCATCCTGCCATTGCTCGCGGGTGTGGACATCACCTCGCCGTTGAGGCGCGTGGTCCAGAGTACTTCCCCGGAACCGGCATCGACCTTGATCACGAAGCCGTCACTGCTGCCCAGCAGCAAGGCATCGCCATATACGCCCACCCCGCCCGACAGCGGCAGCTCCAGCTCCGCATCCCAGAGGCTTTTGCCGCTGATCCTGTCAAAAGCCTCCAGATCACCGTCCGCCGCCGCTACATAGATGGCATTGCCATTGATGGCGGGCTGTATCTTGTAGAAGCCATCGCCCTGGCCGTTGCCAACGCCGTGGGACCACAGTTTCTTGACCTTGATCGTCTCCTGGATCTCCAGGAGCTCGGCAGGCTGCTTGGTATCGTCTTCGTCGTCGAAATCAAACCAGCCGCTGATCGTACTGCAAGCACTGACACTCAGCGCGAGGGCAGCGGCGAACAGCCAGCGATATACCCGGGACATGGCTCTAACCCTCCTCGCCGGCGCCGGCATCATTTGCCGACTCTGCAGTGTCTGGGGCCTCGACCTGCGCCGGCATCGCTGCTGCTCCGCCGGAACCGGCTGCCACGGTCGCCCGGGCGGGCCTGGGGTTGAGGGCCTGAAGTTTCTGCTCAACGGCAACCAGATCAGGCGCTGGTCCGCCCTCTGAAGCGGCGAGCGCCAGCGCTGCGGCATAGGCTTCGCTGGCCTCCTCGGCGCGCCCCATACTCAGCAGGATGTCGCCCCGGGCAATCGCATAGGAAGCCTTGTATGGGCCTTCTCCACCCTGGTCAAGAATCGTCAGCGCCTGCTCCGCATCATCACCCGCGGCGAGCACACGGGCCAGCCGCAGCTGCGCTATGCGAGCCACGTCACTGCCCTTGTCTGCTTTGCCAAGCACCCAGCGCAACTCCGACTCGGCAGTGGCCAGGTCGTTGCTACCCACAGCCACCCGGGCCAGCTGCAGCGCGGCAAACTGGGCGTAGGTGCTGCCGTCGAATTCCGTCTTCAACTGTTGTGCAAGTTGCACGGCAATCTGCTGTTGTTCAGGCCCCAGGGCCGGCGCGCTGAACGCCTGCAGCAGCCGCTGGTAGAGGTCCGAGGCGCCCTCTGCCTGTGTCTCCACGTGATTCTTCCAGCCCTGGTAGCCGAAACCGACGCCCAGCGCCAGAATGATCGCCACGATGGTTGAGCGACCGTTCTCCTGCCACCAGCGGCGCAGTGCTTCTACCTGTTCTTCCTCGGTACGATATGATTCCACGTCTGACTATTCCTCTTGCCTGATTCAATCGGCGAACACTGCTCGCAGTGTCGCCTCCAGTTGTTGCCCGGGCACGGTTTGCTGCCCTGATCTGTCACCCTGCCCGGAGCCCTCGCGCAGGTGCTTGACGGTAACCGTCTGCGTGCTGACTTCGTCCTCGCCCCAGATGAGCGCCACCCTGGCGCCGCTCTTGTCGGCCTTCTTCAGCTGGCTCTTGAAACTGCCACCACCGGTATGCTGCACTATCGCCAGGTCGGGCAACGAGTCGCGCAATGATTCTACCGCCGCCAGTGCCGTCGATTGTGCCCTGTCTCCGGCCGCGACCGCATAGACATCTGCCAGGACCTGCCCGGACTGATCCAGCGCACCCGTTTCGAGCATCAACAGCACCAATCGTTCCATGCCCATGGCAAATCCCACGCCGGGCGTATTCTTGCCACCGAGTTGCTCCACCAGGTTGTCGTAGCGCCCGCCGGCACAGACCGCGTTCTGGCTGCCGAGGCGGTCTGTAACCCACTCGAAGACTGTCTTGTTGTAGTAATCGAGACCCCGCACCAAGCGCGGGTTGATCACGTAGGGCAGCCCGGCCGCCTGCAGGAATTCGCAGAGGCGGCTGAAGTCAGTGCGGGACTCATCATCAAGATAGTCTGCCATGGTCGGCGCAGCGTCGAGCAGTGCCTGTGTTTGCGGACTTTTGCTGTCCAGTATGCGCAGGGGATTGCTATGCAGCCGCCGCTGGCTGTCCTCATCGAGGGCGTCCTGGTGGCTGGTCAGGTAATCCACCAGTGCCGCCCGGTAGGCCCGGCGCGCGGCGCTGCTGCCGATCGAGTTGATCTGCAACTCAACACTGTCTGCCAGACCCAGTTGTCGCCACAAGCGGGCGGTGAGCAGGATCAACTCCGCATCCATGTCAACGCTGGCAATGCCGAAGGCCTCTACACCGATCTGGTGGAACTGGCGCTGACGCCCCTTTTGCGGCCGTTCGTAACGAAACATTGGGCCCATATACCACAGGCGCTGGGGCACACCCAGAAGGCCATGCTGGATTGCTGCGCGCACGCAGCCGGCGGTCCCTTCCGGCCGCAGGGTCAGGTTTTCGCCATTGCGATCATCGAAGCTGTACATCTCCTTTTCCACAATGTCGGTGACCTCACCGATGGAGCGCTTGAACAACTCGGTTTTCTCGACCACAGGCAGGCGTATCTCGCCATAGCCATAGCTGGCCAGCAGCCGGCTCACGGTCTGCTCAAGGTGGCGCCAGTGGCGGGTATCTTCCGGCAGGATATCGTTCATCCCGCGGATAGCTTGTATATTGCTCACGCGTTCTCCAGTGATCGCATTGTGCTCAGTTGGACGATTTAAGAATGAGCTTCTCGTCCTGCGCGGCCCGCTCCTGCTCCAGCACTACCGCACGTTGCCGGATCACCTGCTCCAGGTGATCGATAAAATCAGTGTTGCTGATTTTGTGGTCGGGCTCTCCGGCCACATAGATGAGGTTATTGGGCGTGGCGCCCGTCAGGCCCACATCCGCTTCCCTGGCCTCCCCCGGCCCGTTGACGATACAGCCAATGACCGCAACATCCATCGGGGTGCGAATATCCTCAAGACGCTGTTCCAGCTGGTTCATGGTGCTGATCACATCGAAATTCTGGCGGGAGCAGCTCGGGCAGGCAATAAAGTTGATGCCGTTGGTGCGCAGTTTCAGGCTCTTGAGAATCTCGAAGCCGACCTTCACTTCCTCCACCGGGTCCGCCGCGAGTGAAATGCGAATAGTGTCCCCTATGCCGTCCATCAACAGCATGCCCAGGCCTACCGCAGACTTCACCGTCCCGCCGCGCAGGCCGCCGGCTTCGGTGATACCCAGGTGCAGGGGCTGGTCTATTTCCTTCGCCAGCAGGCGATAGGCCTCGACGGCCATGAACACCTCGGAGGCTTTTACGCTCACCTTGAAATCCGGGTAATTGAATTTTTCCAGGATCGCCACGTGCCGCATGGCCGACTCCACCAGCGCCTCGGCAGTGGGCTCACCGTACTTGCGCTGCAGTTCCTTGCCCAGGGAACCGGCATTGACGCCGATGCGGATGGGGATGCCCTTGTCCCTGGCGCTGTCGATCACCGCCCTCACCTTGGCGTCGCTGCCGATATTGCCCGGGTTGATGCGCAGGCAGTCCACCCCGTACTCGGCGACTTTGAGGGCAATCTTGTGATCAAAATGGATGTCCGCCACCAGCGGGACCTCCACCTGGGCGCGAATGTCCCGAAAAGCCTCGGCCGCTTCCATACTGGGCACCGAGACCCGCACGATATCGGCTCCGGCGTCCGCGATAGCGCGTACCTGGGCGACGGTCGCCGCCACATCGCAGGTTTCAGTGTTGGTCATGCTCTGTACACTGATCGGGGCATCGCCCCCAACCGGAACGTTGCCGACCATGATTTGCCGACTGACGCGGCGCTTGATCGGGCTCTGCGTTTTCATTTCTCACCTGTCCTGATGTCATCGCCGGCAAACTGCCACGCGGAGCGGTCCAAATCCGGGGAGAGTTCGGCCTCCGTAACGGCTTCGGGCACAACCCGCCACCACCAGATCGCGACGACCAGCAGCACCAGCAGCACCAGACCCACTATCACACTGAGGCCGGTAGGCTGCAGTTGAGCTGGCCTGGCCCGGACTTTCCTGGGCTCGGGGGCCGCCTCGGCCCGCAGGCGATCGAAGGCGTCCAGAAGCCGCTTTTCATCCACCCCCACCAACTTGCCATAGGCCTTGACGTAGCCCCTGGCAAATGCCGGGTGTCGCAGGGCGTGATAATCGTCCCGCTCGATGATGGCCGGGTAGCCGGGCATCAGGTGCAGACGGTCCGCTACCTCACGCTCGGAAAGCTCCTGCGCTTCCCGGGCTGACTTCAACAGGGTACCGGGCGTAATGAACGCATCGAGTTGTGCACCCGTATCATCACTCACGGTGTCGTCGTCCGCTTGTAGGCCTGGTATTCGACAGAGTCGGGATAAAGATTACTCAGCGCCAGTGCGTAGCTACCCTCGTCGTTGAGGTCACCCGACTGGCGCGCGAGGCGGATACCCAGCCAGAGACCGCGCGCGGACTGCTGGCGAACCACAGAGCGGTAGGTGGTGTAGTATTTCCCGGCGTTGAAATTGTCACCGGCGTCAAACCGCAGCTGCGCCATTTCCAGCAGGGCAATGGAGTTGGTTCGATCCATGGCCAGCGCGCGCACAAAGGCCTCTTCAGCACCCTGCGGATCGAACAACTGCTCACGGCACAGACCAAGGTTGACGAATGCCCGCGGCCGACCTGAATACAGGCTGTCCTTCACCACGATTTCCAGCTGCTTCTCCGCTTCCTTGTAACGCTGCTGCGAAAACAGGAAGGCGGCAAAATTGTTGCGTGCGCGGGAAAATTTCGGGTCGATCCTGATAGCGCTCTCGAAATTTTCCTCCGCCAGTTCGTATTCACCGGTACTCTGGTATACCAGCGCGAAAGCCTCATAAACCTCGGCGTTCTTCGGGTCAATTTCGTAGGCCAGCTTGAGGTTGCGCTTGGCCGCATCCCAGTTGCCATCACCGATATATTTCCTGGCAAGCTCGACACGCTCATTAAGCGCCCTTTCAGGCGAGTACTCCTCGGTAAAACCGCCCTCTGTGGTGGTTATGCAAGCCGCCAGCACGGTTGGCAACAGGAGTACCAGGACAATTTTAAGCAGGTCTTTCATCAATACATACACCTTAGCTGACTGTTATTGCCTGTGTTTCGGCGGCTGCGCGATAGCGCTCGCTGCGCCGGGTGCGATCAACCACCTGGCCAACCAACTGGCCGCAGGCCGCATCGATGTCATCCCCCCGGGTGGTGCGCACGGTGACCACAAAGCCCGCATCCACCAGCACCTGCCAGAAGCGGCTCACCGCATTGCCGCTCGGGCGCTGGTAACCGGACTGGGGAAAGGCATTGAACGGAATGAGGTTGATCTTACAGGGAAATTCCTTGAGCAGCACGGCCAGTTCCCTGGCGTGCTCCTGTTGATCATTGACGCCGGCGATCAGCGTGTATTCCACCGTCACTACGCGCTTGCTGTCACGCTGGGCGTCGATATAGTTGCGCGCGCTCTCGAGCAACATGGCAATCGGATACTTGCGGTTGATGGGCACCAGCTGACTGCGCAACTCGTCATTGGGTGCGTGCAGGGAAATCGCCAGGGATACCTCGCTGACCTTCGCCAGCCTGTCCAGTGCCGGCACCACGCCGGAGGTACTGAGGGTGACACGCCGCTTGGACAGACCGTAAGCCAGGTCCTCCAGCATCAGGTCCATGGCGGCCACCACGTTGTCGAAGTTGAGCAGTGGTTCGCCCATGCCCATCATCACCACGTTGGTGACGATGCGTCCGTTGCCGGCCTGGAAAGCATCGTAGGATTTGATCGCCAGCCAGACCTGGCCGATGATCTCCGCCGCGCTCAGGTCGCGCTGGAAACCCTGCTTGCCGGTCGAACAGAAACTGCAGTCGAGGCTGCATCCCACCTGGGACGATACGCACAGGGTGGCGCGCCCGGCCTCCGGAATCAGCACGGATTCCACCAGCCCGCCGCCGTCGACACGGATCACCCACTTGCGGGTGCCGTCACTGGAATCGTGCTGGCTGACGATCTCCGGCGGCCGCACCTCGGCGACCGCCAGCAATTTTTCTCGCAGGGACTTGCCGAGGTTTGTCATTTCACCGATATCGGTGACACCCGCATGGTGAATCCACTTCAGCACCTGTTGCGCGCGGAACTTCTTCTCCCCCATGTCGAGGAAATACTGCTCCATCTGGCGCAGTGACAGCCCCAGGAGGTTGACCCGGGGCTGTTCTGTGGCAGTGGCGACGGCTGAGGTCATGGCGTCCTGGCGGGCGGCTAGCGCTCGCAGATCTCGCTGGCAGCGAAGAAATAGGCGATTTCCCGGGCGGCGGACTCAGGGGAGTCGGAACCGTGCACCGCGTTGGCGTCGATTGAACTGGCAAAATCCGCACGAATAGTGCCTTCGGCCGCTTCCTTGGGGTTGGTCGCCCCCATCAGCTCGCGGTTCTTTGCTACCGCACCCTCGCCTTCCAGCACCTGCACCACCACCGGGCCGGAGGTCATGAACTCGATCAGGTCGGGGAAAAACGGGCGCTCACGGTGCTCCGCGTAGAAACCCCCCGCAACTTCGTCGCTCAGGCGCAGCATCTTTGCGGCTACAATTCGCAGGCCGTTAGTCTCGAAACGCGAGTAGATCTTGCCAACAATGTTCTTGCCGACTGCGTCCGGTTTAATGATCGAAAGCGTGCGTTCTACCGCCATGGGTGGTCTCCTTGTCAGATTTTTGCGGGTATGCGCGGACATTGGGGCCGCCGGTCAACCGGCTGGCCTCGACCCGAGCGCCAAAAGCCGCGCAATTATACGGACTTTGGCCTTGGGTTTCACCCAGTATTGGTTCTGCCGGGAAGATTGTTTCTCTTGTAAATCAGCAACTTGCAAAACAACCGTGGAAATAGGGTAATTTTCCGGCTGGCCGCAGCGGCCCGTTCAGGATTTCCCCTGTCGATGCGCGGCCCAACGCGGTGACGATTCCCGCAATTTCTCTACTGCATGACGCAAATGACTTATGGCGGCATCGACGTCCTCCGCAGTGCTGAAGCGGCCGAAACAGAAGCGCAGGGAGCCGTGGGCGAGCTCATCGGACAGGCCGATCGCCCGCAGTACATAGGAGGGCTCCAGGCTGGCGGAGGTGCAGGCCGAGCCGGTGGAGATCGCCAGGTCCTTCAAGGCCATGAGCAGTGCCTCTCCCTCGACAAAACCCACGCTGATGTTGATCGCGCCGGGCAGGCGCTGGTCCGGATCGCCATTCAGGCCAATGTCACCGAGATCCCGGATGCCATGCCAGAAGCGCTGGCGCAACTCCGCCAGACGCGTGCCCTCTTCTGCCAGGCACTCCCGGGCCAATTGTGCGGCCTCCCCCATGCCCACTATCTGGTGAGTGGCAAGTGTGCCGGAACGCATACCCCGTTCGTGCGCGCCGCCATGCATCTGGGCCTCCAGTTGCACCCTTGGCTGGCGCCTCACGTACAGCGCCCCCATGCCCTTGGGGCCGTAAAACTTGTGTGCCGACATGGACATGAGGTCCACATCAAGTTGCGCCAGGTCGATAGCTACCTTGCCTGCGCTCTGGGCTGCATCGGAATGAAACAGCACCCCGGCCGCCCGGGTAACCCGGCCGATACCGGCGATATCGTTCAGCGTGCCGATTTCATTGTTGGCGTGCATGATGCTGACCAGGATGGTGTCCTCGCGCAGCGCGTCCGCCACCGCCGCCGGCGCGATCAGCCCGTCCGGGCCGGGCTTGAGGTAGCTGACTTCGAAACCCTCTTTCTCCAGCTGGTGACAACTGTCCAGCACGGCCTTGTGCTCGATGGCGGACGTGACAATGTGGCGCCCCCGCTCACGATGAAAATGCGCCACGCCTTTCAGTGCCAGGTTATCCGACTCGGTGGCACCCGAGGTCCAGACGATCTCCCGCGGATCGCAATTGACGAGGTCCGCCACCTGACGACGGGCGTGTTCCACTGCCTCCTCGGCCTTCCAGCCGTAAA
>JAHEBL010000206.1 GCA_024642265.1 Haliea sp. | reverse complement strand
TACTCGGGCCAGGGTGAGCGCTCCAGCCACCACGCCCCCAGGAAGCCGACAAACACAGCGCAGCTGAGCAGTCCGTCCATCAGCCAGGTCTTGGATTCCACCGCCACCAGGTCGGAGCGGCTCTGCCTGCTGGCACGGGACATCATCCACGCTACCGTGAAACAGCCCAGCGTCGATGCTGCGCCGTAAAACACCGCCAGCCCGTACTCTGCGGGATTGCCACCTGCCAGCAGACGCTTGGTGGCTTCAACTGCCGCGTAAACGCAGGCCACGAGTATGAACAGGGCTTTGAACAGGTTGAGTGTCGGCTCTATGGAGGTGTAGCCGAAATGAAATCGTTCGTCGTCAGGCCGCTCCGCCAGCTTTGCCACCTTGAGCGTCAGCAGGGTCACGCAGAATGCGATCAGGGAGTAGATACCGTCGAACAGGATGGCATCCGAGTTGGTCAGAAGTGCGAAGCCCAGCGCCAGCACCACAAAACCGACGACGCCGTACAGGCTGAAGCGCAGCGCTTTTTGCTCGTTCCGGACCTGTGATTTCCTGGGCATTGTCAGTTCCTGTGCGTTCGCTCAAGCCGCGGCAATATTCTCGGGCGCCGCCGCGCCGCCAACCCGGTTCACTCGAAGCCGGGTAACCAGCCGCCGCACTCTTTCCAGCGGTTGACGATCTCACAGAACAGTTCGGCGGTGCGCTCGGCATCGTAGGCGGCGGAGTGAGCCTCGCTGTTATCAAATGCGATACCGGCTTCCGCGCAGGCCTTCGCCAGCACCGTCTGGCCATAGGCCAGCCCCGACAGGGTGGCCGTGTCGAAAAAGGAAAAGGGGTGGAACGGGTTGCGCTTGATGCCGCAGCGCTCAACCGCGGCGTTGATGAAGCCCGCGTCGAAATGGGCGTTGTGCCCCACCAGGATGGCCCTGGTGCAGTTCTGGTCGCGGATTTCCTTGCGCAGGACCTTGAACAGTTCATCCAGTGCTTCGGCCTCGGCGACCGCCTGCCGGAACGGGTGATAGGGATCGATCCCGGTGAAATCCAGCGCCGACTGTTCAATATTGGCGCCCTCAAACGGCTGCACGTGAAAGTCGTAGGTGCGGTGTACGGCCAGCAGGCCATCCTCGTCCATGCGCACTGTGGTCGCCGCAACTTCCAGGATGGCGTCGGTACTGGCGATGAAGCCGCCGGTTTCCACGTCGATGACCACCGGCAGGAAGCCGCGGAAACGATCGCAGATGCGATGTTCTGGAGTTTCTTTCAAATGCTTATTCGCCCGGGTCGGATACGCGCCAGGATATGCTTTCCCCGGCGCGCAGGGGCGTGAGGAAATCGCGACCCAGTGGCAGTTGTTCGGGCACCCGCCACTCGTTCCTGTGCAGGGTGATGGTGTCGGTATTGCGCGGCAGCCGATAGAAGTCGGGGCCGAAGTGGGAGGCAAAGTTCTCCAGCGCGTCCAGGGCATCCAGCTGCTCGAACACCTCGGCATAAAGCTCGATGGCGGCATGCGCGGTGTAGACGCCGGCGCAGCCGCAGCGGGTTTCCTTGTTGGCTGTCGTGTGCGGCGCCGAGTCGGTCCCCAGGAAAAAGCGGGGGCTGCCGGAAGTGGCCGCCTGCAGCAGCGCCTGCTGGTGGGTGTTGCGTTTCAGTATCGGCAGGCAGTAGTAATGAGGTCGGATACCACCCACCAGCATATCGTTGCGGTTGAACAGCAGGTGGTGGGCCGTAATGGTCGCGGCGACGCTGGGGCCGGCATCCTGCACAAACTCAACCGCGTCCCGGGTGGTGATGTGCTCCAGCACAATGCGCAGACGGGGAAAGCGCAGGGCAATTGGCGCCAGGTGGCGATCGATGAAGACTTTTTCCCGATCGAAGATGTCGATGTCATGATCGGTGACCTCGCCGTGGACCAGTAGCGGCAGATCCACCTCCTCCATGGCGGCGAGGGTGTCGTAGAGCCCCTCCAGTTGCGCCACGCCCGCGGCAGAGTTGGTGGTGGCACCGGCCGGGTAAAGCTTGATTGCGTGGACAAAGTCCGAGGCAGCCGCCAGCCGGACTTCCGCCGGCTCGGTGCGGTCGGTGAGATAGAGCGTCATCAGCGGTTCGAAGCGGCGCGACAGGGGGGCCATGGCCGCGAGTATACGATCCCGGTAAAGGGAGGCCTCGGCCACCGTGGTTGCCGGCGGACTCAGGTTGGGCATGACGATAACCCGGCCAAAGTAGCGGGCCAGGTCAGCGCAGGTATGTTCCAGCGCGGCGCCGTCGCGCAGATGCGCGTGCCAGTCGTCCGGGCGGGTAATTGTCAGTTCAGTCACGTGGGATGGCAGGGTCGATTGCTCACTGGGTTGAGTGTGCATGCTACCGTAAAAGCCGCCGCAGCGGGAGCGGGAATGCCCCCTGCGAGGGCTGCGGGTGGAAGGCCGTAAGCAATCGGCTGGGAATTGGCGTCGCCCGGGAGTAGAATGGCCGGCTTTTCAGTACAGCCCCATGGAGTGTGACATGTCAGATGTGAACAAAGTCGTGCTGGCCTATTCCGGCGGCCTCGATACCTCGGTCATCGTGCGCTGGTTGCAGGACAACTACCAGTGCGAGGTCGTGACCTTTACCGCCGATATCGGCCAGGGTGAAGAGGTGGAACCCGCGCGGGCCAAGGCCAGGGCTCTGGGTATCAAGGAAATCTATATCGACGACCTGCGCGAGGAATTCGTCCGTGATTTCGTCTTCCCCATGTTCCGGGCCAATACCATTTATGAGGGTGAATACCTGCTGGGCACATCCATCGCGCGTCCCCTGATTGCCAAGCGCCTGATCGAGATCGCCAATGAAACGGGCGCAGATGCCATTTCCCACGGGGCCACCGGCAAGGGCAACGACCAGGTGCGCTTCGAGCTGGGCGCCTACGCGTTGAAACCGGGTATCAAGGTGATAGCACCCTGGCGCGAGTGGGACATGACCTCCAGGGAAACCCTCATGGCCTACTGCAAGAGCCGTGACATCCCGGTGGACTTTTCCAGTGCGAAGAAAAAATCCCCCTATTCCATGGATGCCAACCTGCTGCACATTTCCTACGAGGGCGGCGTGCTGGAAGACCCCTGGGCGGAAGCGGAAGAGGATATGTGGCGCTGGAGCGTCAGCCCCGAGGCCGCACCGGATGCTCCCACCTATATCGAACTGGACTTCGAGTGCGGCGATATCGTGGCCATCGACGGCAAGGCCATGAGCCCCGCCACCGTGCTGGAGACCCTCAACAAGGTGGGCGGCGCGAACGGCATTGGCCGCGATGACATCGTGGAGAACCGCTATGTGGGCATGAAGTCCCGGGGCTGTTACGAGACCCCCGGCGGTACCATCATGCTGAAGGCACACCGTGCTATCGAATCGCTGACCCTGGACCGGGAAGTGGCCCATCTAAAGGATGACCTGATGCCGCGCTATGCCAACATGATCTACAACGGCTACTGGTGGTCACCGGAGCGCAAAATGTTGCAGGCCGCCATCGACGACTCCCAGCGCGTGGTGAACGGCAAGGTTCGGCTCAAGCTCTACAAGGGCAACGTGATAGTAGCCGGGCGCCAGTCCGCCGACAGCCTGTTCGATGAGAGCATCGCCACCTTCGAAGAAGACGCCGGTGCCTACAACCAGAAGGACGCCGAGGGATTCATCAA
>JAHEBL010000205.1 GCA_024642265.1 Haliea sp. | reverse complement strand
TGCAGGGTGAGGCTCTGCAACCCTACAACACCCTGGCCCTTGCGGGACATGCAACAGCCCTGGTGCGGGCGCAAAGCGACAATCAATTGCTCGAGGCACTCGCCTGGGCCACAGCACACGGACTTGCCGTGATACCGCTGGGGGAGGGCAGTAACGTCGTTATCGCGGGCGACCTGGATGCCCTGGTGCTGCGGGTGGACACCCGCGGTATCGACGTGCTGGAGGACGACGGCGAGGTGGTTGTGCTGCGGGTCGCCGCGGGAGAGAACTGGCACCATCTGGTACAGTGGTCGCTGGAGAGGGGATATTATGGTCTCGAGAACCTGGCTCTCATCCCCGGCACCGCAGGCGCCGCCCCCATCCAGAATATCGGCGCCTACGGTGTAGAGCTGGCACCCTTTGTTCGCGAGGTGCACTGCGTGACAGTGGCTGGCGGAACGCCCCGTTCGATCACCGCAGAGAAGTGCCAGTTCGGCTATCGCGACAGTATCTTCAAACACGACCTGCAGGACCAGCTGGTCATCACCGCCGTGGACCTGCAGTTGTCACGCCGCCCGCAAGTGCAGGCGGATTACCCGGCACTGGCGCGGGCACTAGAGCAACACGGTGGCGGTGAAGCGACCCCGCAGGCAGTGTTCGATGCGGTGGTGGATATCCGTCGCAGCAAGTTGCCCGACCCTTCGCGGGTGCACAATGCCGGCAGTTTTTTCAAGAATCCGGTGTTGACCGCAGCGCAGGCGCAGGCAATGGCCCGGCAGTTTCCCGGCCTGCCGCAGTATCCCCAGTCCGATGGCAGCATAAAGCTGCCGGCGGCCTGGCTGATAGACTTCTGTGGCTGGAAAGGGCATCGCGATGGCGGGCTCGGCGTGCATCCGGAACATGCGCTGGTCCTTGTAAACTACGGTAATGACAGTGGCGGGAAACTCCTGGACCTGGCCAGGGCAATTGCTGACTCGGTACTGGACACCTTCGACATCGCTCTCGAGATCGAGCCGCGAATTTACGGCGGGGCGGCGTGAGCGAGTTTGACCACAAGGCATTCCTCAAGGCGCTGACCACGCGCCCGGGCGTCTACCAGATGTACGACGACGCCCACAAACTGCTGTACGTGGGCAAGGCCCGCAACCTTAAAAATCGCGTGGGCAGCTATTTTCGTGCCAGTGGCCTCACCGAGAAAACCATGGCACTGGTTGCGCGTATCCACGAGATCCAGGTCACGGTCACCTCTACCGAGGTGGATGCGCTGCTGCTCGAGCACAACCTGATCAAGACCCACCAGCCGCCCTACAACATCCTGCTGCGGGACGACAAATCCTATCCCTATATTTTCCTGTCCAGCGAGGACAAGTACCCGCGACTCAGCCTGCACCGTGGCGCGAAGCGTCGCAAGGGCCAGTACTTCGGACCCTATCCCAGCGCGGGCGCCGTGCGCGAATCACTGCATTTTCTGCAGAAGGTCTTCAAGGTGCGCCAATGCGAGGACAGTTATTTCAGCAATCGTTCCCGTCCCTGCCTGCAGTACCAGATCGGCCGCTGCACAGCGCCCTGTGTGGAACTGGTAAGCGAGGAGGACTACGCGCTGCAGGTGGACAATACGGCACTGTTCCTGCGCGGCAAGTCCCAGCAGCTCATGGCCCGACTGGCGGATGATATGGAGAAAGCTGCCTCAACTCTCGCCTACGAGAAGGCGGCGGTGTTCAGGGATCAGCTGAGCCAGCTGCAGCATGTGCAGGCCAGCCAGGGTATTGAAGGCGTCAAGGGCGACCTGGATATCGTCGCCGCCGCGGTCGCTGGCGGCAGGGCCTGCGTGCAGGTGTTATTCGTGCGCGGTGCCCGGGTGCTGGGCAGTAAAACCTATTACCCGCCACTGCGCCTGCAGGAGACACCTGCCCAGGTACTTTCCGCATTTATTCCGCAGTATTACCTGGGCGGCATGCGGGCGATTCCCCCGGAATTGATCGTCAATGACGCGCCGGAGGATGCGGACACTCTCGCTCTTGCCCTGTCGACGGAATCGGGACGCCGGGTTCGATTGCGCGGCAAGGTGCGCGATGCGCGGGCCCGCTGGCTGCAACTGGCAGTGCAAACCGCCGAAACCAACCTGGCATCTCACCTGACCGGACGACAGTCTGTCATCGAGCGACTGCAGGCCTTACAGGAACTGCTCGGTTTGCCGGAATTGCCGGAGCGCATGGAATGCTTTGATATCAGCCACAGCTCAGGTGAAGCCACTGTTGCCTCCTGCGTGGTGTTTGACCAGGGCGGTCCGCGCAAGTCGGATTATCGTCGCTTTAACATCGAGGGCATCACCGGGGGAGACGATTACGCCGCCATGCAACAGGCGCTGGAGCGGCGCTACAAGCGGCTGAAGTCCGGCGAAGCCCCTATGCCGGACATCCTGTTTATCGACGGGGGTAAAGGTCAGGTCAGCCAGGCCATGTCGGTGCTTGCGGATCTGCAGGTGGCAGGAGTGGAGGTGATTGGTGTCGCCAAGGGCGTTACCCGCAAGGCGGGTTTTGAAACACTCCTGAACGGCAGAACGGGCCGCGAGCGGCAACTTGGCATCGACAATCCTGCACTGCACCTGATACAGCAGATCAGGGACGAGGCCCATCGCTTTGCCATCACCGGGCACCGAGCGCGGCGCGACAAGGCGCGGCAGCGCTCGGCGCTGGAGGATATCGCCGGCGTGGGGGCGAAGCGCCGGCGGGACCTGTTGCGCCACTTCGGCAGTGCGCAGGGGGTGGAAAACGCCAATATCGAGGAGTTGAAGAAAGTTGCCGGAATTAGTGCCACAATGGCCCAACAGATTTACGATCACCTGCACAACATCAGCGATTGACAACACAGGGAGCCGCGCGAATTGCCTATTAACATACCCAATGCGCTGACCATTCTAAGAATTCTCCTGATACCGGTGCTGGTGGTGGTTTTTTACCTGCCGTTTCGCAATCACCTGCAAGTGGCGGCACTGATCTTCGCCTTCGCCGCTGTCACGGACTGGTTCGATGGTTACCTGGCCAGGCGCCTCGGGCAGATGACAGCGTTCGGGGCTTTCCTGGACCCGGTGGCGGACAAGCTGATGGTTGCGGTTGCCCTGGTGTTGCTGGTTGAGCGCCATGACACCCTGTTGTTCACATTGGCGGCCTGCGTGATCATTGGCAGGGAGATAGTCATATCAGCCCTGCGTGAGTGGATGGCGGAATTGGGGAAACGCACCTCGGTAGCGGTCTCGTATATCGGTAAGATCAAGACCGCCTTCCAGATGCTCGCCATTACGGGCCTGTTGGCCATCGATCCGGTCCGGGACGAGAGTTGGCTGCTGGCGCTGTGTTACATCGTCCTGTACACCGCGGCAGTACTCACCCTGTGGTCGATGTTCATTTACCTGCGGGCGGCCTGGGTCGTCATAAAGGAAATAGACAATCCTTTGTAATTCAGCCAGTTGCGCGAATTTTCTGGTATTGTTCTTGACTCTGGCGAGCTGGCGAATACAATAGGCGCCGCCCATCGGGTGCAGTATCAACCACGGCGGTGGATAAGCGCGATATGTGCGGGAATAGCTCAGTTGGTAGAGCGCAACCTTGCCAAGGTTGTGGCGGGGCGCGCAGCCTCGACGGTTCCGGCGACCACGGCGGTGGATAAGCGCGATATGT
>JAHEBL010000204.1 GCA_024642265.1 Haliea sp. | reverse complement strand
CGGCGTCATACCAGCCCGCGCCGCTGACACGAAACCCCCAGTTCTGCCGCCAGACCACGTCCAGCTCCGAGCGGATATCGATCCGGGCGCTGGCGATACCGCCTTTCTTGCGGTCCACAGAATAGTCCGAGTCATCTGCGATGCGCGCACTGGCGTTCCTGGTGGGGTCGACCACCGTGGCTTCGGACTTCTGCAGCCGGGAGATGAGGTTGCCCTTGAACTGGTTATCCCAGCGGATATTCCAGTCGTCCCCCGTATCAAACTGGAACGCCCCCGCCTGCGAGCTAACAGCAGCGAGTACGGACAGTGCGAGCGCTTTTTTCTTCATGAGACTTCCCTCTGAGCGTTTTAGTATAGTTAGGTTTGAAACTTTGTCAGGCGGCCTGACGCCCCTGTTCTCTTTATACGTTTTATCTTTATATATCTCTTTTATCTTTTATCCCTGCGGAAGCTCTCTCTCCCGTGATCCAGGCTCTCATCACCGCCACAAGATAAATACCATTGGCGCATTTAGCCATGGTAATTGAAAAATTAGCCAACTCTTACCAAAGTTTCCCGGGAACCAGGGCGTTTTGCCGTGCCGCACACGATAAAGCAGTGTTTCGCACACCATCCCCGTACGCAAGCCACGAAGCGGTCGACAACAGATTCAGAGTATGACTTTCCTGCAGGGGCTCAGGTACCACTGGAGATCCTTATTCGTTATGCCGCCATAATACCATCTAAATCTACTGGAACAATAAGCACGTGCGATTGATTTCAAACAATTTTTTAGCATGGATTGGTGGGCATTGCCCCGAACCAGGCGGTTATTTCAGGCGCCTCCCCTGGCAACAGCCACGGCAGCGCCCTGCCAGCCCTGCCTGGCTGCCCAAACCGGACGGGGCGGCCGCCTCAGGCCACCGCGTCACCAGCATCGCCTGCACTGATATGCCCCGCGGCATGCAGCCATGCGATGGCGTCCCGAAACGAATCCTCCACGGGGCGGAACCCTATTCCCAGCCCCTGCTCGACGCTGCGGCTGTCCATGGGCACCCAGTGGGTCGCATAGGATATCCCCTCTGCCGTCAGCGGCAGGTCCAGCTTCACGTAATTGCCTATACGGTCAGCCAGGCGGCCCGCAAGGCGCATCAGGCCGGCATTTAATGGCAGTTCCAGCGGTTTTCTGCCGGTGACCCGCCGCAGCACCCCGCCCAGCTCGCGCCAGGGCACGTAGTGCCCGCCGATGATATACCTGCCGTTCAGGCCCGGCTGCTCCAGCAGTCGCAGGTGAACCCGGGCGATATCCCGCACATCCACATACTGGGTCCCCGAGGGCATCAGGGGCACGAACTGCTGCAGGTAGGTGCGCAAGCCCACGTGCGCCTCGGTCAGTCCCGGGTCATCGGGGCCGATGACCGTGGCCGGGTAGGTGATGCTGATCGGCTCCCCGGCTTCCTGCAGGCCCCTCACGTAGCGCTCACACGCCACCTTGGAGCGCCCGTAGCCGGTGGCACCCGCTCCGGGCGGGGAGTGTTCGTCCAGTACGCTTGCCGCGGGATCGTAAAGCGCGGTGACGCTGGAGACATGGACAACCGAGTCCAGACCCAGCTCGAGCGCCGCCCCGATCACGTTGGTGGTCCCGTCAACATTGGTGCGGTAGACAGCCTCGGCATCGGATGCGTGGGTTGACACCATGGCGGCCGAATGAACGACCGCGCTGCAGCCCGCCAGCGCCTGGCGAACCTGCCCCTCATCAGTAATGTCACCAACGGTGAAATGCCTGATCCTGTCCCTGCCGAACAGCTGCTCCATTTTGCCCTGGCTGCGCACCAGCAGGCTGACCTCATGGCCGGCCTCCAGCAGTGCCAGCGCGGTGTGGAAGCCGACAAAGCCGGTGGCACCGGTAATCATTACCCTCATTTATAGCTACCTCGATCCCAAACCACCCAATCCATCGGTACAGCCTGGCCCATCAGGGCCTGACCGCCCCCCTCACTGCCCTGCGCCTGTTACCAGAGCGACCTTGCCATCCAGTTCCATCAACTACAACCCTGCTCTGTCACGTTTAATTTACAGCGGCAAGTATGCCGGAAAAAAACGTACTGTACCTGAGCGACGGAACAAATGGTCATGCCACGACCGGGCGCGCAGGAAGTATTTCACTCGCGTATATGAATGGTCTATTCTAGCTGCCTGATCCGCGCTCTCATTTCTATAATTACAGGAGTTCATCCCATGCGCAGAATGCCGATTACCGACGCCTTTTTCCTGCTCTCCGAATCGCGCCGTACGCCAATGCACGTGGGCGGCCTGACTCTGTTCACGCTTCCCAAGGACGTTGACGACACCACTTTCCTGGCCAACCTGGGCAATATTCTGCGCTTCGACGGGGAACTGCGGCGGCCGTTTGGTGAAAAGCTCAAAATGGGCACTCTCGGCGTGGCCGGGAATATTTACTGGGAAGAGGATGAAGAGATGGACATGGAATACCATGTGCGCCACTCCGCACTGCCCAAACCCGGCCGCTACCGCGAACTGTTTGCGCTGGTCTCAAGATTGCACAGCACCCTGCTGGACAGGTCCCGGCCCCTCTGGGAAATGAACCTGATCGAGGGCCTGCCCAATCGACAGTTCGCCACCTACTTCAAGGCCCACCATTGCGCGATCGACGGCGTCGGGGCCATGCACATGATGAGCAGCATGTACTCGACCAATGCGCGCACCAAGGTCAAAATCTCGCCCTTTTCCCGCGAGGCCTACGAGCTATACAAGCAACAACTGGCGGGCAACGCCACCCATGCCGGCAAGCCCAGGGAAGCAGAGGTCAAGGCGGTCATCGAGGTACTGAAGGACCAGCTGGGCGGCACTGTCAATGTCGCCAGGGCGATCCGCGAATCGGCCAACGTCTGGCTGGGCCGCAACACCAGCATGGCGGTACCCTTTCACAAGATCCCGAAATCGGGCGTGAGCACCCAGATCACCGGGGCGCGCCGCTTTGTCGCACAATCCTGGCCCTTTGAGCGGGTGCGCGCCATGGGCCGCGCCTACGATGGCACCCTGAACGATGCGGTCATGGCCATGTGCGCCGGCGCCCTGCGCAAACACCTGCAGGAGCAGCGCGACCTGCCCAAGATATCCCTCAAGGCGATGGCGCCGGTATCCCTGCGCGCCGCCGGGGACGTGGATTCGGCCAATGCCATAGGGATGGTGATCGCGGACCTGGCCACCAATGTGCGGGACCCGGCCAAGCGCTTCCGCAAGATCAAGGAATCCATGGATACTTCCAAGGCCCAATTGCAGCAGATGTCCGCCGGTGAAATCCAGGCCTATACGGCGATCAGCCAGGCGCCCCTGCTGCTCACCCAGCTCACCGGGCTGGCCAGCCGCTTCCCGGCGTTCAGTACGGTTATCTCCAACGTACCGGGACCGCGCGAGAAGCGCTACTGGAACGGCGCGCGCCTGGACGGCCTGTACCCGGTCTCGATTCCCATGGACGGCAGCGCGATCAACTTCACCCTGGTGAGCAACAACGAGAACCTGGACTTCGGCATCGTGGCTTGTCGCAAGTCCGTGCCGCAGGTGCAGCGCCTGATCGACTATATGGAAGAATCCCTTGTCGAACTGGAAGACGCGGCGGGACTGCGCAGGCGCAGGACTACCGCAAAACGATCGCCAAAGCGCAGTGCGGCTGCCGGCG
>JAHEBL010000095.1 GCA_024642265.1 Haliea sp. | reverse complement strand
TTTCGATGACTTCCGGCATGTCCTGCTGTCTGAAGGAGGGTCCCAGGATTTTCCCGATCGATGCATCTTTCGCCTGGCTTCCCCCCAGGCACACCTGGTAGAACTCCTCGCCTTTCTTGTCTACGCCGAGGATGCCGATATGGCCGATATGGTGGTGTCCGCAGGCGTTCATGCAGCCACTGATATTCAACTCGATGGGACCCAGGTCGTAGAGGTAATCCAGGTCGTTGAAGCGCGACTGTATGGCCTCGGCCACCGGTATCGACTTGGCATTGGCCAGCGAGCAGTAATCCCCGCCGGGGCAGCAGATCATGTCGGTGAGATACCCGTGGTTGGGTGTGGCGAGGCCGGCGCCCTGCAGTCGTTGCCACAATGGGTATAACTGGTCCATCCGCACATCGGCCAATACCATGTTCTGCTGATGGGTGGTGCGAATCTCGCCGAAGGAAAATTCATCCGCGAGGTCGGCAACCAGCTCCAGCTGAGCATCGGTGATATCTCCCGGCGCATAGCCTGTCGCCTTTAGGGACAGGTTTACAATGCGGTGTCCGGCCACCCGGTGCTCTACGGTATTGCGCTTGACCCAGTTGCCGAAGATCGGGTCGGCCTGGGATTGTGCCGTCAGCTCCGCCCGTGTGGCCGAGTCATCGAGGGTGGGGTAGGGGGGAGAAGTAAAAAAAGACTTCGCCCGCTCAATTTCCTCTTCTGTAAGAGTGGCAGGGCCATCCCGGAGCAGTTCCCACTCCTGCTCGACGGCCTCGCGGAAGGCGTCCACGCCCATCGCTTTTACCAGTATCTTGATTCTTGCCTTGTACTTGTTGTCCCGGCGGCCGTTCTGGTTGTAGACCCGCAGGATAGCCTCGAGGTAGGTCAGCAGGTGCTTTTTTTCAAGCCACTCACAGATAACCGAACCTATCACCGGGGTGCGACCCAGGCCGCCGCCCGCCAGGATTTTGCAGCCTGTTTCGCCACTGTCGTTGCTAACCAGTTCAACACCTATATCGTGCGCGTGGATCGCGGCGCGGTCTTCGCGCGTACCGCACACTGCGATCTTGAACTTGCGCGGCAGGAAAGCGAATTCAGGGTGCAGGGTGGACCACTGCCGGATAATCTCGCAGTAGGGGCGCGGATCTTCCAGTTCGTCGGTGGCCACGCCGGCGTACTGGTCAGTAGTGGTGTTGCGAATGCAATTGCCGCTGGTCTGGATGGCGTGCATCTGTACGCTGGCCAATTCAGCCAGTATATCGGGCACCTCTTCCAGCCGCGGCCAGTTGAGCTGGATATTCTGGCGGGTGCTGACGTGGGCATAGCCCTTGTCGAATACCCGGGTGATCTCGGCCAGCTTGCGCAGCTGGCCGCTGCTGAGCAGGCCGTAGGGCACCGCAACGCGCAGCATGGGAGCAAGGCGCTGCAGGTAAAGGCCGTTTTGCAGGCGCAGTGGCAGGAACTCACCCTCGGTCAGTTTGCCGGCGAGAAAGCGCTCGGTCTGGCCGCGAAACTGGGCGACTCGCTGGTCGACGATGGTCTGGTCGTATTGGTCGTAAATGTACATCAAAACATCCTGCTGCTGTGGCCCCGGAGCTCCACCCGATCCCGGGGGGCGATACATTACCAGAAATGACAGGGCAGTAATTAGTAAGAAAATTTATAAGGTTAGAACCTTAGCGGCTCCCTTGAAACACGCGCCGCGCCGGTGACGTCGAATGCTTGGGAATGTCCCTGATGCTGCTATAATGCCGTTCCTTAATTACCGGTACCGGGAGCGAACAATGTCTGACAAGATCAACGCCGAACGTGAATCTGATGGCATGGCAGATGCCATCGCAGTTACCTCTATCATCGCCGTCATCGTGCTGACCATGTATATCTGGCTGTCCGGTATGCCAGGCTGAGCGCATGGGGACTGGCCGGCCGGCGTCAGCCGACCGGCTCACTCCCCGCTGCTCTTCAACACCAGTTGCACCACGGTGAATACGGTGCCGATAAACAACAGGGTAAAAATAATGCCGGCGGCAATAAATACGCCCAGCCTGCCCTGCTTGAAGTCCCTTTCCCGGTTTTTGCTACTCTGAACGCCCAGGCCCGCAGCCATAACGCTGCTGACGACCTGTAGGGGGTTCAGCGTCTTTTTGTCTTTGCTCGGCTCTGCTTCGTTTTTTTCCTGGTCAGATGTCACCGGAACTCCTCGCTAGTAATCAAGGTTGGGTCGCAGCCAGCGCTCCATGGTAGCCGCAGATTCTCCCTTGCGCCGGGCGATATCCTCCACCTGGTCACGGCCTATTTTACCCACCGCGAAATAGTCGGCCTCGGGGTGGGAATAGTAGAATCCGCTCACCGCTGCAGCCGGGCTCATGGCGTAGCTTTCCGACAGGGTTACGCCACAGGTGCCCGGCGCATCCAGCAACCTGAACAGCGTGGCTTTCTCCGTGTGGTCGGGGCAGGCGGGATAGCCTGGGGCGGGGCGGATACCCCGATAGCGTTCCTTGATGAGTTCGTCGTTGCTGAGTTTTTCATCCTGCGCGTAGCCCCAGTACTCGGTTCGAACCAGGCGGTGCAGTTGCTCTGCAAAGGACTCTGCCAGCCGGTCAGCCAGGGCCTTTAGCAGGATGCTGTTGTAGTCATCGTGGGCGGCCTCGAATTGCGCCGCCAGTTCCTTGACGCCATGCCCCGTGGTTACGCAAAAGCCGCCTATATAGTCCTTCACCCCGCTGTCTGCCGGCGCGATGAAATCTGCCAGGCTCAGGTTTGGTTTGCCATTGGGCTTTTCCACCTGCTGGCGCAACTGATGCAGGGTAGCCAGCACCTCGCTGCGCGATTCATCCGCGTAAACGACAATGTCGTCCGCACCGGAGCGGGCCGCGGGCCAGAACCCGACAGTGGCGCGTGCCTGCAGCAGATTCTCGTCGATGATGCGTCGCAGCATGGCCTGGGCGTCCCGGAACAGTTCTGTGGCCTGCGCCCCGACGACATCGTCATTGAGGATGTCCGGGTATTTGCCGGCCAGTTCCCAGGTAATGAAAAAAGGTGTCCAGTCTATAGTGTCCACCAGGTCCTGCAGGGGGAAGTTATCCAATACCCGGGTCCCGATGAAGGAAGGCCGCGGCGGGGTATATTTGCTCCAGTCCAGCTGCAAGCCGTGGGCAACCGCCTCATCGTAGCCGCGCTGCCTGCTTTTGGGCTGGCGGTTCGCGACCCGTTCGCGCACCTGGTCATACTCTTCCCGGCGGGCGGCCACAAAAGCGGGCTTGCCGTCGCCGACCAGCTGGGTTGCCACCGCCACACTGCGGGAGGCGTCGGGCACGTACACGACTACATCCCGGCTGTAATGGGGGTCGATCTTTACCGCGGTGTGAGCTTTGGACGTGGTGGCGCCACCGATCATCAGCGGCAGTTCGAAGTCCAGGCGCTGCATTTCGCTGGCCACGTGCACCATTTCATCAAGCGAGGGCGTAATCAGTCCACTGAGGCCGATAATGTCGACCTGTTCTTCCCGGGCCACTCGCAGGATCTCATCGCAGGAAACCATCACGCCCAGGTCGATGACCTCGAAGTTATTGCATTGCAGCACGATACCCACGATGTTCTTGCCGATATCGTGGACATCGCCCTTGACCGTCGCCATCAGTATCTTGCCGTTGGTGTTGTTGCCCCCGGTTTTTTCTTCCTCGATGAAAGGCTGCAGATATGCCACTGCCTGCTTCATTACCCGGGCACTCTTGACCACCTGTGGCAGGAACATTTTGCCCTCACCGAACAGGTCACCCACGACGTTCATGCCGTCCATCAGTGGTCCTTCTATCACCTCGATGGGGCGTGCAAAATTGTGCCGGGCTTCCTCTGCATCCTCCACCACCCAGGTATTGATGCCCTTTACCAGCGCATATTCGAGGCGCTTGGCGACATCCTGTTCCCGCCAGCTCAGATCCTCTACCCTGGCCTCACCCGCACCACTGCTTCGATAGCGTTCGGCAAGGTCAAGAAGACGCTCGGTGCCGTCGTCCCGGCGATTGAGAATGACGTCTTCCACGCCCTCCCTGAGATCCCCGGGCAGGTTGTCGTAGACCGCGAGTTGCCCGGCGTTGACGATACCCATGTCCATACCGGCCCGAATCGCGTGGTAAAGAAATACAGAGTGGATGGCCTCGCGTACCGCATCGTTGCCACGGAAGGAAAAGGACACATTGGACACGCCGCCGGATACCAGCGCACCGGGCAGTTCCGCCTTTATAAAGCGCGTCGCCTCGATGAATTCCACGGCATAGTTGTTGTGTTCCTCGATGCCGGTAGCCACAGCAAAAATATTGGGATCGAAAATAATGTCGTTGGGGTTGAAATCCAGTTCACCCACCAGCAGGTCGTAACAGCGCTTGCAGATATCCTTGCGCCTTTGCAGATTGTCCGCCTGGCCGTTCTCATCGAAGGCCATCACAACGACTGCTGCGCCATAGCGTTGGCACAGGCGAGCCTGGGCGAGGAACTCCGCTTCGCCCGCTTTGAGGCTGATGGAGTTCACCACGGCCTTACCCTGGATACACTTCAGGCCCGCTTCGATAACCTCCCACTTGGATGAGTCCACCATGATGGGCACCCGGCAGATATCAGGCTCGGCGGCAATCAGGTTGAGGAAGGTCACCATGGCCGACTTCGCGTCCAGCATGCCCTCGTCCATGTTGATATCAATTATCTGGGCGCCGTCCTCCACCTGGGTGCGCGCCACTTCCAGCGCGGCATCGTAGTCGCCCTCGAGAATCAGGCGCTTGAATTTCGCCGATCCGGTGACGTTACAGCGCTCCCCCACGTTTACAAACAGGCTGTCGGCAGTGATATTGAAGGGCTCCAGGCCGCTCAGCCGACAGGCGGGTGCGCGCCGGGGCAGCGCCCTTGGGGGGACGTCCTGCACAGCGTCGGCTATCGCCTGGATATGTGCCGGTGTGGTCCCGCAGCAGCCACCGGCGAGGTTGAGGAAGCCACGCTCGGCAAAGCCGCGGAAGTCCTCATACATGATTGCCGGTGTTTCATCGAATTCGCCGAATGCATTGGGCAGGCCCGCATTCAGGTGTGCACTGAAGTAACAGTCGGAAACGTTGGAAAGTTCCTCGATGAAGGGGCGTATCTCCTTGAAGCGACGGCCACAGTTGGTACCCATGATCAGTGGTCGGGCGTGGGCCACGGCGTTCCAGAAGGCCTCTGCATTCTGCCCCGACAGAACCCTGCCACTGATATCGGGAAAGGTGACCGAAATCATCAATGGCCATTCCCTGCCCAGTTCATCGAACACTTCCCTGACAGCGAAAATAGCGGCCTTGGCATTCAGGGTATCGAAGATGGTCTCTATCAACAGGAAGTCCGCGCCGCCTTCCAGCAGTGCCCTGGCAGCGACGCCATAGTCCTGGCGCAACTGGTCAAAGGTCACACTGCGCGCGCCGGGGTCGTTAACATCAGGTGAGATGGAGGCCGTTTTTGGGGTCGGCCCCAGCACGCCCGCCACGAACCGCGGCTTGTCAGGGTTGTCGGCCGTGACCTGGTCCGCCACCTCGCGGGCAATGCGGGCCGCCGCGAGGTTGAGCTCTGCCGCCAGGGAGCCCAGCTTGTAATCATCCTGGGCGATTGCAGTGCTGTTGAATGTATTGGTTTCGATGATGTCGGCACCCGCATCGAGGTAGCGCCGGTGAATACCGGCGATAACATCGGGTCGGGTCAGGGACAGCAGGTCGTTATTGCCCTTGAGGTCGTAGGCGTGTCCGGCAAAGCGCTCGCCGCGATAATCCGCCTCCTGCAGGCCCTCGGCCTGGATCATGGTTCCCATGGCTCCGTCCAGCACCAGAATGCGGCTTTGCAGGGCTCGCTCCAGCGGGGTCGGATTTTGATGGTCTTTTGCCATGATGTATTCGTGTCCTGTCGGCGGGCGCAGCAGCCTGCTCCCCATGAAAAAGCTGGCTAGTCTAGCAGATTGGCGCGGGGCCAGCAGGTGATGCTCGCGTTTTTGTGAACAAGTTTGGTAGAATACCTGAGTAAATTACTCGGGATGGAAATTTCAATGGTCACCATTACTGAATCAGCCCAGGATTACCTCGCGGAACTGCTGTCAAAACAGGAGGATGCGCTTGGTGTCAGGGTGTTCATCAACCAGCCAGGCACCGCCAAGGCGGAGACCTGTATTGCCTACTGTCGGGACGGTGACCTGCAGGAAGGTGACGAGCAACGCGAGTACAAGGGCTTTAAGGCCTGGTTTGATGCCCGCAGTTTGCCGTTCCTGGAAGACGCTCTGGTGGACTATTCGAAGGACAGAATGGGCGGTCAGCTCACCATCAAGGCGCCCAATGCCAAGATGCCCCGGGTCGATGCCGACAGCCCGCTGGAGGACCGGATCAATTACGTCCTCTACAACGAGGTCAACCCGTCGCTGGCGGCCCACGGTGGCGAGGTAAGCCTGGTCGAGGTAACCGAAGATTTCTACGCGGTGTTGCGCTTTGGCGGAGGCTGCCAGGGGTGCAGCGCCGTTGACATGACCCTCAAGAGTGGCGTGGAGAAAACCCTGCTGGAGCAGCTGCCCCAACTGCAGGGCGTGCGCGACATGACGGATCACAGCGACCGCTCCCAGTCATATTACTGATGCCCCCGGGCAGGCCGTCCACATTGCCCGGTCAGCGCAGCCCCGGACTCAGGTCTAGCGCTGGGTGAGGACGGTTTTTACCTTGTCTCGCATGGCGCGCAGGCATTGCTCGGTGGTGGCCCAGTCTATGCAGCCATCGGTAACCGATACGCCGTAAGCAAGCTCGTCAAGGTTGGCCGGGATGGACTGGCTGCCGGCATTGATATGACTTTCTATCATCAGCCCCACGATCGATTTGTTCCCCTCCACAATCTGGTTCGCCACGTTTTCAACCACCAGCGGTTGCAGCTCAGGCTGTTTATTACTGTTGGCGTGGCTGCAGTCCACCATGATGTTGCAGGGTATGCCGGCCTTCGCGAGAGCCTCCTCGCACAGGCGAATGTGCACCGAATCATAGTTGGGTCCGCCGCTGCCGCCGCGCAATACGATGTGTCCGTAGCGATTGCCGCGGGTGGTGAAAACCGAAACCTGGCCTTCACTGTTGATCCCCAGAAAGCGATGAGGCTTGGCCACTGAATTAAGGGCATTGGTGGCCACTGTCAGGCCACCGTCGGTGCCGTTCTTGAAGCCCACGGGTGAGGACAGGCCGCTGGCCATCTCTCTATGGGTCTGGGACTCGGTGGTGCGGGCGCCAATCGCGCTCCAGCTGATCAGGTCCTGCAGGTACTGTGGTGAAATCGGGTCCAGTGCCTCTGTGGAGGTGGGCAGGCCCAGTTCGAGTATATCCAGCAGCAGCTGCCGGCCGATATGCAGGCCTTCCTCGATCTTGAACGAGTCGTCAAGGTGCGGGTCGTTGATCAGGCCTTTCCAGCCCACGGTAGTGCGCGGCTTTTCGAAATACACGCGCATGACGATATAGAGCGTATCGGCCAATTCGTCCGCGAGGGTTTTAAGGCGGCGGGCATAGTCCATCGCCGCGATGGGATCGTGGATGGAGCAGGGACCGACCACCACAAACAGGCGGTGATCCTTGCGGTCCAGAATGTCCTGAATGACCTTGCGGCTGTCCGCCACGACATCGTGGACCTGGTTTGACATTGGCAGCGCGCGCTTCAGTTGTTCCGGTGTAACCAGTACATCCTGGGATCCAACATTGATATTGTGGACTTCGATATTGCTCATCGGTAGTTACCTGATACAGTCATTCACATTTCCAGCCCGGGCTGTTCCACCCGGTAATGGGGCCGGTGCCCGGTGTCGGGGGCCGAATTCTATAGTAGTGAGCCTGCATTGGGTAGGCACCGGCTGTGCAGCTTGTGGCGCCATCACAGGCAAGGAGTGACGATTGACGCGCGTGCTGTATGACATCTCGCCACTGGTTCCGCTGGTGGACAGTGGTTTTGTGCTGCTCACCCCCAACTATCGCCTGGCGCGGCGCATAAAGTCGGAATGGGATGCACACCAGGCGCGCAGCGGTGCCACTGTGTGGGAGCCGGTGCCGGTGCAGCCCCTGGAGAGCTGGCTGCAGCAGCAGTGGCAGCGTGCCGTTGCGCTCGGGCTGTTGCCTCCGCTGCTGGAAATCAACACGGGCCAGTCACTGGAACTGTGGCAACAGGTGATTGCAAAAGAAGAGAGCGATGCGGATCAGTATCACCTGTTGCGCCCGGCGGCAGCTGCCGAGCTGGCCAGTCAGGCCAGGGAGACCTTGTTGCGCTGGCAGGTGGATACCACGCAGGCCGGCATACGCCAGCTGTTTGGTATGGATACTGACTGCGCCACTTTCCTGCGCTGGTTCGATCTGTATGAGCGGCGCCTGGCGGCCGCCGGGCAGTGCATGCCGGTTGACTGCATCCGGCAGCTGGTGTCTTGCGAGGGCAAGCTTCCCCGGGCCCGGGTTGCGCTGCTGGAGTTCGATGATGTCCCGCCGCTGTACCGCACGGTGGTGGCAGCGCTGTCGGAACAGCTGTTGGAGATAGCGCCGGCCGGAGAGGCCGGGGCGCGACATATTTACGCATTCAGCGACAAGCGCGCCGAATTGCAGGCAGTGGCGCGCTGGGCCGCCGATACCAACCGCGGGCAACCCTCCGCCTCGCTCGGCATCGTGCTGAGCGACATGGCGACCGACCGCGTAGCCCTGGAATACCTGTTGCGCCGCGAGTTCGACTGCCTCGGCGAGAATTACACCAGCCTGCCGGTCAACTTTTCCACCGGTATATCGCTGGACCAGGCGCCGGTGGTACGCGACGCGCTTGCGGCGCTCGCGCTGGTGGGGCCGCGAACCACGGTTGCGGCAGTGCTGGCGCTGCTGCGCTCACGTTTCCTGGACCTGCCGGATGCCGGTACGCCGTTGGCCAACTACTTTGTGAGTCGCCTGTTCGACGCCGGCAGGCAAGAGCTCGAAACCGCCGATCTGCGCCACATGGCCAGCGCAGTCCGGCTGGGAGACCAGCGGGGACTGTCGCTGGGCCGGCACCTGCTCGCTGTCTCAACCATGCGTGAGTTGCGCCAGCGTGCATCACCCTCCGCGTGGATCGAGCATTTTTGCGCTGTACTGGCCGTCTGGGGATGGCCCGGCGCCGGGCCGCTGGACTCGCTGGAATTCCAGCAGGTGGAACTGTGGTACCGCACCCTGGATGAATTTCGTCGTTATGATGCCGTCTGCGCGCCAGTGGACTTCGATCGGGCCCTGGCGCTGTTGCGCAGCAGTTGCGCGCGGCAGATGTCTCAGCCCCAGACCGCGGACTGCAATGTGCAGGTGCTGGGGCCACTGGAGGCCGCGGGCCTGGCGTTTGACCAGCTGTGGCTGTGCGGCATGCAGGCGGGTCGCTGGCCCGCCCCGGCTCGCCCGAACCCCTTCATACCCCAGTCACTGCAGCGACGTTTGCAGATGCCGCATGCCACCGCGGAGCGCGAATGGCTGTTTGCCGCGGGTCTGCTTGAGCAGTACACACGCTCGACACCGGTGTTGCACGCCAGCTATTGCCGCCAGCTCGATGACGTACCCGAGCTGCCGAGCGCGTTGCTGGATGGTTTTGTTCCAGCACAACCAACGCCCGCAACCGCGCTCGATGCGCAGTGGACCCAACAGTGGCAGCAACGTCAGCTGGAGCGTATCGATGACGCCCGGGCGCCGCCTCTGGAAGGGGATGAGGCTGCTACCGTTGGCGGCGGCAGCGGCCTGCTGGAAGACCAGTCGCAGTGTCCGTTTCGGGCTTTTGCAAAACGGCGCCTGCAGGTTGAGCCCCTGGCAGGGTTTACCCTGGCCCTGTCTGCCGCCGACCGGGGCTCCCTGCTGCACGATGCGCTTAATGCCCTGTGGGGCTCGATTGGCGATCATCAGGCACTGATGGCATTGACCGATGCCACTGAGGCGCAGGTGGTGGCAGAGGCAGTGCAGGGCGCAATTCTGGCGTTTCCCGCCGGGCGCCGCCGCCAGCTGGGCTCGGCCTACTGGCAACTGGAGGACCAGCGACTGGCCGCGCTCCTGCGGGAGTGGCTGGCGGTTGAACGGATGCGCGGGGAATTTGTGGTGAGCCAGCGCGAGCAGGATGTGGAGCTCGCCCTGGGCCAGCTGCAGCTGCGCCTGCGGGTGGACCGGATCGATACCCTGCCAGATGGTTCGCAGGTCATTATCGACTATAAGTCCGGCGTCAGCCGGGTGCAGGACTGGCTGGGGGAGCGGCCGGCCAAACCCCAGTTGCTGCTGTACGGTATCGCCGCGCCGGACACGGCCGCGGTGCTGGCGTTTGCCCAGGTTCGCCCGCGTGACAGCAGGTTTGTCGGGCTGGGTCGGGTTGAGGCCGCGCCGGGCATCGCCACCGATATCGAGAAAGTAGTGAAGGAGCGTATGGCGGCCACTGACTGGGATTCACTGAACGCCCGCTGGCGCGAGAACCTGGAGCGTCTTGCTGTGGAGTTTCTTGCCGGCGATGCGCGGGTGGACCCGCTGGAAAACGCCAGTTGCAGCTGGTGCGGACTGCAGCCGCTGTGCCGGATCGGTGCCGCTGAGGAAGAGCCCGCATGAGTATCGTCGACGCAGCGCAGCGCAGCCGCGCGATCGATCCGGCTCACAGCTTTTGCGTCAGTGCGCCCGCCGGTTCAGGGAAAACCGAGTTGCTGATCCAGCGCTATCTGCGCCTGTTGTCGCGGGTGGAGCGCCCCGAACAGGTGCTTGCCATTACCTTCACCCGCAAGGCCGCGGCAGAGATGCGCGCAAGAGTGGTGGCCGCGTTGCAGGCGGCGCAACAGGACGAACCCTGTAACAGTACCCACCAGCAGGTCACCCGGAAACTGGCCCAGCAGGCGCTGGCCGCGGACGTCCGCGGCGGCTGGCAGCTGGTGCGCGATATCTCCCGGCTCAATATCAAGACTATCGACAGCTTTTGCGGCGGCCTCACCCGGCAGATGCCGGTGCTCAGTGATTTTGGCGGCCAGGCCAGGCTGCTGGACGACGCGGGCGAGCTGTACGCGCGTGCAGTCGTGGAGCTGTTTCGGCGGGTCGATGACGGGGATTCGGCAGCGGCGGATATGAAGGCACTGATGCTGCATTTCGACAATAACTGGGAGCGTTTGCAAAGCCTGTTGATGGCAATGCTGGCCCGGCGCGATCAGTGGCGGCACTACGTGGGCGTTCACCACGCCGCTGACGAGTCCGAAGCCTACCTGGTGGCGACAGTGCAGGAACTTGTGAGCGGCGAGCTTACCGCACTGGGCGAGCGACTGGGTCCTTACCAGGGTGAACTGCTGGATTTGATGCAATACGCCGCCGCCAACCTCGGTGTTGCCGCCCCGGCTGATTTCCCCCGCAGCGAGCCGCAGGACATCGTCGCCTGGCGGGGCCTGCGGAGTATGCTGCTTACCAATACCGGGACATGGCGGAAGCGGCTGGACAAGAACATGGGTTTTCCGGCTGGCCAGGGCCTGCCCACCGAACGCAAGGCGCAACTGAACGGGATTCTGGCGGAACTGGCGCAGCTGGATGGCCTGGAGCAAATGGTCGCCGACGTCGCTATCCTGCCCGAAATCAACACAGGCAGCGCATCCTGGCAGTTGCTTGTTCACCTCTCGCGGCTGCTGCCGCAACTGGCCGCGGAGTTATTGCTGGTATTCCAGCGCGAGGGTGCGGTAGACCACACGCAGGTCGCGTTGTCGGCACTGCAGGCGCTTGGCGATGACGAGGCGCCCACCGAGCTGGCGCTGCGGCTGGATTACCAGATCGAACACATCCTGGTAGATGAATTCCAGGATACCGCGATCAATCAGTACGACCTGGTGTACGCACTTACACGTGGCTGGGGCCAGCACAATGCCACCAACCCCGAGGCGCCCCGCACGGTGATGATCGTCGGCGACGGCATGCAGTCGATCTACGGCTTCAGGGGCGCCAACGTCGGCCTGTTTCTCAAGGCCCGGCTGGAGGGTTTCAATGGAGTGCGGCTCGAACACCTGCAACTGCGCTGTAACTTTCGTTCTGACGCCGGCCTGGTGGATTGGGTGAATGCCAGTTTTGCGCAGGCTTTTCCCGCAACAGATGACATCAACCGGGGCAGGGTGCGCTTTACCCCGGCTGCTGCGGTGCGCGCATCGGGCAGCTCACCAGCAGTGGGCCTGCACGCGTTCCAGGGAGACGATGCGACCGCCCAGGAAATAGCTTTTGTCTGCGCACAGATAGCATTGGCCTGGGCTGATCCCCGGTGCGGCAGTATCGCCGTGCTGGGCCGCAGCCGCGGTCACCTGCAGCCGGTGATAACTGGTCTGAAGCGTTTGTCCATTCCATACACTGCCCAGGCCATGGACAGCCTGGCCCTGTCACCACTGATAAGCGACCTTGTGACCCTGTGCCGGGCATTGGCCTGTGATGCCGATCGACTGGCCTGGATGTCGTTGTTGCGAGCGCCCTGGTGCGGCCTCTGCCTTGCAGACCTGTTACAGATCGGACGCTGGGGTGAGAGCCCCCGCCACACGCCACTGTGGAGCGCGCTGCAGGATGTCGCACTGCGGCAATCCCTGACAATGGATGGCAGGCGCCGGGTCGAGGCCCTGCTGCCGGCACTGCAACTGGCGATGCATAAAAGGGACCGGCTGGGGCTGAGGGCCTGGATCGAGCGTACCTGGATGGCCCTGGGTGGGCCCGCTACCGCGGCTGACAGCGCCGCACTGGCCGACGCGGAGAGCTTTTTCCAATTGCTGGAGCAGGCGGAACAGGAGGGCCGCGGGCTCGATGTCGAATGGCTGCAGTTGCGCCTGGACAAGCAGTTCATGAATGGTGGCGAGCCGGGCAGCAAGGTGCAGATCATGACGCTGCACAAGGCCAAGGGACTTGAATTCGACTGTGTGTTCATTCCGCAGCTGGCCAGAACCGCACGCGTTGATGATCGCGAACTGTTGTTGTGGGACGAACACACAGGCCCCGACGGTGCCCGCAGCTTCCTGCTCGCTGCGGACGATCACAGTGAGAAGGGAGCCCCCACGCTGTACAACTACCTGGACAAACTTCGCAAGGACAAAAGCCAGCTGGAGGGTACGCGGCTGCTCTATGTGGGCGCCACCCGGGCCATCACTCGACTGGTGCTCAGCGCGAGTTTTGGCTCGGACAGCGGCGCGGAACTGCGGGCACCGCCGTCACGCAGCCTGCTCAGTCCTATCTGGCAAAGCTTCCAGCAGCAACTGATCCTGCATCAGGCGAACGCTGCTCCCGCCGGGACCCAGTCACTCCGCGCCGACCCGTCACTGCTGCGTCTGCAAACGCCGCCTGCGCCCACAGTAGCACCGGTAAGCCCGTTACCGGGCTCAGCTGATGCCAACATTCCGCCACGAGCGCTCAATTACCAGGAGCGCTGCGTTGGCACGGTGGTGCATATGGCACTGGATGAACTGTCCCGCCGCGAAGAGCTTCCCGACAACGTGGCCAGGCGGGATCTGGAGTGTTGGCGGACGGCACTGGCGGGGCTCGGATTGTCGGGACATGCCCTGGAGGAGGCCGAGGCAGCATTGCAGCAGGCGCTCGCCACGACCCTTGCCCCGGGCGGCGCGGGCAGGTGGATTCTGTCGAACCGGCATCGCAAGGCGCGCAGCGAATGGCCGTTGACCAGGATTGATCCGGCGACCGGACGGGTGGAGGACCTGGTGATAGACCGCAGCTTCCTGGACGAGACCAGCGGTATCCGCTGGCTGATCGATTATAAAAACAGCCGGCCGCTGCCCGGAGAAGCGCTGGAGGATTTCTGTCTGCGCCAGGGGCAGGAGTATCAGGCGCAACTGCTGCGCTACCGTGCGGCGCTGCGCGAGCTGGGCGACGAGGCGATTTCCTGTGCCCTGTACTTTACCAGTGTGGGACAGCTGTATCATATGAAGGAACTCGATCTCACCG
>JAHEBL010000203.1 GCA_024642265.1 Haliea sp. | reverse complement strand
CGCAGGGGATCCCCGCTCACCTGATAGCGCTTGCGAATATTCTTTAGCCGGTTCATTGCACCGCCCTCAGGGACAGCAGCTGGAGATTGGCAGTAATCTGCTGCTCCTGGCCTTCGCTCTTGCCGCGCGCCGCCCGGGGCGGATAGACATCCAGGGACTCGACCAGCACCAGCGGCAGGTAGGCCCCGATTCCGGCCAGCGCCTCGTCCAGCGCCGGCAAGTCGCCGGTCACGGTGAGCTTCAAGGCGATATAGTCAAAATTTCCTTGCTCACGCGGCGGCAACACCTGGCTGTTAGTGACCGAAAGCCCCGCCTTGGCGAAGATATCCCGCACATTCGTTTGCAGTTTTGCCGAGACTGCAGCCTGGTCCTCGGCCGCGGGGTAGACCAGATCCAGTACCTGGGAATCGACCGCAACCGAGGCCTCGCGCAGCCGGGACTCGTAATCTATCAATCCCTGCAGGCGCGCAAGCCGCGGCTCGACGCGCTCGATCTCCGCCCGGGCCGACTGGCGCAGTTCCCACATGCCCAGCATGACGTTCAGGTAAAGCAGCACCGGCAGCAGCAGAGTCAGGCCACAAATCCAGGCGGTGCGCTGATGCAGTCTCAGCCAGCTCATTCAGACACCTCGTCACCGACCCGGATATCGAGGGAAAACTGCTCCTGGCCGTCTGCCAAACGGGAGATGGCCTGGGGCGCGAGCACCCGGCTGTATGCCGGCTCATCCGTCAGTTGTTGCATGACCAGTGCCGCATCGGCGGCGCGTCCTCGCAGTCGTATGTCAGGCCCGGCCATGGAAAAACTGGTGATAGAGGCGTCATCGCCCAACAGCTTTGTCAGACGCGCTATTTCCGCATGCGGATTGGGATAACGCGCAACCACCTCGTTGGCCGCACCGATGGTTTCATTGGCCACCGCCAGCAGGGTTCTCAGTCGCGACGCCTCGGCGGCTGCGCGCGTGGTCGCGGCTGTTATGGTTTCGAGGCGCTGCAGTTCGACACTTTTGAACACGGCTGCGGCGCCGACCATTGCCAGCAAGATTGCAGCAATTACGCCCAGCAATCCCGCACACTGCAGCAGGCGCCGGCGGTAGCGCTGTTCGCGCAGTCCCTCGCCAAAACCCTGCACGACCACCATCACGCCGGCACCCTCGGCCCATACCTCCCGCGCCCCGCTGTCGTGTATGTTGTGCTCGCGCCCGAGGAAGGCCATCGTTGCGCTGGCCGATACGATAGCCAGTGCGACCCGTATGCCGGCTTCATCCCGCCCCACCACAGCCCAACCCCATCGGGTATCCCCAGTGCTGAAGGGGCTGCTGGCCCTGACTTCAAGTTCCAGGAGCGAGTCTATTTCGCTTTCCGCCTGCAGAGGCACGGCGATCTGCTTGCACAGCACCAGGTCGTCAGGCAACAGTATTGCGGCACACGCGGCATCGGCCTGGCCGGCGCAAACTGCGCCCGCCTGATAAAACACCGATGCATGCCCGGTATCGACAGCCACCACTTCGTCCAGGCGCCTGCGTACGGGTGAATCATGTGCCCACAGCATATCCCGCCAGGCAGCCGTCCAATAGCGGCCGAGATGGCGCACATCGTAGCCGAACAATTCCCAGTTCTGGCCCTTCTCAAGCATCAGCTGACCTGCCTAGTAGAAAACTGTCTTCCATTAACACCCGCGGCGGTTCCGTCCGGGTAAAACGCCACGGCAATGCTGTCGAGGAACTCGTTTCAATTGATATCCAGCGTCTGCGCAACCAGGTTTTATCGCCGTACCTAACAATGGCATCGGCCCTGTAGCTACCAGACCGGCTGGCTGTCTGCCCGCCAGCCATGCGCGCCCCCCCCACCCCTGTGCCGCCACGCCGCGCCCGCACGGCATCGGCCTGTGCGGGGTCTGCCCGGGCCAGTACCTCGAGTACTTCCTCGGGTGCCAGCGCCCAGTTACTCCCCTGCACTGAATCTCCCACCACAATAAGGTCCCTGACTGAATCAAGCAAGGTACGGCTGGCACCGGGAAGCCGCAACAGGTCTTCAATGGCATCGAGCCGCCGCCCCGGGCCCACCGCGGCGCGCGACTTTACAACAGACTCGGCCAGCAGTCGGGCCTGCTCCTCGGGAAGCCGGCCGGCCAGCACAAACAGCGCCACCAGAACCTCCGGCTGGGCCCTGTTGATATCGATCAGACCCGCTGCGGGCACCAACGACACGGTTGCCTCCATCTCGCCCAGCCGGTAGCGTCCCACCGGCAACACTCCCGCCTCGCTGCGACTGGTCATCAGGTCGACCATCATCAACTGGATCGCGCCATCGCCCGCCGCCGCCGCCTTGGCCCGGGCGACATGCACCTGGGCCATGCGGGTATCCACCCGGGCCTGGGCGACGATACCCGCCACCAACAGCGACATGCCGGCGATGAACCACACCACTATGGCCAGTGCGACCCCCTGCTGGCGCCTGCCGGCGCTGGCGCCACAGCGCGGGCGGTTCGGCGCGTGGACCATCACTGCGGCACCTGCATAACGAGGTCGGGCCAATAGCGATCGGAAGACCTGAGCTGGAGTCGCACCCAGCCGGCCACATCGCCTTTTTCCCACCGCTGCCGCCAGTCATCGCCGGCGTCCTCGCGCCAGGCGATCTCGAACTCCTGCACGTCCTCCACCAGGGTGCGCTCCTGGGCCTCCCGCCAGTCCTGGTCGGGCTCTCCGGAAGGCCCCGGTTCCTGCCAGCGCAATACCAGCAGGTCATCCTCCCTGGCCACACGCAGCAGGTAAGTACCACCGAAACTCTCGCCAATCAAAATAGTGGACTTCCAGGTAAGGCTATCTGCTGTTATTTCGAAGTAAGCCGACGCGCGCCCGCCACCTCCAAGTGCGAGGCCACCGGTGCTGCCGCTGCCAATGACTGACGACTCGAGGGTATCGCGCAGGAAACTACTCACGGTACGCAGCTGGTCAACCCGCCCGGTGATCCGGTCGAGCGCGCCCTGGGTATTGGCCAGCGTGCGCAAGCCGGTGATCGTGGTCAGCATCACCAGTGAGAGAATGGCGAGCGCCACCACTACCTCCACCAGCGTAAACCCGGTGACGGGCCTCATCGTTGGCCGCCCTCGACTACCGAATTCAGCACCACTTCGCGGCTCCTGCTGCCGTCCCGCCAGCTCACCGCCACTTCTATGGCATGCAGGCTGGCTGACGCCAGTGCCGACCGCTCCAGCTCTACCTGGCGGGTACTCACCTGCCAGTTAAAGCCGCCCGCTGTCTCGCCGCTGGCACTTACCCCCTCACGGGGCACCCTGGCATTGGATGCCAGCAACGAACGCGCCAGCTCGACCGCGTAGGCATATTTCTCATCGGCGCGCACATTGCGGGTGGCGCCACTGGCCGCCTGGTACAGGGTGCCAAGGGCAAGCGCCAGGATCGCCACTGCCACCACCATTTCCAGCAGCGAGAACCCTGCCGAGCGGACCCGGCCCGGGCCTGCCCCGTGACGGCGCTGGCTAGTCGACAACATACGTTTCCTGGCTCACTCGCCCCACCAGCCAGTCGACCGAGATTCTCACCCCCCTGCCGTCGGCCCGCTCCATATCGATACCACCGCCACTCGAGCCGCCTTCAGGATAGAAGCGGATCACCCCGAGCCGCTCGCTGTTCACCTCCCGGGCGGAATGTACGGCCACATTGAAAC
>JAHEBL010000094.1 GCA_024642265.1 Haliea sp. | reverse complement strand
ACCCGGTAAAAAGTCCTGCCATCCTTGACGGCGCTGGCGACGATTGCCTTGCCATGGGAGGGCCGCAATTTGGTTGCCCAGCTCTCGGCAACGCTGCGCTGGCCGTACGAGCTGAAATTGACAAACCAGCCACCCCCGGAACCGGCAGGCACCGGCCCGGCTGTTCTAGCGGCCGGAGCGGGTTCGGATCTGGGCGCTGCCTTGGGCACCGGTGCCGGGGTTGCCTTGGGGGCTGTCTTTGGCGAGACCGCTGCCGGCTTCGCCTCGACTGGCCCGGACCCTGCCGCCCTGGACTGGGCGGCCTGTTGTCCTGCCAGTTGCTTTTCAAGACCTGCTACTGTGTCGGTCAGGCGCCGGTTTTCCAGGGTCAGGGCGTCGATCGTGGCCTCGCTGCGGGCATAGAGTTGTTCCATCTCCCGCAGTGCGTCGCGGCTGGCGGCTACCTCCGCCGGGTTGGCCGCTGTAGCGAGCCTGGCCTGCAGCTGGCGTATCTCCTCCTGGGTGGCCGAGCGCTGCTGGATCACCCCGTAGCCGCCGGCGGCCAGCAATACCAGCGCCACAATACCAACGATAATCAGGCCCAGCGGCCAGCTGTGCGACCTGCCCTCATCCTCTTCCTCAGTATCGAAGTCTTCCGGCTCATCGCTGTAGTCGTCATCGTCATCTTCCCAGCCCTCTTCGGTATCCGGGTCGAGCACGTCCTCTTCATCCGTCCCTGCAAAGTCTGATAGTGCCTCCCCGGCATCGTCGTCGTCCTCGATAGCCCAGGGATTTCTGGTGCCAGGGCGAGACCCGGTGCCGGCTGCCGTGGCGCCTCCCAGCACCTGCCATTCTGTGGCTGGATCGCCATCGTCGTCCTCAAGTGGATCGAGGTACTCCTCGTCCTCTGGCTCGCCCTCGTAGGCGGCAGCGTAATCGGTATCCCGATCGGCCTCCTCGTAGTCTTCCTCATCGTCAAAGTCGGTAAAAACCGGCTCCCGCCGGACCTTGCTGAGTGCCGGATCGACGGCTTCCCCGGTGTCGGAGGCGGGTCCCCGCCTGTCACCGGCGGGCTTACTGCGAGAGTCATTGTCGTTCATTGGTAGGTAGGGCCTGTTCGTTCGCAAAAACCTGGCAGATAGTAGCAGACACGACTCGTTATTACCCCAGCCCGGCGGCATGATTTTGACGCGTTCGGCCGTGAGCTTGGTTCCGGGCTACATATTTTCCCGCGGCAGGGCCCGGGCCGTGTTGCCCGCCGCTAATTTGGTTAGAATGCGGGGATGGATGTATCCGATATTCTCTCTCCCCTCAACGAGGCCCAACGCGATGCGGTAGCGGCCGACAGCCAGAATATGCTGGTACTCGCCGGTGCCGGCAGCGGCAAGACCAGGGTACTGGTGCACCGCATCGCCTGGCTGGTGCGAGCCGAGGGTTTTTCACCCTGGTCCATTCTGGCGGTGACCTTTACCAACAAGGCCGCCCGGGAGATGCGCGGCCGCATCGAGGAGATGTTGCAGGTTTCCTCGCATGGTTTGTGGGTGGGGACATTCCACGGCCTGGCTCACCGGCTTCTCAAGGCGCACTGGAAAGAGGCGGGGTTGCCGCAAAACTTCCAGATTCTCGACAGTGACGACCAGTTGCGACTGGTAAAACGGGTATGCAGGGAGCTGGAGCTGGACGAATCCCGCTGGCCGCCGCGGCAGGCCCAGTGGTATATCAATGCCCAAAAGGACGAGGGCCTGCGTGCGGCCCATATCGAGGTGCCACAAGGCGACCTGTTTGCCCACACGATGCTGCAGGTCTACCGCGCTTACGAGCAGGCCTGCGAGCGCGGCGGTATGGTGGACTTCGCGGAACTGTTGTTGCGGGCGCACGAGCTCTGGCTGAAAAGCCCCGAGGTACTGCAGCACTACCAGGGCCGTTTCCGCCAGATCCTGGTGGACGAGTTCCAGGACACCAACACGATTCAATATGCATGGCTCAGGGTTCTCGCTGGCAAGCACATACCGGTGGTGGCGGTGGGGGATGACGATCAGTCAATCTACGGCTGGCGCGGTGCAAAAATAGAGAACATCCAGCGCTTCACCGGGGATTTTACCGGCACCCGAACCGTGCGGCTCGAACAGAACTACCGTTCCAGCCAGACTATCCTGCGGGCGGCCAACAGTGTGATTGCCAATAACCAGGGGCGTCTGGGCAAGGAACTTTGGACAGCCGGCGAATCCGGCGAACCGATCACCCTGTACGCGGGCTTCAATGAACAGGACGAGGCCCGCTTCATCGTCGAACAGATCGAGCAGTGGACGGGTGCAGGTAACACGCGCTCTTCGGTGGCTATACTCTATCGCTCCAATGCCCAGTCCCGCGTGCTGGAGGAGGCGCTGATCCGGGCCCAGATGCCCTACCGCATCTACGGTGGCCAGCGCTTCTATGAGCGCATGGAAATCCGTAACGCCCTGGCCTACCTGCGCCTGCTGCTCAGCCGCGGCGATGACGCCGCGGTGGAGCGGGTGATCAATACGCCGCCCCGCGGTATTGGCGGCAAAACACTGGATGTGGTGCGCGACTGCGCCCGTGGCAGGGAGATATCCCTGTGGCAGGCGATCGCGGCGGTTATCGCAGAAAAATTGCTGCCGGCCCGGGCGCTCGGCGCCCTTGAAGGGTTTGTGGCGCTGATCAATGAACTTGATTCGGGCACTGATGAATTGCTGCTCGAGGAAGTGGTTGAACAGGTGATCCAGGGATCGACACTGATCGAGTTCTACCAGAAGGAGAAAGGGGAGAAGGGCCAGGCCCGGGTCGAAAACCTGGAGGAGCTGGTCAGCGCCGCCAAGCAGTTTGTGGCCGAGGACGATGACCTGTCCCCACTGCAACAGTTTCTGGATAACGCCGCGCTGGATGCGGGTGACGCCCAGGCGGATGAGCACGAGGACAGCGTGCAGTTGATGACGCTCCACTCCGCCAAGGGCCTGGAATTTCCACTGGTATTCCTGGCGGGTATGGAGGAAAACCTGTTTCCCCACCGTATGTCCATCGAGGAGCCCGGTCGGCTGGAGGAGGAGCGCCGGTTGTGTTACGTGGGCATTACCCGGGCGATGGAAAAGCTGATGATCACCTACGCTGAAAGCCGACGCCTGCACGGCAGCGAAACATTTAATCCGCCCTCGCGCTTTATCCGGGAAATTCCGGCCGAGCTGCTGCAGGAGGTGCGTTTGCAATCCACTGTTGCGCGCCCTGTCAGCAGTATCATGCAGGCCAGGGTGCCCGATACCGAACTCAGCCTGGGCCAACTGGTATACCACCAGATCTTTGGCGAGGGGGTCGTGCTAAACTTTGAGGGGCGCGGCGCCAGCGCCCGTGTGCAGGTCAATTTTGACACCGACGGCAGCAAGTGGCTGGTGTTGCAGTACGCCAATTTACAGCTGATGTAGACGCGGCTGGCATAATAACAAGGGACGGAACAAGTCATGGCGGGAGCTTCCTTCGAGCGGCGTTATACCCCCTTCATTATCCTCGCGCTGGTGGCGGCGCTGGTGCTGGTGCTGGGTTTGTGGGCGGTCGAACGAACCAGAAAGACGGATTCTGTGGCGGCGGGGCCCGCAATGCTGGCCGGCCAGTACCAGTGGAAGCTGGTCACCACCTGGCCTAAAAACTTTCCGGGCCTGGGCTCCGGCCCGGAAAATTTCGCGCGCTATGTCGATGAAATGAGCGCGGGCCGACTCAAGATACACGTTTACGGTGCGGGGGAGATCGTGCCGGCCTTCGAGATTTTTGACGCGGTTTCCCAGGGGGTGGCCCAGGCGGGTCACGGCGCCGCTTACTACTGGAAAGGCAAGATACCGTCATCGGTTTTTTTCACCACGATACCTTTTGGCATGAACGCCCAGGAAACCAATGGCTGGCTGCATTACGGCGGTGGCCTGCAGTTGTGGCGCGAGGCCTATGCGCCGTTCAATATCATACCTTTTGCCGGCGGCAGTTCTGGCGTGCAGATGGCGGGCTGGTTCAACCGGGAAATCAATTCAGTCGAGGACCTGCAGGGCCTGAAAATGCGAATTCCCGGGCTTGCGGGTGATGTTTTCGCACAGGCGGGCGGTACCGCTGTTCGTATTTCCGGGGGTGAACTGTACACCTCGCTGCAGACCGGTGTAATCGACGCTGCCGAGTGGGTAGGCCCTTATAACGACCTGGCACTGGGCCTGCATGAAGTGGCGAAATACTATTACTATCCGGGCTGGCATGAACCCGGGTCGATGCTCGAATTCATTATCAACCGGGACGCCTTTGAGGCGTTGCCGGCCGACCTGCAGGCCATCGTTACCTATGCAGCCCGGGCCGCCAACCAGGATATGCTGGACGAGTTTACTGCACGCAATAACGCCGCCCTGGAGGATCTGGTGAGCAATCACGGTGTGCAGCTCAGGCGCCTGCCTGACGATGTATTGCTGGCCCTCTACCGCGGCAGCGAGACAGCGATGAAGCAGCTTGTTGCGGATGACCCGATGGCCGCCAGGGTCTATGCGTCCTACAAGAAGTTCTATGACGGGGTGCGGGACTACCACCACATCTCCGAGCAGTCTTACATCAACGCCAGGGACCTGGTTATCGATGCGCCGGCGGCTGAGGGTGGCGCTCCCTAGCTCTTGATGGCCCGGGTGCGCCCGGCCTCGTCGATGGCGACGAATACAAACTCGCCCTCTGTTACTTTCAGGGGTTCACCGTCATGGGGTGAATTGATCCACACTTCCACCATGATGCGAATAGAGCTGCGACCGATTTCCAGCACGTCGCAGTAGCATGAAACGACCGCCCCTACGTGAACCGGTGTCAGGAAAGCCATGCCGTCGATGGCCACGGTTGCCACCCGACCGCGCGCCACATCGCTCGCGGTGATCATCCCCGCGATATCCATCTGTGACAACAGCCAGCCACCAAAGATGTCGCCGTTGGCATTGGTGTCCTTTGGCATGGCGACGGTTTGCAGGGCGAGGTCACCCTGGGGCAATGGCGTGGTATCTATGTCGTTCATGGTCCGGCCCTGTATTTCCAGGTTGGTGACTTGTGTGCACTCAGTGTTTCAGCAGTGCGGGCAACCAGGTGGCCATGGCGGGCCAGTACCACAGGGCAGCCATGGCGAGAATCTGGATGAGTATAAAGGGAACAACTCCCCGGTAGATAGCACTGGTTGTAAGGCCCGGGGGAGCAACACCGCGCAGGTAGAACAGGGCGAAACCAAAGGGCGGGGTAAGGAAAGAGGTTTGCAGGTTCATCGCTATCATAATACCCAGCCAGATCGGGTCTACCCCCATGGCCAGCAGGATGGGGCCCACGATGGGGACCACCACGAAGGTGATTTCGATGAAATCCAGGATAAAGCCCAGCAGGAAGATAACCAGCATCACCACCAGGGTGGCAGCGGCAACACCGCCGGGCAGGTCGTTGAAGAAATGGTGGATCAGCTCCTCGCCGCCAAAGCCGCGAAATACCAGTGAAAACACTGCCGCACCGATAAGGATCATGAATACCATGGCTGTCACTTCCATGGTGTTAATCACCACCTCCCTCATCCGGGCCACGGTCATCTGGCCCTTGGCGAGTGCCAGCACTAACGCACCGGTGGCGCCTATGCCCGCGGCCTCCGTGGGGGTGGCCGCGCCTGAGAGTATAGATCCCAGTACTACCAGGATCAGTAACAGCGGTGGCAGCAAGCCTCGCAATAGCTCGCCAGCCGAGGTGTGCTCTACCTGCGCGGGAGGGGCTGCGTCTGGTTTCATCCTGGCATAGACCAGCAGGTAGAGGATATACATGGCTACCAGCATCAGCCCTGGTAGCAGCGCTCCCACAAACAAATCTCCCACCGAAACAGTCTTGGGGTTGAAGATGTTCATATTGAGCTGGGCGCGCTGGTAGGCATTGGAGAGTATGTCGCCCAGCAATACCAGGGCGATAGAGGGCGGGATAATCTGTCCCAGGGTGCCGGTTGCGCAGATGGTGCCGGCTGCCAGGGAGGGACGGTAGCCGGCCTGCAGCATGCTGGGCAGGGAGAGTAGCCCCATGGTGACTACCGTGGCACCGACGATGCCGGTACTGGCGGCCAGCAGCATACCGACTACCACGACCGAAATACCCAGCCCGCCGCGCATTGTGCCGAACAGCTTTGCCATGCTGCCGAGCAGCTCTTCCGCCACCCTGGACTTCTCCAGGATCACCCCCATCAGGATAAACAGCGGCACAGCGATCAGGGTGTCGTTACTCATGGTGCCGAAGATTCGAGCGGGCAGCGCCGCCAGGAAGCCGGCATCGAAATGGCCTGCGATAATACCCACTGCGGCAAATCCCAGGGCCGTCCCCGCCAGGGTGAAGGCGACCGGGTAGCCCAGCATCAACAGCAGGCACACAGCCAGGAACATGTACAGTGAGATAAAGTCCATTAGCCTGGGGGCTCGTGCACCAGGACCAGGGCGTTGCGAAGTACCTCCGCCAGACCCTGCATGAACAGCTTGAGTGCCATCAATGGGATTACACTCTTGAGCAGGAAGACGGCGGGAATGCCGCCCGGTTCCGGCGAGGACTCGCGAACGATCCATGACTCACTGACATAGTTCCAGCTGGCAAAGCCTATGAAAGCGCACAGCGGCATCAGGAAGACGATACCTCCGATGCTGTTTACCCAGGCCCGGGTCCGCGGGCTGAAATTGCGATAGAAAATATCCACCCGCACATGGGACTCGTGTTTCAGGGCGTAGGCTGTGCCCAGCATAAAGAGGCAACCGTGCATGTAAGTGACGGCTTCCTGGGCCATTATCGAGCCCACGTTGAAACCGTAACGCAGCACTACCACGAACGTGGTCATCAGGGCCATGGCCAGTGCCAGCCATGCCAGCAGGCGACCGCTGCGGTCGGTGAAAATGTCTATGTAATGCACACAGGCGCGCAGTACAGGCATGTCGGATAAGTCTTTTTGATTATTGTGCCGCAGAGTATCATAGGCGCTTCCCCGACGTGAAAACTTATTCCGCACTGTTCCCATACCCGGATATATCGAGATGCTGACTGTTATTTCACCGGCCAAAACGCTGGATTTTGAAACTCCCCCCACTACGCGCAGGGCAACCCAGCCGCGCTTTCTGGAGCGCTCGGCTGACCTGGTGGCGGATGCCCGGGCGCTTGGTCCCGCGGATATCCGCGAACTTATGGGCGTCAGTGAGCAAATTGCGGAGCTCAATCACCGGCGCTTCATGAACTGGGCGGTGCCTTTCAGCCTGGACAATGCCAAGCAGGCAGTGCTGGCCTTCAGGGGCGATGTCTATACTGGTCTCGATGCGGACAGCCTCAGCACCGCGCAGCTCGGCTTTGCCCAGCAACACCTGCGAATTCTCTCGGGTCTATACGGTTTGCTGCGGCCGCTCGACCTGATGCAACCCTACCGCCTGGAGATGGGCCTGAAGTTCGCCAACCGCGGCGGCAGGAATCTCTATGAATTCTGGGGCGATGCGATCAGCGCCGAGCTCAACCGGGAGCTGAAGAAATCCGGCTCAAATGTGCTGGTGAACCTGGCCTCCAATGAGTACTTTCAAGCGGTGCGGCCGCGGGCACTCGACGCGGAGATCATCACGCCGGTATTCAAGGACCTCAAGGGCGGCAAGTACAAGATCATCAGCTTTTTCGCGAAGAAAGCCCGGGGCCAGATGGCGCGCTTTATCATCGAGCGCGAGCTCACCGAGCCTGCGGACCTGAAGAAATTCAGGACGGGCGGCTACCGCTACAACAAGGCGGAGTCCACCGCCCGCGAGCTGGTGTTTACCCGCGACATCCCCGGGTGAACATGGATTCCCTGCCCTTCTCCCAGTCCTGCGAAAATAACAGGGCGGTCATCCTCGAGGTGCTGCGCCATGTCTTCGCCGACCGGAGCGAAGTGCTGGAAATAGCCAGTGGCACCGGTCAGCACGCCTGTCACTTCGCCGCCAGTATGCCCTGGCTGCGGTGGCAGCCCACCGAACTGCCGGAGAGCATGGCGCTGCTGCGACCGCGCTGCAGCGCATGCGGGGGAACCAACCTGCTGTCACCCAAAGCTCTGGATGTGCGCGCAGATCCCTGGCCGCTGGCCGTGCCGGATGCGCTGTTTACGGCGAACAGCCTTCACATCATGGCGTATGCCGCCGTCGAAAAACTTTTTGCCGGGCTGGCCAGGCATGCCGCCACCGACGTGGTGCTGGCAGTCTACGGCCCGTTCAACTATCGCGGCGAATACACCAGTGAGAGCAATGCCCGCTTTGACCAGTGGCTGGCGCAGCAGCATCCGGACAGCGCCATTCGCGATTTTGAGGCGGTGGACGCCCTGGCAGCCCATGCCGGCTTCAGCCTGAAGGCGGATAATGAGATGCCGGCGAATAATCGTCTGCTGGTCTGGCACAAGGCCTAGCCGCAGGCTTTTCTGCTACCGGTCTGGAGGTACCCATGCATTACCTGGGAAGTTGTCATTGCGGCGCGGTGCGCTTCGCGGTCGAGGCCCCCGGGCATCTCGAGGTGGAACGCTGTAACTGTTCCATCTGCAGCAAGGCCGGTTTCCTGCACCTGATAGTGCCCGCCAGCCAGTTCGAACTGCTCGCGGGAAGTGATGCGTTGACCACGTATACCTTCAATACGGGCGTGGCCAGGCACACCTTCTGCCGCCACTGTGGCATCAAGCCGTTCTATACGCCGCGTTCCAACCCGGACGGCATCGATGTGAACGTAAACTGCCTCGACACCCGGCCGGTGTCGGTGACGGTATGCGAATTCGACGGCCGGAACTGGGAGCAGCATGCCCATACTTTGGCCCACAAGAGCAAGCCGCCCTAGCCCCAATGGCGCTTACACACGCTGAATTTGAACATGTAGGCGTCGAAGCGAGCATGGTTTGGCGGGACCGTTGGGCGCATGGATGCGCGATAAGAGCCTGCATGGATGTATTTACGGCGAGTCCCGACAAGCCATGCTCGCTTCGACGCCGGACTTCGCGCTCAAGTCGGTGCCAATGGGTCCGGGGCGGCCCGGCTTACCGGAAAATCAGTCCCGGGCTTGCCGGAAGGGCAAGAGGGTGGCCGCACCCTCCAGGTAGGCCCGATTGTGTTGTGCCTCGCTGCGGGTGAAGTCGCCCACCGCGGCCGACAGCCGCGGATCCGCTATCCAGTGGTTAGACCATGTGGGGACCGGGCGAAAACCCCTCTGGATTTTGTGTTCGCCCTGGGCGCCGGGATCGAACTTTTGCAGCCCGTTGGCGATGCAGTACTCGATGCCCTGGTAGTAGCACGCCTCGAAATGCAGGCAGTCGTACTCCCGCTCACAGCCCCAGTAGCGCCCGTAAAGCGTGTCGCCGGAGCGAAAATACAGTGCGCCGGCCACGGCCCGGCTGTCGAGGTAGGCCAGTACCATGATGACCTGCTCACCCAGCCGTGGGGCGGTCTCTGTGAAGAACGCCCGGGTAAGATAACCACCGTGGCCGCTGCGCTTGGCATAGGTTTGTTGGTAAAAATTGTGAAACTGCAGCCATTGCTGCGCTGTAATTTCACTGCCGCGAAGCGTCCTGAGCGTCAGTCCCTGCTCCGCCACCCGCGCCCGCTCGCGCCGCAGGCTTTTGCGCTTGCGACTGGTAAATCCTGCGAGGAAATCATCAAAGCTGGCATAGCCCTGGTTGAACCAGTGAAACTGGGTGGCGGTGCGCCGGTGTAAGCCGGCTTCCAGCAGTCGTGACGCCACCTGCTCCTCCGGAAACAGCAGGTGCCATGAGGAAATACCCTGCTTTTGTGCAAACTGGCGGATGGCCTGTAGCGCAGCGTCCCAGGTCCTGTCGGTATCCGCGCCCCCGCGGATACAGAGGCGTGGGCCGGTGGCGGGAGTGAAGGGGATGGCGCTCACCAGCTTGGGATAGTACTCCAGCCCGCTGCGCTGCCAGGCATCCGCCCAGGACCAGTCAAATACGTATTCCCCGTATGAGTGGGACTTGAGGTAGGTGGGCATGACCGCCAGGATGCCCGCTGCATCGCGCAGCAGCAGGTGGCAGGGCTGCCAGCCGGTATCCGCCCGGGTGCAGCCGGTCTGCTCCAGGCCATGCAGAAACTCATGCCGCAGGAAGGGGTAGTCGGTGCCGGTAATGGCGTTCCACTCGCTGGCGGAAATAGCGTCAAGGCTGGCGAGAAACTCCGCATTTACATTCATCGACCTGCTCATTTACACGCCGTAGTGCAGGACGATGCCCGCGAAAATGGCCATGCCAACCCAATTGTTGTTCAGGAAAGCCTTGAAACAGGCGTCGCGCTCGCGCTTGCGTATCAGGTATTGCTGGTAGCCGAACAGGCCGGCGCATACCAGTAGCGCAAGGTTGAAATAAGCGCCCAGGGCAAAAGCCAGTCCGGCCAGATAGAGGGTAAACAGGCACAGCAGCTGCAGCACGGCAATGGCCAGGCGGTCGTAGCGGTCGAACAGGATGGCTGTGGACTTGACGCCGGCGGGAATATCGTCGTCCCGGTCGACCATGGCGTACTTGGTGTCATAGGCCACGATCCACCACAGGTTGCCCAGAAATATCAGCCAGAGCGCGGCTGGCAGTTCGCCTGTCTGGGCGGCGAACGCCATCGGGATGCCCCATGAAAATGCCAGCCCCAGTACCACCTGTGGCAGGTGCGTATAGCGCTTCATGAAGGGATAGGTAGAGGCCAGCAGCACCGCCACCAGTGACAGCGCAATGGTCAGTGCATTGGTAAACAGTACCAGCACGAAGGCCAGCAGCATCAGGGCGACAAACAGTGCCAGCGCTTCTTTTTCCGTCACCGCTCCCGTTACCAGCGGTCGGCCGGTGGTGCGCTTGACCGCCCCGTCCACCCGCCGGTCGGCCAGGTCGTTGATGATGCAGCCGGCGGAGCGGGTCAGGAAGGTTCCCGCCACAAAAATCGCCAGCAGCATGTAGTCCGGGGTGCCCCGCGCCGCGATCCACAGCGCCCACAGGGTTGGCCACAGCAACAGCAGGGTGCCTATCGGCCTGTCAAAGCGGATGAGTTGCAGCAGTGCGCTGGTCTTTGAGTGGCTCGCCATGCGATTGTCTGTGAGTGCCCCGGAAACGCCCAAGCTTACTGCGTTGACGCAATAATTGCAGCGTTAACCGGGTATGACACTGCCGCGCCGGCCCCGATGTACCGCCAGCACCGCGTTCCATGGCGTGAAGCTCTGCAGGAACACCTCGCTCACCATCAGGCTGCGCCCGCCGATAACAAAACGTGAGCGCCGGCCCCAGGCCGGGTCCGCCTGTCGCAGTTGGGGGGGCAGGTAGTCGCTGTCGCCCGGCATCAGGGCCAGCTCGAAGGGGCTGCGACGCATGCCGGGGTGACTGAACAGGATGCTTCCCAGGGATTTGTTGCGCAGGTAGCGCAGGTGGGCGAGGTCCCCGGTGAGGCTGGCAACGGGGAACACGCTGCGTGCAAAAACCACCGCCTGGCCTGCCAGTGTAAGGCCTACCTCTCGCACCAGGGCCCGCTGCCGCGGAGCGACACCCAGCAATCGGCTTTCCGTCAGCAGTGGCAGCTGCCACCCCTGGTAGAGGCGCTGCACGCGGAATTCGCCCAGGTCCAGTTCAGTCAGGCGAACCGTCAGTGAGCCATCGTCAAGCAGCCAGGAGCGCATGGCTGCCGGCAGATCTGCTGCAGTGTATTGTCGGGTCGGGCGCCATCCGGGTTCGCGGTCGATGTGGCGTGGACTGTTTTGCTTGGGCACGAAGTGCTGGCTCGTCGCTTGCGGTGGAAGTGGCGAGGATGCGCGATAGAGCGCGGGCTTGCAAGTGCGGGCCAGGCCCCGTCGCAGCTGGCTTCCGGGGACAAAACCCTTGCACAATTTAACCACAACCCTATAGTGTTGCGATCCGGTTTTTGACCATAATCCCGCAGTTTACTGTTCAGCCCGAGCCTGTCAGAGGATGGGCAGAAACGGCCTGTACACCGGCGAAGCATAGCGAGAACAGATATGAGCAAGTACGAATGTATCGTTTGTGGCCTGATCTATGATGAAAAGGAAGGGTGGCCTGACGATGGCATCGCGCCCGGCACCCGCTGGGAAGACGTCCCGGAGGACTGGCTGTGCCCGGACTGCGGCGTCGGCAAAGAGGACTTTGAGTTGCTCGAGGAAGCGCCGGTGGACGACACCCCTCACCACGAGGAACCGGTCGTCGACAAGGTGCATGCACCGGTTGTTATTCTCGGAACAGGGCTGGCGGGTTACGGGCTGGCCAAGGAGTTTCGCAAGCACGACGACAGCACCCCGCTTATCCTCATCACTTCTGATGACGGCCGCTCCTACTCCAAGCCCATGCTGTCCACCGGCTACACCAAGAATCACGAAGCCAATGACCTGGCGCAGCTCGACGCGGGCAGCATGGCCAGGTTGCTCAAGGCCAGCGTCTGGACCATGACCCGGGTGAACGAAATCGATACCGCCGGGCAGCTGATCAAGGTGGGCGATGCCCAGACCGCCATCCATTACAGCAAGCTGGTGCTGGCGGTCGGGGCCGAGGTGATCAGCCCGCCGATCCAGGGCGATGCTCTGGAGCTGGTTTACTCGGTCAATGACCTGCTGGATTACAACGATTTCCGCACGGCTATCGCCAAGAACAAGGTGAAAAAGGTCTGCATCATTGGTGGCGGCCTGATCGGCTGTGAGTTTACCAATGACCTGATCAACGGTGGTTTCGAGGTGGAGGCAGTGGATCCGCTGGGCTATTGCCTGCCGACCCTGTTGCCCGAGCCCGCGGGCAAGGCGGTACAGGGCGCGCTGGAAGCGAAAGGCGCGAAATTTCATTTTGGTCCACTGGTGACCGCAGTGAACAAGACCGACAGCGGGGTTCTGGTGAGCCTGAACAACGGCGCAACGATCGCGGCTGACATCGTGGTGTCCGCCGTGGGTGTGCGCCCCCGCACCGGCCTTGCCAAGGCCTCGGGTATCGCGACCAACCGCGGAGTCGTCACCAACCGGCTGCTGGAGACCAGCGCACCCAATGTCTATGCCCTGGGCGATTGCGCCGAAGTGGAAGGCCATGTGCTGGTCTATGTTGCCCCGCTGATGGCGGCGGCCCGCGCCCTGGGCAAGACTCTGGCGGGAGAGCCCACCGAGGTCAGCTATCCCGCCATGCCGGTGACCATCAAAACTCCGGCTTGCCCGGTAGTGGTGGCGCCGCCGGCGGCGGGGGCTGAGGGTGAGTGGTCCATTTCGGCTGACGGCAGCAACGTTAAAGCGGAGTTCCGTGACGGCAGCGGCAAGCTGCTGGGCTTCGCCCTCACCGGGGAGGCGACCAAAGACAAGATGGCCTTGCAGAAAGAGCTGCCGGCTATCATGGACTGATGACTCCTGGGGCGGATGAGCCGCTGACGCCGGCTTTTGTTGAAGCCCGGATCCGAACCTGGCTGGCCGAGGTGGTTGTCGGCCTGAATCTCTGTCCTTTTGCGCGCCCGCTGCTGGGGGCGGACAGCTTGCGCATCGCCGTGTGCACTGCCGATGACAGCGCGTCCTTGCGGCGTAGCTTCCTGCAGGAGCTGGACCTGTTGCAACGCAGTAGCGAGCAGGAAATCGCCACCACCCTGCTGGTGTTTCCCGCGGCTCTCGACGAATTCGAGGCGTACCTGGATTTTCTTGATGAAGCCCGGGTGCTGCTGGCTGAGGCGGGGCTGGATGGCCTGGTGCAATTGGCAAGCTTTCACCCGCGCTACCAGTTTGCCGGCGAGCCGCCTGGTGGCGCCAGCCATTACAGCAATCGCTCACCCTACCCGCTGATCCACCTGCTGCGGGAGGAGATGTTGTCCCGGGTGCTGGCGGAGGACAGCGACCCGGACGAGATTCCCGCGCGCAATATAGCGACCCTGGAGGCCATTGGTGTCGCCGGGTTGGAGCAGCGCTGGCGCAAGCTGTTCGGGAACCCCGACTCGGCGCACCTGACAAAATGAGTGACGCGGTACTCTAGACGTTACCGAAGGCCTGCTTTGAGCCTGTCCAGCGCTGCACCAGCGCGTCGGCCAGCTCCGGATGGCGGCGGCGGATGAGGTCGGCGATGCTCTGTACCTCCTCCAGCAGGTGCTTGTGTGCAGGCAGCTGGGCGATTCGAAATTCCATCAGTCCTGTCTGGCGAGTACCGAGAACCTCCCCTGG
>JAHEBL010000093.1 GCA_024642265.1 Haliea sp. | reverse complement strand
TGGCCAGCGCCTGTTTGAGGGGCGGGCCCAGGTCGGGCGCCCCTACCGCAGTACACCGGTATTCAGCGACTCCATCACCTATATTGAATTCAACCCGACCTGGACGGTGCCGCCGACGATCTTCAAAAATGACGTGTTGCCGGCTATCAAGCGCGACCCCGATTATCTCAGGAAACGGGATATGCAGGTGCTGGCCATGGACGGCACGGAGGTGGATCCTGGTGCCGTGAACTGGGACCTTTACCCGCGGCAGGGCTTCCCGTACATGATCCGCCAGCGGCCGGGTCCGGCAAATGCGCTGGGGCGGCTTAAGATCATGTTTCCCAATGAGCACATGGTATACCTGCACGACACACCCAGCCGGGATCTGTTCAGGCGCAGCGAACGCACCTTCAGCTCGGGCTGCATCCGGGTCGAAAACGCCGAGCAGCTGGCCGTGCTGGTGTTGAACGATCCCGACCAATGGGATCTGTCTGCTGTCAACGCAGCCATAGCGGACAAGCGGACCCGGCGCGTCTCCCTGCGCGAACCAGTGCCCATTTACCTTGTCTACTGGACAGTCCAGGTGCAGGACAACGGCGCAGTCGAGTTCAAGCGCGATCCCTACGGGCGCGACGACCTCATACTCGAAATACTGGACAAACCGTTGGTGCCTGACGCCGGCAGGCTGGACCGGGCGGTAGAGCGTGGGTAGGCAGCGGGTTTCAGAACGAGACACCGGCAGCGATGGTATAGGTGTCTTTATCGCGCGCGGGGTCGTAGTCCGTATTTGAATTGATCCAGGTCCGGCCCAGCTCCAAAAACCAGGCACGTTGGAAAACCAGCTGTAAGCGCAGGTTGATCAAGCGGCGTCCCTCGACGAGAGTGCCGTCAACCGCGTAGCCATCCACATCGTGGTTCCAGGCCAGCAGGGTCCTCAGGTCCACGCCGCGGGCGGGGCGAGGCAGGGAGATGACGCTGAACAGGCGGTAGCCCCAACTGTAGTCGGTGGCAAAGCCGTCGGTCTTGCAGCCGCCCTCCGTGCCCTGGGTTCGTATTGGACATACACCGTTGACAGCCGCGGCTCCCCAGTTGCCATTGCGTCCTATCCTCTCCTCGTCGTTGCCCGGCAGGTTGCTCACCCACTGGCCGGAGATCTCTGCCGCCAGCGATGCCTCAACGAGACGCACCGCTGAGGACAGGTCCAGTTGGCCTCCCAGCAGGAGTTGGCTGCGATTGGCCTCCCAGCCGCCATCGAACAACTGCCCATTGCCCGTAGCCGCCATCCTGGTGGCGTAAATACCCTGGTTTTTCGTCGCGCTCTCGATCAGTTCCGGAAAATTGCGCTGTACCGGCAGGTCGCGGAAATGGCTTAATTCGGCCGAAAGTGCCAGGTTGCGCACCCCGGTGACGGCGGATATGGCGAAAGCCTGTACGTCTTCATGATAGTTCAGGGGCAGCGCCAGGCCGTCGAGGGCGGAACAGCCCTCCGGCCCGTTGTCACACAGCGAAATATCGAGTACCGGGGTCGTGGCATGGAAGTTCACGTAATACAGGCCTAACTCGGTGTCCAGGGCTTCGACGAAGTAGCGTGCAGACAAACCGTACTGGTTTCCATCACCCGGTTTTTGCGATGACACCCGTGGCGTGAGAAGCGGGTTTTGCCCGGATGGCGCGAAAGCGTACTGCTGCCGGTCGCTCAGGGGGGCGGCGGCCGTGGCGGCGGTGCACCCCGGGTCGGCGATGGCGTCGACGGGCTGCGCCAGCGTGCCGCAGGGCGGCAGCCTGGACTCATCCCAGCCCAGTGCGTAGAAGCCCTCTATGCTGACACCGTTGCGCGTAATGACGTTGGTGTAGACCCGGTTCACCGGCACCAGCGCGTCGTCCTGGCGTACCCCGGGGCGGCTGAGTGCTGAGAAATTGATGGGGTTGAAGGCGTTGATGCCGGTGTGCAGCAGGCTTTCTCCCCAGTTTATGGTCTGGTGGCCAAGCCGCGCCGTCAGCCTGGTAGCGCCTAAATTCCAGTTGCCGTAGACATAGCGGTCCAGTAGTTCGTAGCTTGAGAATTCGTTGTAGTCGTAGTAGTTGCTGTCATCGAGCTTCTGGTCCGGCACATAACCGTTGGCGACGCTGCCATGGGGTACGTGGTTATTCTCATTGGCATAGTCATACCAGGCACGCGCCTTGCCGTAGACGCCGAAGCGGTTGCGGTAGCGCAGCTCGATGTCGGTGGTGTAGACCAGGGGCGCGCCAAGCACGTCCCCCTTGCTGTAGTTCAGGTTGCCGTCATCGCCCGCACTGATGGCACCTTTCGCGCCGGGGTACTCGCCGGCGTTGTTGAAGCCTGCCAGCTGTTTGTCCGCGTCCTTTGCCCGGATAGCGGTACCGATTACCAGCCTGTTGTTCCACATACCGCGGATATCATCGCTGACCTGAAAGGGCATGGAGTGGACATGCATGGCGCCCGGGATTGCGCATGCCGCGACAAGCAGCGCCGCGCGCGCGTAAGATCGGTCAGGGTGTGCTGCGGTGGCCATCGATACCATCAACGGGTACCGAGGCGGCGCAGGTTCACCGGCAGGAAATCGTTGATGTCACCCATGAAGCCCCATTTGCGCGGCAGCGCAGACTCGTTGTCCAGGTCGCTGGCGAGGTAGGCGCCCGATTTGAAATCGTGATGTATCGTAGCGCTGTACCAGGGCACCAGCACATCGTAGAACTGCATCGCCGGGTGATTGCCGAAGCGCCACAGTCGGCCATCGCTGTCATAATCCTCCTCCATCGACACCTGCCAGGTGTCCTCATCCAGGTAGAAGGTCCGCCGTTGGTAGCGGTGCTTTTTGCCCGGTCGCAGGGTGGCCTCGATAACCCAGACGCGATGCAGTTCGTAGCGCAGCACATCGGGGTCGATGTGTCCCGGCCGGAGAATGTCAGCGTATTTCAGTTTTTTCGAACTCAGCCTGTAGCTGTTGTAGGGGATGAGCATTTCCCGCTTGCCCAGCAGTTTCCAGTCGTAAAGGTCGGGGGCGCCGTTCCAGCCGTCGTACTGGTCAGAGGTGCGCAGGCCCTGGGTGCGCGGGTCCAGATCATCGTAGGCAAGGCTGGGTACCCTCACCACCCGGCGCGAAACGGTCTCGTATTTCCAGGTCTGGCGACTTTGCTCGGTCTCATCGATGGGCTCCCAGAGCAGGGTAATCTGCCCCTCGATATTGGCGGGCGCGAGATACACGGCCAAAAAGTTCGCCAGGCGGTTGGGCCGTGATTCCTTCATATACCCCTGTTGGTCAAAGACGAGGATATCCAGGATCCTGACGTTAAAATAGCGGCCCCGGGCATCCACCGGAAACCAGTTGTAGATCCGTCTTACCGAGCCGCCGCGCCAGCGCAGCGAGTGGTTCCACATCATCTGCAGCGGGTCGTCGGTGATCGGAAACGGCACCGCGCTGCGGCCCACGTTGAGCAGGGCGTAACCGTCCGTGGCGGCCAGGGGAGCCTGTTTACTGACCTCGGCGAGTATATCCTGCGGCCAGTTAGCGCTGCGGCGGGTCGGGTAGACGTGCATCCGGTAACTGTCGGGATACTTCCTGAACAGCTCTTTGTGGCCCGGCGCCAGTTGTTCGCTGTACTGATCGGCGTTGGCCGCGTCGATCGTGAAGAGAATGGGGTCGTCTGCGTAGGGGTCGAGGTAGCCGACTGCGGGGTCTAGCGATTGTTGCGCCAGGCCGCCGGTCCAGGGGGGAATGGTACCGTTCGCATTACCGGCCCGCTCCGCGCCCACCGGCGTGAGGTCGCCGTCGAGTCGCTGCAGCTGCTGAGCCGTGATGCCGGCATCGCTGGCCATGCTGTGCAAGAGGCCTGCCAGTAGCAGGTATGACAGGCGCAGCTCAGGCATCAGGCGCAGGCGCATTCCGGTACCCGCTGGCCGTGTTGATTTATGGCAGAAAGCAAAGCCATGCCGAGCGCGACCGATCAGGCGCGTGCAGCGCTCAAAGTATTTTGCCGGGGTTGAGTATGCCCTGCGGATCCAGCGCTGTTTTCAGATTACGCATCAGCGCTATTTCGGTTTCAGAGCGACTGATATGCAGGTAGGGTTTTTTCTCCAGGCCGATACCGTGTTCGGCGGACACTGAGCCCTGGAAGGCCGCGAGTGGCGAGTACACCTGCTGTTCTACAATAGGGCGCAGGCGCAGGTAATCCTCCGGCTTTACCTGCACGGCGACATGCAGGTTGCCGTCCCCCAGGTGTCCAAAGATATACAGCTTGTGCTCGCCGATGGCCGCCGGCAGATTGTCCTGCAAACCGGCGCTGTATTTTTCCATTTCCTCGACCGGCAGGGAAATATCAAAAATTATGGGAAGGCCGCCGTGCATTACCTGCTCCACGTCGTCCCGCAGCTCCCAGAAATGGTGGCAATCGGTCTCTGACTGGGAGATGGCCGCATCCACGATCAGGCCTGATTCATAGGCAGACTCCATCGCGTTGTTGAAGCGCAGTGTGTCGAGTTCGAGGTCCGCCCCCTGGCTCTCCACCAGCGCGTAGTAGGGGTAGTCCTGGGCAATGGGCGGATTGCCCTTCGCGGGCGGTGTTGTCACCAGCCGGTAGAAGTCCTGCCACATCACCTCAAAAGCCGACAGCGTGCCACCGAGGGCGCGGTCCATGTGCCGCAGGAAGCTGGCGAGGTGGTCAAAGTTGTCCAGCCCCACGAAGGCCATGTTGCGTGTAACGGGCTGCTCCCGCAGGCGCAGCACCAGCCGGGTGATGATACCCAGGGTGCCCTCCGAACCCATAAACAGCTGCTTGAGGTCGTAGCCGGCATTGTTCTTGATCAGGTGATTCATCGAGGAGACCACCGTGCCGTCTGCCAGCACGGCTTCCATGCCCAGCACCATGTCGCGCATCATGCCGTAGCGAATCACCCGGTTGCCGCCCGCGTTGGTGGCCGCATTGCCTCCCAGGGTCGCGGTGCCCCGGGCGCCCAGGTCAAGCGGGAACATCAGCTGGTGTTCCTCTACTGCTTCCTGCAATGCCTGCAGGGTAACCCCGGCCTCTACCGTGGCGGTGCGCTGCTGCGGGTTGATCTCCTCGATACCGCGCATGCGCTCCATGGACACTATCACCTGCTCCGGTGCCGCGTCGCTGCCGTGGACCAGCCCGGTAAGCCCGCCCTGGGTGACCACAGCCACCTTATTGGCGTGGCACCAGCGCATGATCTGCGCCACTTCATCGGTATTGGCGGGTCGCGCCAGGGCGGCAGCCTGCAGGTTATCCGGTCGCCAGACCCCGGCGGACCGGGTGGCTACATCGGCGGCATCCAGTACGGCTTTCTCGCCAATGAGGGCACGCAATGATTCGACAACGTTCATATGTTCTGCTCCTGTAATGCCCGGTTATCCTTTCCGTCGACCTCCGGTGAAAGGCCAGGCAGAAACCGGCACCGCGCCCGGTACGGGCATGGATCAACAGCCTATAAACATAGTCACATTCTGTGGCGCTAACAATCGAATCAGTCAATAAACCGACTGACAATTTTCTGGTAAGCGTCCACCCGGCGGTCTCGCAGGAAGGGCCAGATGCGCCGCACATCCTCGCTGCGCCTGAGGTCCACGTCCACCAGCAGCGTGGCGGGCTCGCTCGCCGGAGCTTCCGCCAGAATCTCGCCCTGGGGTCCGGCCACGAAGCTGTGCCCCCAGAAATCGATTTTCTCACCATCGGGAGACAGCTCGGTGCCCGTGCGGTTGGGAACAATTACCGGCAGGCCGTTGGCCACCGCGTGGCCGCGCTGCACAATCTGCCAAGCCGCCAGCTGGCGCTCTTTTTCCGCCGCGTCGTCTGCCGGATTCCAGCCGATGGCGGTGGGGTATATCAGCATGTCAGCCCCCGCCAGCGCCATCAACCGGGCGGCCTCGGGGTACCACTGGTCCCAGCATACCAGTACCCCCAGCTTGCCTACCCGGGTCTGTATGGGCCGGAAGCCGTGCAGTTCACCGCTGGCGTCGCCGGGGGTGAAGTAGAATTTTTCGTAGAACCCCGGGTCGTCGGGTATATGCATTTTACGGTAATAGCCGGCGCAGCCATTGCCGGCGTCCATTACCAGCGCAGTGTTGTGGTAGAGGCCGGTGGCGCGCTTTTCGAATATCGATATCACCAGCACGATGTCGAGCTCCGCAGCCAGCGCCTCAAAGCGCTGGCGGGTGGGGCCATCCAGGGGTTCCGCGAGGTCGAACTGGCCAGTGTCCTCGGTCTGGCAGAAATACAGGCCCGAGTGCAACTCCTGCAGCACCACCAGCTGCGCCCCCTGGGACGCTGCCCGACGTACCTGATGTTCGGATTCCGCCTGGTTTGCCGCGACATCGGCGCTGCAGGTTTGCTGGACAAGTGCGACTTTAAGCATGGGAGAGCGTTCCTTCGGGTAGTTGCATGGTCAGGCAGTGCAGGCTGCCGAATTCCTCGATAGGGGTGCGGCAATTGACTGGCACCACGTTGCGCTCGCCCGATACGGCGCTCAGCGCGGCGATCGCCTGCTGGTCCGCGGGGTCGCCGTACACCGGCAGCAGTATGCTGCGGTTGGTGATCAGGAAATTCGCATAGGTGGCGGGCAGGCGGTCACCGCTGGCATTGCTGATGGCGTTTGGCAGCGGCAGGGGCACCAGCCGGTAGGGTGCACCGTCCGCCTGGCGGAAGGCCTGCAGTTCGTTTTCCATCAGCGACAGCGCGCTGTAATGCTCATCGTTCGTGTCGGTACACTGGACATAGGCAATGGTGTGCTGGTCGACGAAGCGGGCGAGAGTATCGATATGGGCGTCGGTGTCATCCCCCGCGAGGTGGCCGTGCTGCAGCCACAGGAAACGCTCGATACCAAGGTGCTCACGCAGGTGCTTTTCGACGTCAACGAGGGCCATTCCCCCGTTGCGGTTGGGATTGAGCAGGCAGGTGGTGGTGCTTAGCAGGGTACCCAGCCCATCGGTTTCGATGGAGCCGCCCTCCAGTACGAAATCCACGGAGCGCAGCGGCACGCCGTAACCATGCTGGCTGTCGATTGCGTGGTTGATCGCATTGTCCAGGCTGGAGCCGTACTTGTCGCCCCAGGCATTGAACTGGAAGTCGAGCAGTTCGATAGCGCTCGCCTCACCCACGGCAATGGGGCCGTGGTCGCGCGCCCAGGTGTTGTCGGTGGCGACCTTGAACCAGCGCACGTTACCCAGGTTGGCGCCGCGCAGGGACAGCTCCCCCAGTATTCTCTCGCTTTCTAGGCTCGGGTCCGCGGCAATCACGACCTGCTGCTGGTGGCTCAGGATATCCACGAGTTCGTAGTAGAACGCCTCGATATCCGGCAACAGGCGAGCCCAGTCGGTGCCCGCGTGGGGCCAGGCTATCTGGATGGCGTCCTGCGGATACCATTCGGCCAGTAATCGTTTGCTCATCGATGTCATATCTTGTTACAAGGGCTGGGGATGATAGCGTAAAGCACTTTCATATAACCAGCGCGCGGGCCGTATATATGCGCTCGCGTAGCAGGTGCTGCAGTACCGTGGTAAATTGCCAGATTGCTGCTTATCCGGCGTATCGTTCGAATCGGCTTGGAAAAGGGAAGGTAGATGCTCAATACAATTCGACTATGCGGGCTAGTCTTCAGTCTGCTGGCTTTGGCCCAGGTAACAGGGTGCTCTGATAGCGATGGCGGCCCGGTGCAGGAGCGGCTGCCTATCGTATTCGTCCATGGTCAGTTCGGCTCTGCGCAGCAGTTCGAAACCCAGGCGATGCGCTTCACCAGCAACGGGTATCCGCAGGACCTGTTATACGCCTTTGAATACGATACCAGCAATACAGACAACCCGTTGGATGACCTCGACAGCTTTATAGACAAGGTCCGCAGTGAAGCCGGGGTCACGCAGGTATACGCGGTGGGACATTCCCGTGGCACCAGCGTGTGGACGGCATACCTTGATGATCCTGCCTTCAACGGACCGGAGAAAGTCGCCAGGTACGTCAATATTGATGGTCGCTCGCCGGAGGAACTGCCCGGTGGTGTGCCTGGCATCGGGATATGGGGTGAGTGGAACTCGGCAAACAGTGGTTACAACCGGCGCGAAGACAATAGCAATGCCCAGATCGGGCCGGACCCGGCCGCCAATTACTATTTTCCAAACAAGTCTCATACGGAAACCGCAACTTCGGCTGAAGCATTCGCGCTGATGTATCGCTTTTTGACAGGCGTGGAAGCCAGGACGACGGCCGTAACACCCACGAAATCCGGCAAGGTCAACGTCGCGGGCCGGGCACTTTACTTTCCTGAAAACATTGGCTTCGCTGGTGCCACCCTGCAGGTCTGGAAGATTGATGACGCCACCGGGCAGCGCAGTGCCGATAAACCAGTGCAAACATTGACTACCAGCTCTTCCGGTGAATTCGGTCCCATCAAACTCGACCCGAAGCAACGCTATGAATTCGCCCTGCTGCGCACGGCCACGGACACTTTCCCGGCCGATTCGGTCCACCACTTCTATCCCGAACCGTATACGCACGACAATTACTTTGTCCGGCTGCTATCAAGCCGGCCAGGGGAGGGCATCGAGGAATTTATTCCTGTTGATGACGCCAGCAGCGGGATGGTAGTGCTGCGGATGCGTGAATTCTGGGGCGACCAGGGCGCAGCTGGTGACGAACTGTTTGTCGACGGCCTGAATGTACTGACCCCCGCGATCAGTCCGCGCACGGGCGTGAATATCGCGGTGTTCCTGTTCGATCAGGGCAGTGACCAGACCACCGATCTGGAAAAGGGAGAGATATTTCCTCTGAATCTTCTGACTTTTCTCACCGGTGCCGACGTTTTCATTCCTTCGATGTTTGAGGGCACGGGAACCGTGGAGGTGTCCCTGGTCACCCGCGGCGGGGAGACCACGGCTCTGAATATACCCAACTGGCCGTCATCGACCAACCGGGTCAGCGTGATGTTTCGCGACGATACACCTTGATAGCCCGGCGGTAGCGATGATTGCCAGCGCCCGCAGTCGTAATCATGCGTCCGGCTGTGCTTCGGGCGCTGCGCGCTCGAAGGCCTCCAGCGAGTTGCAGTGCTGATAGACCTGGCGGATGTTGGAATAGTTTTCCATGGGCACCTTGAAACGATAGGCGTTGTAAACCTGGGGCACAAGGCAGACATCGGCCAGGGTGGGTTGGTCGCCGAAACAGCAATCGCCCATGGTCTGTGCCAGGCCCTGCTCGATCGCGCTGAAGCCGCGATCCACCCAGGCGCAGTACCATTGGTGAACCTCATCCTCGCCCGCCCCGAGATGGTCCCGAAGATAGCCGGTGACTGAAAGATTGTTGAGTGGGTGAATGTCGCAGGCAATATGGTAGGCCAGCGAGCGTACCCTGGCCCGCAGCAGCGGATCGTGGGGCAGCAGCGCTGGCGGTGGGCAGCTTTCCTCCAGCCATTCGAGGATCGCCAGAGACTGGGCGAGCGTTTCCCCGCTTTCCAGTTCCAGTGCCGGCAACAGCCCCTGTGGGTTGCGCGTCGTGTAGGCCACGCCTTTCTGCTCGCCCGTCAGCAGGTTTACCGGCACATAGTCGTATGGCATTCCTTTCAGGTTAAGGGCAATACGTACCCGGTAGGCGGCGGAAGAGCGGTAGTAGGAATACAGTTTCAATGGCGGTTCCGTTTTAATTTGGGTCGTGGTATTTCACCACGATACGGCCACACATGCCAAAACTGTATTGGGCGGTGGCCGCCGCTTGCTTATATGTGTGATCTGCACTAAACACAAAGCAGGAAAACCACGTTGCGGGCGCGAGCTTGCCGCTCGCCGAAATAACAGCAAAAACAGGTAAAACCGATGATAAAACTATTCTGTAATAACGGCGCAATCGCACTGGCATTCTCACTCCTGCTGGCAGCTCCCGGGTTTGGCGCGGAACAATGCCAACCCTCCCGGTGGGGTGCGGAGGACGAAATCGGTGCTGCCAACCACGTGTCGCCCGAGCAGGTGCTGATGGCAGTAAAGCTGGTGAAGAAGGGTGAGAGCCACCCCCTGGGCATCGTGGTCGACCCCGCCATGCCCGCCTTCCCACCGCGTTCATTCGCATTGCAGGTGGTACAGCCGGGCCAGCATAACGGTCGCTCCCTCCAGCCCCAGTTTGGCTGGGACCTGGTCTACAACGATGATATGGCCCAGTTGTGGTTTGGCGTTGGACCGCAGCTCGATGGTCTCGGCCATATGGGGGAGGCAGGTACCTATTACAACTGCAACGAAGCAGTGGACTTCATCGATATCAGCGGCCTGAAAAAACTCGGCACACACAATGTGCCGCCCCTGGTGGGCCGTGGTGTGCTGCTGGATATGGCCGGGTATTTTGGTGTCGCCATGATGGCAGCGGGGCAGGGTATCAGCGCGGCCGACATCAAAGCCGCGGCGAAATCCCAGGGGATCGAGATCCGCCCGGGTGATGTCGTGCTGTTCCATACCGGCTGGACAGACGGGATGCTGCAGTCCGAGCCGACTGCCTGGGCGGCCGGCGAGCCGGGCCTGACCAACGAGGCGTCACGCTATCTGGCGTCACTGGAGCCGATGGCGGTAGGGGCGGATACCTGGGGCGTTGATGCGGTGCCTCCTGTGGGCGGTGACAAGGTGTTCTACGGCCACATCGAATTTTTGCGCAACAAGGGTATCTACCTGCTCGAAACCATGAACACCGGTCGGCTGGCCCGGGAGCGGGTACATGAATTCATGTTTGTGCTGGGGCAGGCGCGTATCAAGGGCGCGGTGCAGATGATCATCAACCCGGTGGCGCTGTGGTAGCCTCGCAGGAGGACATTGCCGGCGCGGAAAGTTTCAGAACCCGACAGAGAAACCCAGGTAGGGGCCGCTGAGCGCAAGGTCGACACGATAAGCATCGGTATTGTAATCCAGCTTCAGGTAGCGCCAGCCGGTCTCGATAGAGCCCCAGCCAAAATGATACTGGCGAAAGCCAGCGAGGACCCGAGCAGGGTGTGTGGGCCGGTTTTTTTGCAACCACCGCGTCGTACTGTGCTCGCGAGATGGCGCAGGGCGCTCGCGCTGTTTTTTGTCATGAGGAGTTTCTCGTCGGGAGTTCGTGGCGGTCCAATCCCGGACCTTGGCAGTTGTGTCGGCGGCAGCCAAGCCCGCCTGCCTGGTGTTGTAAAGGCGGTGTGCTTGGGCTAGGGTCACGCGATGCCAGAAACTCCACACGAGACTTTGTTCCGCGCCGGCGACAACTGCTGGCGCTACGAAATGACACAGCAGCTTGCCATCGCCATCGACGGTGAGAGCTATTTTCGCGCCGTGCGCGAGTCGATCCTTGCGGCCCGGCATCGGGTGATGATCCTGGGTTGGGATATTCACAGCAAACTGCAGCTGGTGCGTGGCGAGGAAGACGACGGCCTGCCGGTTGAACTCGGGGCCCTGCTCGATTATGTCGCCAGCAACCAGTCAGTGGACGTGTATCTGCTGAGCTGGGACTTCGCGATGATTTACCTGCTCGAACGCGAAAGTTTTCCCTCCTACACGTTCGAGCACAAAACCCATTCGAGGGTTCGATTCGAACTGGACGCAGCCCACCCCCAGGGTGCTTCCCAGCACCAGAAACTCGTGGTGGTGGATGACTCGGTAGCGTTTTGCGGCGGTATCGACCTGAGCCAGTGGCGGTGGGACAGCAGTGAGCACCGACCGGATGACGAGCGCAGGGTAGACCCGGCCGGCAACGCTTACCAGCCCTTCCACGATCTGCAAATGGCTGTCGATGGAGACGCGGCCGCGGCCCTGGCCGCATTGGCGCGGGAGCGCTGGCGGCGCGCGACCGGTGAGGAACTTGCGCCAGTGCCCACCGAAAAGCGCGGTAAACCCTGGCCACCTTCATTGACGCCGGCAGTCCGGGATGTCCCTGTCGCTATAGCGCGTACCGAGCCGGCGCACGACGGCCGCGATGGGGTGCAGGAGGTGCAACAGCTCTACCTCGATATCATTGCAGCGGCGACACGTTATATCTATATCGAAAACCAGTACCTGACAGCCCGGAGCGTAGCCGGGGCACTGGCGGATCGCCTGCGCCGGGACGATGCACCCGAGGTGGTAATCGTAATGCCCGAGAAGACCGGCGGCTGGCTGGAACAGCAGACCATGGACGTGGTCCGCGGCCGCGTCGTCAAGCAGCTTGTTGAGGCTGATACGGGTCACCGCCTGCGTCTTTACTACCCGCAGGTTTCCGCGTCCGGGGGTGTGTCCACCATGGTTCATGCAAAGCTGATGATCGCGGACGACCTGTGGCTGGTGCTGGGCTCGGCCAATCTCAGCAATCGGTCGATGGCGCTGGACAGTGAATCCAACCTGGCGCTTCAGGCACAGCCCGAATCCGATACCGCCCGTGCGCTGCGGCAGTTGTTGGCCGAACTGCTGGCCCAGCACCTTGCGTGCGAGCCGGCGGAGGTCGCCCGGGTCCTGCAGCGGGAGCGATCGCTGATCGATGCTATAGAAGAACTGCGGGAGGGCGAACACACGTTGCAGTTGCTCGACGCGGAAGTGGATCCGACGGTTGATGAGCTGGTCCCCGACTCTGCGCTGGTTGATCCCGAGAAGCCGCTGGACGCTGAGCTTTTTGTCTCCAGCTTTGTGCCGGAAGACTATCGTCCCCACTCCGCCAGACGTATCGTGTTGGCGGTCATTACCCTGGCCGCCCTGCTTGGCCTGGCGGCCGCGTGGCGCTGGACTCCACTGGGAGAGATGCTGGACCTGAACCAGCTGGTGGAGCGGGCCCGGGAGCTGAACGCCCAACCCGCTGCGCCCTTACTGATAATGCTTCTGTTCGGCTTTGCCGTGGCGCTGGCCATTCCGCTGACGCTGCTGGTCGTCGCCGCCGTTCTCGCCTTCGGCGCGACAAGCGGATTCCTGTACTCGATTGTGGGCGCCGAGCTGGGCGCCCTGATCAGCTATGGCATGGGGCACATGGCCGGGCGCGACCTGTTGCGACGCTACGCCGGGAGAACTCTCAACGCGGTCAGCAGGCGACTGTCCCGCAGGGGCGTTCTGGCCATTTTCACATTGCGCATCGTGCCCGTGGCGCCCTATGCCGTAATCAATCTGGTCGCGGGTGCATCGCACATTTCATTGCGGGATTTTGCTCTCGGTACGCTGCTGGGTCTGGTGCCGGGCCTTGCCGCGATTGCCTTGTTTGCGGATGGCGTTGTCCAGGCACTGCGCGAACCTGGCCAGGGCAGCATAACCTGGGTAGTTGGCCTGTTGTTGATACTGGGGGTTGCCGGTTTCGGCTTGCGCAAGCTGTTGCAACGCCGCCAGGGCGCCACGAAAACCCCGTCAGGCGACCGCTGAGCTGCGGATGAGCGCAGCGAGGTTCAGGCTTGCGAGTTGGAATATCCACAGGTGTATCGGCTCTGATGGTGTGATGTCGCACAGCCGCTGCGCTCAGGTGCTGGGGGAAATAGATGCGGATATTGTGGTCCTGCAGGAGGTCGAGTCGACGCCGGGTCGGGCAGATGATGCGCTGGAGTACCTGGCCGCTGCCACAGCCAGTCGCGCCGTCGCGGGCGCGACGATGGTGTCCGGTGACTCGCACTACGGCAATGCCCTGCTGACCCGGATGCCGGTAGAGGCGGTGCGGCGCCACGACATCAGCATTGCGGGGCGTGAACCCCGTGGCGCCCTGGACGTTGATCTACGCTTAGGGGGGGCGAGTATCCAGCTGGTGGCAACTCACCTGGGACTGCGACCCTCTGAACGACGGGCCCAGGTAGAGGCGCTGGTGCCGCTTTTTCGCGAGGAGAGTCGTAGTCTGGTGCTGTTGGCGGGGGACCTGAACGAGTGGTTTTTGTGGGGTAGGCCGCTGCGCAGGCTGCACCGGATTTTTTCCGACACGCCTCACAGGCGCAGCTGGCCTGCCCGGTTGCCCCTGTTCGCGCTCGATCGTATCTGGGCCAACCCCGGGCGCTCCCTGAGCCGGTTGGCTGTGCACCAAACGCCGTTGTCCAGGATCGCCTCCGATCATCTGCCATTGGTAGCGGATATCAGCCTTGAATAGCAGCAAAAGTGCTGCCATTGGCTAAGCGCTACCTGCCGCTCAATAACCAGTAGAAGCCGAAAGCGGGGATGACAATCTGGTCGTTGAAGCGGGCGGGGGATACGCCACTCACTGCATCCCGCAGCTCCCCCAGTTCGAAGCGGCCGCGATTGCGAAGATCCTGCAGATTGAACTGCTCCGGCCGGTCATTGAAGT
>JAHEBL010000202.1 GCA_024642265.1 Haliea sp. | reverse complement strand
TTGCGGCTGTCGGAGACGGTAAGGTGGTAAAACGGGCGCTTCTTGGAGCCGCCACGGGCAAGACGAATTGTTACCATTTTGCGTAATTTCCTGAAATTTAGATGGGATCTGCTGCGAAATCACAACATTACCCACGACAAAACCCGGCACCTGGGCCGGAAAGGTGGCGTATCATACGGAAATTGGCCGGGGTTTTAAACCCCTGCCCTAAGAAATTTTTTAGTGAATTCCGTACCTTATGGGCACGAATCAGCGGAACGGCATGCCCCCGGGTCCGGCGCCGCCCATACCACCGGGCCCGCCCATGCCACCGAGGCCGCGCATCATCTTTTCCATGCCGCCGCCTTTCATCTTCTTCATCATCTTCTGCATCTGCTTGTGCTGCTTCAGCAGGCGGTTGAGGTCCTGCACCTGGGTGCCGGAGCCCTGGGTGATGCGGCGCTTGCGGGACCCCTGGATAAGCTCGGGGTTGCGCCGCTCCCTCGGGGTCATGGAATTGATCAGGGCCTCCATGCGGGAGAACATCTTCGTGTCGAGTTTCTGCTGCGCCATCTGGGCCAGGTTGCCCATACCGGGCAGCTTGTCGAGCATGCTGGTAATACCGCCCATATTGTTCATCTGCTGCAACTGGTCCCGAAAGTCCTCCAGGTCGAACTTGCCGCCTTTCTTGACCTTGCGCGCCAGCTTGGCGGCCTTCTCCTTGTCTACCTTCTGTTCCGCCTCCTCAATGAGGGACAGCACATCGCCCATACCCAGGATACGCGAGGCCATGCGGTCGGGATGGAACGGGTCGAGGGCGGCGGTCTTCTCGCCAACCCCCAGGAATTTGATCGGCTTGCCGGTGATGGCGCGCACTGACAGCGCGGCACCGCCGCGGGTATCGGCGTCGACCTTGGTGAGGATCACACCGGTCAGGGGCAGTGCATCATTAAACGCCTTCGCCGTGACCGCCGCGTCCTGGCCGGTCATGGCGTCTACCACGAACAGGGTTTCCACCGGCTGGGCGATTTTGTGCAGCTCGGCGATCTCCTTCATCATGTCCTGGTCGATGGCCAGCCGCCCGGCGGTATCCACGATCAGCACGTCGCTGAACTGGATTCTGGCGTGGTCGATCGCCCGGCGCACGATATCCGCGGGCTTCTGCCCGGCATCACTGGCAAAGAAATCCGCCCCCACCTCCGCCGCCAGGGTCTCCAGCTGCTTGATGGCCGCCGGCCGGTAGACGTCGGCACTGACCACGGTCACCTTTTTCTTGTCGCGCTCCTTCAGGAGCTTGGCCAGCTTGGCGACGGACGTGGTTTTACCCGCGCCCTGCAGGCCGGCCATCAGGATCACCGCGGGGGGTTTGGTGGCGAGGTCGAGGCCCTCGTTCGCCGCCCCCATGACCTCCTCGAGTTCGCTCTGGACGATTTTCAGGAAGGCCTGGCCGGGGCTGAGGCTCTTCATGACCTCCTGGCCCAGCGCGCGCTGCTTGATAGCCTCCACGAAGTCCTTGACCACGGGCAGCGCCACGTCCGCCTCCAGCAGCGCCATGCGCACCTCACGGAGGGTATCCTGGATATTTTCTTCGCTTAGCCGGGCCTTGCCGGAAATACCGCGCAGGCTCTGGGAAAGACGGTCACTGAGGCTCTCAAACATGCAAAATCTCTCGGGAAAATTCGTCGCTATTGATTACGCGGGGACAAATGGGTACAAAGGGCCGAAGTATACGTCACCCGGGGCCAACTCCCAAGCCAATGCCTGCCACGATTCTCGCCCCTCTCGCCGCCCTGTTGTACCTGGCAGCCACGGCGCTGCAGCTGCTGCATATATTCCAGCAGCGCAAGCAGATCACCCGACTGTTTATCGGGCTGTCGGTCGCGGCCCTGCTGTGCCACCTGGGCGTTGTGTGGGCCACCATTCTCCAGCCGGGCGAAGCGGAACTGGGATTTTACAAGGTCTCCGCGCTGATCTTCCTGGTGATCAACCTTATCTGTCTTGTCTCCCTGGTCCGGCGCCCCTTGCAGAATCTGCTGGTGATCCTGTTTCCCCTGTCGGCGCTCGCCGTCGTCGTCGCCAGCTACGCGCCTGAAACCGCGCCGATTCGCACCGACCTGCCCACCGGGATACTGTTGCACATAGGCAGCTCCATTCTCGCCTACGCGGTGCTGACCCTGGCCGCGGCCCAGGCGGCCCTGCTCGCCGCGCAGGACCACCAGCTGAAACACCGTCACACACGGGGCCTGGTGCAGATACTGCCGCCGCTGCAGTTGATGGAGGCCATGCTGTTCGAGCTGCTGTGGGTGGGAGTGATACTGCTCACCGTGGCCATTCTCTCGGGCTTTGTTTTCCTGGACGACATTTTCGCCCAGCACCTGGTGCACAAGACAGTGCTCACCCTGGGCGCCTGGCTGTTGCTGGCGGTGCTGCTGTGGGGCCATTACCAGCTGGGTTGGCGCAGCAAGACCGCGGTGCGCCTCACCCTCACGGGCTTCGCACTGCTGGTGCTGGCGTATTTCGGCACCAAACTGGTACTGGAACTGGTGCTGCAGCGGGGCTGAATTGGGCAGCGCTAATCCTTGCCCTGCCCACGGTTTTTCTTCAAGATAGGCGGCCTACGAATACCAAAGGTTCACACCGGATTTGAACGACGCCCCGCTCGGCCTACTTTTCTCAGTTCTCGCTGCGCTCATACTCTTTTCGGCTTTCTTTTCCAGCTCGGAAACCGGCATGATGTCGCTCAACCGCTATCGGTTGAAACACCTGCAGAAAAACAACCACAAAGGCGCCATTCGGGCCGGCAAGCTGCTGGAACGACCGGACCGGCTTATCGGCCTGATCCTGATCGGCAACAACCTGGTGAATATTCTCGCCTCGGCGATAGCCACGGTGATCGCGATCCGCCTGTGGGGCGATGCCGGCATCCTGATCGCCACCGTGTCACTCACCCTGGTGGTGCTGATCTTCGCGGAAGTCACGCCCAAGACCATAGCCGCCCTGCACCCCGAAGGAGTGGCGTTCCCCGCGACCCTGCTGTTAACGCCACTGCTTAAGCTGTTATACCCCGTGGTGTGGATGGTGAGCAAAGTCACCAATGGCCTGTTGAACCTGATGGGCGTGGACCCGGAAAATGCGGGCAGCGATCACCTCTCGAAAGAAGAGCTGCGCACGCTGGTGGCCGAGGGCGGGGCAATGATTCCCGCCAAACGCCGCAACATGATGCTGAACCTGCTGGCGCTGGAAGAGGTGTCCGTGAATGACATCATCGTGCCGCGCAACGAGGTGTACGGCATCGACCTGGACGATAACGACGACGATATATTGCGCGGCATACAAACCAGTTCGCACACGCGCCTGCCGGTGTGGCGGGACGATATCAACAATATTGCCGGCGTACTGCACCTGCGCAATATCAGCAAGGTAATCGACCGGCAGGGTCTCGACAGGGCCGCGCTGGAGCGCGAGATGGAATCGCCCTACTTCATCCCGGAGAGCACGCCGCTGAGCACCCAGCTGTTGAACTTCCAGAAAAGCAAACACCGCCTGGCCATTGTGGTGGACGAATACGGCGAGGTGATGGGACTGGTTGCGATGGAGGATATCCTCGAGGAAATCGTCGGCGACTTCACCTCCAACCTCAGTGACACCACGGACAATATTTTCGCCCAGCGCGACGGCAGCCACATTATCGCCGGCACCGCCAACATCCGCGAGATCAACAAGACCCTGCACTGGGACCTGCCCACGACCGGGCCAAAAACCCTCAGCGGACTTATCCTTGAAAACCTCGAGTCCTTCCCCGACGCCAACGC
>JAHEBL010000016.1:13977-54627 GCA_024642265.1 Haliea sp. | reverse complement strand
ATTGCCGCCTATGAGATGATTCGCCACTCCATCAACATCATGCGCGGTTGCTTTGGCGGCTGTACCTTCTGCTCCATCACCGAGCACGAGGGGCGCATCATCCAGAACCGCTCGGAGGATTCCATCATCCGCGAGGTGGAGATGATCCGCGACACTTCCCCCGCTTTTACCGGTGTTATTTCCGACCTGGGCGGCCCTACCGCCAACATGTGGCGCCTGGCCTGCAAGAGCAAGGAAGTCGAGGCGAAATGTCGCAAGCTCAGTTGCGTGTTTCCCGGCATCTGCAAAAACCTCAACACCGACCAGACCCCGTTGATCAGTCTCTACCGCCGGGCGCGCAGCGTGCCCGGGGTCAAGAAGGTGCTGATCGCGTCGGGCCTGCGCTACGACCTGGCGGTGGAAACCCCCGCCTACGTAGAGGAACTGGTGACCCACCACGTCGGCGGTTACCTGAAAATTGCGCCGGAGCACACCGAGGACGGTCCCCTCGACAAAATGATGAAACCCGGCATCGGCAGTTATGACCGCTTCCGCGCCATGTTTGAGAAATACTCCCGGGCCGCGGGCAAGGAACAGTACCTGATCCCCTATTTCATTGCAGCGCACCCGGGCACCAGTGACAGGGATATGATGAACCTGGCCCTGTGGCTCAAGCGCAACAAGTTCCGGGCCGACCAGGTGCAGACCTTCTATCCATCCCCCATGGCCAGCGCCACGGCAATGTATTACAGCGGCAAGAACCCGCTGAAGCGAGTGACCCGCGGCAGCGACACGATGCCCACTGTCAGGAAGATGTCCCAGCGCCAACTGCACAAGGCCTTCCTGCGCTACCACGACCCGGACAACTGGCCCCTCCTGCGCCAGGCTCTGAAAAAGCTGGGGCGCGCGGACCTGATCGGCAATGGCAAATTACACCTGGTGCCACCGCGCCAGCCGGCCAAACGACACCACGCGGTACCACCGGGGCAACCCGGCGCAGGCGAGCGCCCGTTTGCCACCCAGCATAACGGCCTGCCCCGCTCGCCGGGTCTGCGCAGAAAGAAGACCAAGCGCTAGCGCGCTGGCACCGGTGCACTACATGTTGACCCCATCCCGGCCCGCTGTTCTGGAGAAGTGATGAACAAGAAAATTCTCTACCCCATTGTCGTGCTGGTACTGGGAATAGGGCTGGCCGTACTGATCGCCCTCAATGCCCCGCAGCCAGTTCCGGATGACTACGAGCCCCTGGTCACCACGGTGCGGGTGATCGAGGTGACACCGCAAGCCGAGTACCTGACGGTCACCTCCCAGGGCACCGTTGAGCCACGCAGCCAGAGCGAGCTGATTCCCGAGGTGTCCGGCCGCGCTGTGTGGATCTCCCCCTCCCTGGTGGGTGGTGGCTCGTTCAGGCAGGGCGACGCCCTGCTGCGTATCGATGATGCCGATTACCGCTCCGCACTGGTGCGCGCTGAAGCCGCGCTTAAACGCGCAGAAGTGGAGTTCGATTACGCCCGCGACGAGTTGCAGCGCGTGCAAAGCCTGCAGGACAAGAAGCTGGCCAGCCAGCAACAACTGGACAACGTGCGCCGGGCGTCCTGGGTCGCCGAAGCCAATCTCAGCGAAAACCGCGCCGCGGTGGACCAGGCCAAACGCGACCTGGGGCGAACCGAGATAACCGCGCCGTTTGACGGCCTGGTGCGCAATGAACATGTCGACCTCGGCCAGTTCGTCACCCGCGGCCAGAGCATCGGCACGATCTACGCGACCGACTACATGGAGGTGCGCCTGCCCATCGCTGCCGACCAGCTGGTTTACCTGGGCCTGCCGGTATCGACCCGTGGCCAGATACCCGAAGCGATACGCCCGCCTGTCACTGTCTCGGCGGATTTCGGCAACACCCGCCTGCTGTGGGAGGGAGAACTGATCCGCGGTGAGGCTGAATTCGATGCGCGCTCGCGCATGCTCTATGGCGTGGCCCGGGTGCGCGGAGACGCCAACGGCAACGATACCATGCCGCTGCCGGTCGGTATGTTCGTGCATGCCGAGATCCGCGGTCGCAATGTGGAAGACGTTATTCGCCTGCCCCGCTCGGCCATGCGTGACAACAGCCAGGTGATGGTGATCGACCCCGATAACCGCCTGCACTTCCGCCATGTCTCCATTTTGCGCCTCGAGCACGACGACGTACTCGTCAGCGGCGGTCTGGAGGCCGGCGAGCTGGTGTGTATATCGCCACTGCAGACCGCGGTCGAGGGCATGCAGGTTAAACCGGTGATCGAGCGGATCGACACCCTGTGAAAAAGCTGATCGAATGGTTCGGCCACAACCCGGTCGCCGCCAATCTGCTCATGTGGATACTGGTGGTCGGCGGCCTGCTGGCACTGCCCAGGACGCATCAGGAAGAGTTCCCGAATATCGAGGTCGACGCCGTGCGCATCAGCGTACCCTATCTCGGGGCGGCTCCCGCCGAGGTGGAATCCGGCGTCTGTATTCGCATCGAGGAAGCCATCCAGGGTACCGAGGGCATCGACAAGATCAGCTCCAGCGCCTCGGAGGGTTTGTGCACGGTCACCGCCGAGCTGGTGGAAGGCGTGGACAAAACCAAGCTGTCCAACGACATCAAGAGCAAGGTCGATGCCATCGACTCCTTTCCCGCAGAGACAGAGCAACCGGTCACCGCGGAAGTCACCTATGTGGCTACCGTGCTGCAGGTGGCCATGTCCGGCGATGCGGATGAACGCACCCTGAAACTGCTGGGCCAGGAACTGCGTGATGACCTGGTGGCCTTGCCGGCCGTATCCCAGGTCGACCTGCTGTTTGCCCGGCCCTACGAAATCGCGATCGAGGTATCCGAGCACACCCTGCGCCGCCATGGCCTGACCCTGGCCGCCGTCGGACGCGCCATCGAGCAAAGTTCACTGGACATTCCCGGCGGTTCCCTCAAGACCGGGGGCGGAGAGATCCTGTTGCGCACCCGCGGGCAGGCCTATGTCGGGCAGGAATTCGAGGACATCGTGGTGCTGACCCGCGCCGATGGCACCATGGTCACCCTGGGCGAGATCGCCAACGTGGTGGACGGTTTCGAGGACAGCGACCTGCGCGCCCGTTTCGACGGCAAGCCTGCGCTCGCGCTGAAGGTCTCCCGGGTCGGGGAAGAGGACGTGCTGGCTATTGCGCAGGAGGTCAAGGACTACCTGCAGGTCGCCCAGCGAGAGCTCCCCGAGGGTATCGCGCTGACGATCTGGCAGGACGAGTCACAGGACCTGGTGGACCGCCTGGATGCCCTGGCCAAAAACGCACGCAGTGGCCTGTTGCTGGTGCTGCTGGTGCTCACCCTGTTTTTGCGTTTTCGCCTTGCACTGTGGGTCGCCGCGGGTATCCCCGTGGCACTGCTGGGCACGGTTTCCCTGTTCCCGCTGACGGACATTTCCATCAGCACCATGTCGGTAATGGCCTTTATCCTGGTGCTCGGGATACTGGTGGATGATGCCATTGTGGTGGCGGAGCGCGTTTACTCCCACGAGCAGGACGGCATGGGCCAAATCGCCGCCGCCATGGCCGGCGCCAAGGAGGTTTCTGTACCGGTTATGTTCGGGGTTCTCACGACCATGGCCACGTTCATCCCGATCGTCAATATACCCGGCCCTTTCGGCGGTTTCTTCGCGCCCCTGGGCTGGACGGTGATGCTGGCGCTGATGTTCAGCCTGGTGGAATCACAGTTGATCCTGCCCTCCCATCTGGCGCACCGTAAACCCGAGGCGGTGATGGGCAGCGGCGGTTCCTTCCAGGATCGCTGGCTTGCGCTGCAGGGGAAAATATCCGATTCCCTGCAGACCGTCGCCAGCCGTTACTACCAGCCCGCGGTAGAGCATGCGATCGAGTGGCGCTATGCGACGCTCGCCATAGGGGTGGTCGTGCTGGCCGTCACCATGTCGCTGTTCGCCAGCGGGCGCATGAATTTCCAGTTCTTCCCGGCGGTGGAAGGTACCCACCTGTACGCCGCCCTGACCATGCCCGAGGGCACCCCGGTCGAAGCGACGTCAAGGGCGGTAGCACAGCTGGAGCAGGCCGCCGAACAATTGCGGGCGGAACTGGACGAGGGCAAGGCCGAGGATGAGCCCGGCATGATCAACCACGTGTTCAGCAGTATCGGTTCGTTTATACCCAAAGGCAGCATCGGCGGCAGCGGCGGCGCCCAGAGTAACCTGGCGGAAATCGGCATCGAACTCAATATGCCTGCCGATTACAAGGGCCAGCCCGCCAGCACCATGGCCAATCGCTGGCGCGAACTCACCGGCGGCATACCCGACGCCGTGGAGCTGTCCTTCACTTCCCAGGCCTTTGGTGCGGGCAACCCCATCGAGTTCGAGCTGTACGGCAAAAAGTTCGACGAGCTGCGCGCCGCCGCATCGGAACTTCGCCTGGCCCTGCAGGGCTACAACGGTGTCATGGATGTCAGTGACAGTTTTCGCGCCGGCAAGCAGGAGGTCCAGCTCGCCCTGCTGCCGGAAGCACGCAACCTGGGACTTACGCTGGAAGATCTCGGCAGGCAGGTGCGCCAGGCCTTTTACGGCTACGAGGCGCAGCGTGTGCAGCGCGGCAAGGACGATATCCGGGTGATGGTGCGCTTCCCTGAAAATGAAAGGCGTTCACTGGGCGACCTGGAATCGATGCGCATCCGCACCGCCGATGGCGCCGAGGTGCCTTTCAGCAGCGTGGCGCAGGTCAACCTCGCCCGGGGTTACACCACCATACGCAGGGTCGACGGCCAGCGGGTGGTGACCGTGGCAGCTGATGTGAATCGCGGCGTCACGCCGCCGGAGACGGTGATTAACGCCGTAATGGCCAACGAACTACCCGAGATACTGGCGCGCCACCCGGGCGTGAGCTTCAGCCTGTCCGGGGAGTCGGAGGAGCGCAGCCGTTCGATGGGGGCGCTGGGTGCTACCGCACTGCTGGCACTGCTGGTCATTTACGCCCTGCTGGCCATTCCCCTGCAGTCCTACCTGCAACCCCTGATCATCATGAGCGTAATTCCCTTTGGCGCAGTGGGCGCGATCCTGGGCCACCTGGTACTGGGCATGTCGCTGGTGTTTTTCTCGCTGCTGGGCATCGTCGCCCTGTCCGGGGTTGTGGTGAACTCGTCACTGGTACTGGTGGACTACATCAATCGCCAGCGCAGCACGGGACAGAACCTGGCGTGGGTGGTCAGTCACGCGGGCAGTGTCCGCTTTCGCCCTATCGTACTGACCAGCATAACAACCTTCGTCGGCCTCGCGCCGATGATGCTGGACAAGTCCATATCGACCGGCATGTTCGTGCCGATGGCGGCGTCACTGGGTTTCGGGGTACTGATGGGCACGGTTGTCACCCTGTTCCTGGTGCCCTGCCTGGTGATGATACTGGAGGACTGGATGGTGTTTACGGGCCGGCACCCGCGGCCCGCTGACGCGCAACAGGCCGATATCTACCCGATTGAAGAGGCCGGCTGAGCGCCGCTCAAAGCTCGCCCGCGAGCCGGCGTTTGGTATGGCGGGTGGCTGTCGCCAGCAGCGGATCATCCGGCCACGGGTGCTTGGGGTAACGTCCCCTCATTTCGCGCTTCACTTCCTGGTAGCTGCTGCGCCAGAATCCCGCGAGGTCGCGGGTGACCTGCAGCGGCCGCTGGGCCGGTGACAGCAGGTGCACCAGCAGCGCCACCTTGCCGTCGGCCACGGTCGGGGTTTCCTCACAGCCGAACATCTCCTGCAACTTGACCGCCAGTACCGGGGTTTCCTGGCAGTAATCGATGGCGATGACCGAGCCGGAGGGCACGGCGATGCGCTCGGGCGCCAGGCGCTCCAGATCGAGCGGCAATGGCCAGGGCAGGCGGGCGTGCATGATCGCCTTCATGTCCAGCTTCTGGAAATCCTCCAGCCGGCGCACGGGCCCGAGGAAGGGCAGCAGCCACTCCTCGAGTGTTGCCAGCAGTGCCGCATCCGACAGGTCCGGCCAGCGGGCTTCTTCCCCGCTGTCGGGTTCCGCCTGTCGCAGCAACATGACCCGCGCGCGCCACTGCCGCAGGTGGTGGCTCCAGGGCAGTATATCCAGTCCTTTCTTGCGCACGACACCCAGCAGGGCGCTGCCGCGCGCCTCCTCCGATACCTGGGCCATGGGCTCCCGGGTGAGCAGGATCGCACCTACCATGCAGCGCCGCTCGGCGACAAACTGGTCGCTGCGATAGTCCCACTCGACGACTTCCTCCTCGCTCACCAGGTGGGAAAGAATGGCATCGAAGCTCGTCGGATCCAGCGTGCTGGCACTGTAAATGCGGTCGGTGGCTTCACCCGCGTGTCCGCCAATCTCGGCTACCGCAAGCCAGGGTGAACCCAGCAGCGAGTCCTCGCCGGGTAATACCGCGCTGCGCCCGTTGCTCAACTGGTACCGGGTGCCGTCACCCCCGGGCCGCAGGTGGGCAATCCGATCCGGGTAGGCGCTTGCCAGCAGCACCCCCACCGCTTTTGACAGGGCAACACCGATATACGCCTTGCCGGGCTTGAGTCCGGGCTCGTCCAGTCCCAGCCGCGCCAGGTTCCTCGCCTGCTGCCAGATGCGCTTGAACCAGCCCTGCAGTTCGGGCGGACAACGGCTCTCGCCCATCAATATCGCCAGGCTGAGCGCCACATCGGTATCCTGGCCGGCCATGGGATTGCGCTCCGACAGGATCGCGGCGAGCAGGCAGGCAGTTTCCTGGGCGTTGATGTCACTGCCCACCAGCAGCATATGGGCGAGGCGCGGGTGCAGGGGCATCTGCGCCATGCGCACGCCCTGGGGCGTCAGCTGGTACCTGCCCTCGTGGTTCCTGTAGACCGCTCCACAGGTTTCCAGCACCTCGATGCCCTGCGCGAAAGCGGGCGCCGGCGGCAGATCCAGCCAGTCGAGCTCAGCGGGGTCATTCACTCCCCAGGCCAGCACCTGCAGTACCAGTGGCGCCAGGTCGGCTTGCAGTAACTCGGGTGTGGCATGAGCCACCAGGCGCTTGTCCTGCTCCTCGCTCCACAGGCGGTAACAGTAGCCGGGACCGAGACGGCCGGCGCGCCCCTCGCGCTGTCGCGCCGAGGCCCGGGATATGCGCCGGGTAGTCAGGCGGGTCATGCTGGTGGCGCTGTCGAATACGCCCTCGCGCACCAGGCCCGAGTCCACCACTACCTGGACGCCCTCTATCGTGAGGCTCGTTTCTGCGATATTGGTGGCCAGCACCACCTTGCGCCGACCCTCCGGCGCCGGTTCGATCGCCCGTTGCTGGCGCTGCAGGGAGAGACTGCCGTAGAGCGGTGCCAGCAGCACCTGGTCCTGGCCACTGTCCTGCAGGGCCCGGGTCAATTCCCGGGCAACCTGGAGAATTTCCCGCTGGCCCGGCAGAAACACCAGGATACTGCCCTCGTGCGCGGACAGTGCGTGCATCACCGCCTGCACTGTGGGCGGGGTGATGGAGTCGCGCAACTGGTAAGGCAAACCGTGACGGGTACTCACCGGGAACTGGCGTCCCCGGGATGTCAGTAAAGGCGCATCGCCAAGCAGGCGCGCCACGGCCTCCCCATCGAGGGTGGCCGACATCACCAGCAACTTCAGCGGCGGAGCCTCCCGCAGCAGTTCCCTGCCCTGCAATATCAACGCCAGGCAGAGGTCGGAATCCAGGTTGCGCTCGTGAAACTCATCAAAGATAACCAGAGCGACATCTTCCAGCCCCGGGTCCCGCTGCAATTGGCGGGTGAGAATGCCCTCGGTAATCACCTCGATCCGGGTGCGCTCGCTGACACAGGTGTCCAGTCGAATCCGGTAACCCACGGTTTCCCCGACACTTTCGCCAAGCAACTGTGCCATCCGGGCGGCGGCCGCGCGGGCGGCCATGCGCCGGGGTTCCAGCACCAGGATTTTGCGCCCCTCCAGCCAGGCCTCGTCCAGCAGGGCCAGCGGCACGACCGTGGTCTTGCCGGCACCGGGGGGCGCCTGCAGTACCAGCTCGTGGCGGTCACGCAACTGCTGTCCGAGTTCATCGAGGATCTCGCAGATGGGCAGGTCTGAAATATCGTCTGGCAACATGCTGACATCTTAGCCGAGGCCGCCGCCCGCGGCCATTGATTGCAGTGCCCAAGCGGGGTTAGCTACAGCCCCATGTCCACCGCAACCCGGGCGCCCCATCGCAGGGCGCGCCCGCACCACGCCGGCGCAACACCGGCCCCCCCCGGGCCGGCTCCGGTTAGCCGTGTCGCCTGCACGGCGGCAAGGGCACTGCAAAAGTCACAGTACTGCCATATTCCACCCGTATCATCCGGGCTGGCAGGAAATTTGCAGTTCACTTCATAACCAGTACCGCCACCTGCTCGAGGAGGGTAAGACCATGACCAGTCTGGAACACTATCTGCGCAGTATCGACCAGCCACCCGCGGGGGGTGCACCGGCGGTCGCTTTTTTCGACCTCGACCGGACCCTGATCGCGGGCTATTCGATCCTCGCCATTGCCGCCGAAACCGCGCGCCGCGCCGCCCGCGAGGGGGAGCTGCGCAAGGCCGGCCGGGTTTTCCGGGATCTGCTGCGGCACCGGGTGGAAAATTCCGGGAGCAACTACCACCGGGTGGTACGCCGGGTTACCAAGGCGCTGCAGGGTGTACCGGAGGCGGTGCTGCAGGAGATTGGCGAGGAGGCCTATCGCAAGCGCATCGAGAAGACCCTGTACAGCGAGGCCATCACCCTGGTGGAGGCGCACCGCGCCGCCGGGCATAAACTGGTCATCGTCAGCGCCGCCAGCCGCTACCAGGTGGAACCCGTGGCAAAGGTACTGGGCATAGAGGAGATCTGTTGTACCCACCTTGAAGTGCAGGACGGCAGGTTCACCGGCCGCCTGGTGGCACCGTTGTGCTATGGCGAGGGCAAGACCCTGGCTGCCCGCCGCGTCGCGCGCCGGCATCGGGCAAAGCTTGAAAACTGCTGGTTCTACTCTGACTCCAGCGCCGACCTGCCGCTGCTGAAGGCCGTCGGTCACCCGGTGGCGGTCAATGCCTCCGACAAACTGGGGGTGCACGCCAGGGCCAGACAGTGGCCCCAGTTACAGTTCCACACCCGGGGCTTGCCGAGCGTCGAGAGCGTGACCCGGACCCTGATGGCCGGGCAGGCCCTGCTGGCGACAAGCGCTATCGGCCTGCTCGGGCGTCGCCTGGGGGTGGGCGAAACCCGCAATATAAACCGGATGACCCAGCTGCTGGGCGATGCAGGTGCCGGCATTGCGGGGCTGGAAATCGAGATCGAGGGTCGGGAACACCTGAGTCGGCACCGGCCCGCTATTTTCGTGTTCAACCACCAGAGCCTGCTGGATGCACTGGTGTTGGCCCACCTCCTGCGCAAGGACGTGGTGGCCTTTTGCAAGAAGGAAATGGCCAGTAACCCGCTGGTGGGCCCCCTGCTGCGCCAGCTGGATACCGTTTTTGTCGATCGCGAGGAAAAGGATCAGTCGGCCCTGCTGCAGCAGGCCCTGGCAGTGCTCGCCAGCGGCCGCTCGCTGGTAATAGCGCCGGAAGGTACCCGCAGCGTGCTGGGGGAAATTCAGCCTTTCAAGCACGGTGCATTCTACCTGGCACGCAAGGCCGGCGTGCCGCTGGTGCCGATCGTACTGCACAATGTCAAGGACGCCCTCCCCAAGGGGGCCCTGCTGCTGCGCCCGGCCACTATCCGTGTCACCGTGCTGCCACCGGTGCAGCCGGAAACCATCAGGAGCGTTCGCGGCGCCTGCAGTGCGCTCGAGGACAAGTATATCGAGCTACTTGGCAGGTCCCGCCAGGCCGCACTGCCCCACCGGGCAATCGCCTGAACGGACGGACCAGCACCGCCGGACTCGCCCCACTGTGCGCTTGCCGCGCCAGCTGTTAAGCTGTGGCCCGACTCAGGCGGAGAAAACACGATGACACTACTGGCGTTTGGCTTGCTGCTGTTTGCGGGACTGCACCTGGTTAAATCCCTGGCGCCCACCATGCGCAGTGATCTGCAGGGACGCCTGGGGGAAAACGCCTACAAGGGTATTTTTTCACTACTGGTGCTGGCGTCGTTGGCCCTGATTGTGTTCGGCTGGCGCGCTACCATACCCGCTTTCGTCTACACGCCTTCCCCGGCCCTGACAATGCCCGCGCTGCTGCTGCTGGTGCTGGCCTTCCTTTTGATGGTGGTAAGCACCCGGCCGTCACGCCTGCGCCGGGTGGTACGTCATCCACAACTCAGCGGTGTTGTACTGTGGGGTATCGCTCACCTGCTGCTCAATGGCGACAGCCGGGCGCTGCTCTTGTTCGGGGGAATGACGGTGTGGGCCGTGGTGGAAATAGTGGCGATCAATCACCGGGACGGTAGCTGGGTCAAACCGCAGGCGCCCGCACCAGCTGCCGAGCTGGTCAACCTGCTGATCGCGGTCGGCGTTGTCGCCCTGCTGGTCTTCGTCCACCCGTGGCTGGCGGGAGTGCCGGTTACAGGCCATTTACCGCAATGATCCGCGCGCTGCTGCAATTCCTGCGCTGCAACTCCAGCGCCTGGTAGGCCTCGCTCTCGTAAAACTCGTCTATCGCTTCCAGCGAGGGAAACTCGACCACCACCAGCCGCCGGGGCTGGTAGTCTCCCTCGTAGACCCGGAAGCTGCCACCCCTGACCAGGTAGCGCGCCCCCGCCTGTTCCAGCAGCGGCCTGAGGGCCTGCTGGTAGGCGAGATAGTGCGCGATATCGAAAACCTCCAGGTCGATTATCACATAGGCAGTCACATTTCGTGTCCCCAGGGCCCACTGATTGCCAAGCTAAGTTAACGGAGAGCGGAAAAAAGGAATTGTCCTGGGTCAATAAAACGGGAATGGAAGTACCCTGGCCTCAGCCGGCAGCAACTTCCCGATAACTGAACGCGGTCTGCAGTTGGACTCGCCAGTGGGCAGCTGCGGCGCCAGCACGTGGTAACTGAATTCGAACACCCGCTGCTGGGAGAAAACCGCCCCGGACCAGACGCTGGCACTGGACCACAGGACGAGCAGGGCAATAACACGCGTGGTCACGACCGCCCTTTGCTAGAGCTGGGGCCTTATCAGGAATTTTTCTCCCGTGGCCTGCTTGCCGTATACCGCCAGGGCCTCCAGGGACAATACCTGCGGCAGTGAAATCTCCCGGGTGTAATGGCTGGCGAAGGTCGTCTTGATTTCGCGCGCCACGCGGCTGCGCAATTCCATGGTTTTTTCCGGGCCGGCCTTTTGCAGGAACGGGAACAACAGCCAGCCGCCGAGACTCCAGCTGAAGCCGAAATTGCGGGTTAGCGTGGTGGGCCCGCGGTCGAGGCCGCCGTAGATATACACCTGCTTGAACACGTCCGAGCCATAGCGGTTATACACCTTCATATTGCTGGCCGCCGCAGCCTCCATGCAGCTGAGAATCTGGCTGGCGAGCTTGCCGCCGCCGGTAGCGTCGAAGGCCAGGGTGGCGCCGGTCGCCTTCAGCGCGGCCGTCAGCTCATCCATAAAACCGTCCGAGGATGAATTCACGATGTATTTTGCGCCCAGCTCGCGCAGGATTTTTTCCTGCTCCGGCTTGCGCACGATGTTTACCAGCTCGACACCGTCGGCAATACAGACGCGGTTGAGCATCTGGCCCAGGTTGGAGGCGGCCGCCGTGTGCACCAGCGCCTTGTGACCTTCCATGCGCATGGTTTCCACCATACCCAGCGCGGTCAGCGGATTGACGAAGCAGGAGGCACCCTCGGCCGCGCTGGTACCCTCTTCGAGCGGCAGGCACTGCTGGACATTGATGCAGCGGTACTGGGCGTACATTTCGCCACCCACCATACCGACGGTTCTGCCCAATAGTGCCTGCGCTGCACTGGAACTGCCGGCTGCCACCACCACCCCGGCACCCTCATTGCCAACAGGCAGGGATTCGCCCAGGCGCCCCGCCACCATCTTCATCGCGGCAGCGGGAATATCGGCCGTCAGCACCGGGCGCTGCGGCGTGCCGCCTGCGCGAAAGGAAGCGGGATCAGCGGGGCCCACCAGCAGGGCGAGATCCGAGGGGTTGATCGGTGTCGCGTCGATCCGCACCAGCACCTCGTCCGCACCGGGTTCGGGAAACTCGAGCTCCACCAGGGAAACTTCGAGGGTGCTGTCGTCCTTTACAAGTGAGCGCAGTTGCAAGCCTGTTGTTGTCATCTGAATGCCTCCGGAAAAATTGAATTTGCGCTGACGAATCGGCTCCACTAAGGTGGGCAAACGACAGCCTGAAGAATTTGCTCCGCAGGTTCAACACGGGCCGCAAGGATAACACGCATGCGCGCTGCCAAGACTGTGTTCCTGTACAAAATTTGCCGGTCCCGGCGCCTGCTGCCCGCGTGGCTGCTGGTCATCCTGCCCTGCCTGGTGAGCTGCACAGGCATACCCGATGGCGTGGAGCCGGTAAAGGGCTTCGAACTCGAGCGCTACCTGGGCAGGTGGTATGAGATCGCCCGCCTGGACCACAGTTTCGAACGCGGTCTCACACAGGTAACTGCCGAGTATGAGCCGGGACCCGGGGGCAGCGTGCGGGTGCTGAATCGCGGCTACAGTGCGGACGATGGCTGGCAATCCGCCGAGGGCAAGGCGCTGTTTGTGGGGCCTGCGGATGAGGGTCATCTTAAGGTGTCATTTTTCGGGCCTTTTTACGGCTCGTACATCGTTTTCGAGCTGGACCCGGACTACCAGTACGCCTTCGTTGCGGGCAACAGCAAATCCTACCTGTGGCTGCTGGCGCGAACGCCTGCAATCAGCCCGGAACTGCGCCAGCATTTCATTCGCCGCGCGACTGAACTGGGGTTCCCCATTGAGCAATTGATCTTTGTCGACCAGGACGCCAGCGAGACACGGTGAAAGCCAAATAGTCCCCTCATAAACGTGCCCGCCCGCCTGTAAGGGGCGGACCTGAACCGCTATAATGCCCGCCCTCCAAGCAACGGTAGCCGCCCCCCATGTCCATATTCAGCAAAGACAACCAGCCATTGGACGACAAAGACGCCCTGGCCCGGCATATCCACCTGGCACTGGCGGTGGAGCGCCCTTCCGGCCTCGAACTGGAGCTGAGCTACCGGTTGGTCAAGCGCCTGTTCAACCCGATGATACTCGGCGCGGATAATATCCCCGACCGGCCCTGTCTGTTCGTCGGCAACCACTCCCTGTTCGCACTGGACGGCTGGGTTCTGGGCCCGCTGATGCTGAAGGAACTCGATCGCTTTCCGCGGGGGCTGGGTGACAAATTCCTGTTCGGCAATCCCGGCGTCGGCAACTTCGTCCTCAAGCGGGGTGCCGTCATGGGCCACCCGGAGGTATGCAGTGCACTGATGAAGGCGGGACAGGATCTGATTGTCTTCCCGGGGGGAGCGCACGAAGCGGTAAAACCCGCCAGTATGAAGTATGAGCTGCAGTGGAAGGAGCGCTACGGTTTCGTCAAGCTGGCAGCGCGGCACGGTTACACCATCATGCCCTTCGGTCTGGTGGGTCCGGACGAATTCTATGGCCACCTGATGGAAGGCCAGGACCTGCCGGACTCACGCCTGGGCGGCCTGCTCAAGCGCCTGGGCCTGCTCACCGACGACATCCGCAGCGATATCCTGCCCCCCATTCCAGTGGGCGCCCTGGGAAGCTGGCTACCCAAACCCCAGCGCTGCTACCTCGGATTCGGCGAGCCCATCGACCTGTCCCGCTACGAGGGCCGGACTACCTCCAAAAAAGAGCAGCACGCCATCCGTGCCGCGGTGGCGGAACAGATTGAAACCCAGCTGGCTGAACTGCTGTTTACCCGGGAGCAACACCGCGGTGAAGACGGCCTGCTGCGACGCATGCTCTCTATCTGACTATCACGCCCGGGGGCTTCACCTTTTTTGGCATGCGCTTTCGCCAGATTTGGCAAAATATCCCCGACTGCTCCCTTCCCGCTCTCCAATGCCAACGGCATGGATGTCACTAATTTGTTATTTTTCAATTGGATATTGAGTTTTTCCAGAATACTTCTCTGATGGCACGCTCTTTGCAAACTCTGTTGCATCTCACGATTGACGGCTGAACGACTGATCCAATCGGTTCACTGTCACGTAACTGACATATAAGCGAGCTACAGTAGCCATAATGACCACATCACACAGTTCAACCCCCGACCATGCAGACAGTGCTGATGACACCGACGCTGCGCACCTCACCCTGCTGCAGGTGATGGGAAGTGTGCTGGCCGCCGGCTTCGGGGTGCAGTCCAAGGAAAACAAGGTACGGGATTTCACCCGGGGCAGGCCCTTCCACTTCATCGTTGCGGGGCTGCTTTTCACCCTCGCACTGCTGGCGGGACTTGTCGCCGTGGTCAACCTGATCGTTTAAGCGTTTTATGGTCCGCCATGGAAGGCAGACCCACCCGAACTCCTCCGGAGTCCACTTGGCTGCCCCTCACGGGGCAGTTTTTTTATCTTCCCCGCACTATTGTTTTGCCAGGGCCACACCCAACTCCTGCAGACTCGCCACCATATCCTGTGCAGAGGTGCCGGGCTGCACCTCCCGGTCGATTTTCAGGATGGTGCCGTCCACGCCTATATAGAATGTTTCCCGGCGGGCAAAGACGCCCATCTGCAGCACACCGTAGGCCTCAGCTACCTCTTTCGAGGGATCACTCAGCAGCGGAAAATCCGCTCCGGTGGATTCAGCAAAGCCGATGTTTTCCTTCAGAGGATCGACGCTTGCCATGAAGTAAGCCACATCGTACTTGCGAATCTGATCACCGTTCTGCGCCAGTGACTTGCACTCTATAGTGCAGCCGCTGGTGAAAGCTTTCGGAAACCAGGCGATGACCACCGCCTGCTTGCCCTTGTAGTCGGCCAGGGTGTAGGTGTTGCCGTCAGACCCATGCAGGGTAAAGTCCGGCGCCGGATCCCCCACCTTCAGCTCGGCGGCCTGGGCGGTGAACGCAGACAGTGCAAGACAACACAGCAGTACAAGGCTTTTCATCTCAGTCTCCTTCAGGAAAATCCGGAGCGCAATATTGCGCCCTTTTGCATGTACGATACAACAGCGCCGCAAGATCATGCGCTACAGCATTATTGTGGTGTGGCGTCGGAACACCAGCCCAGAATCATTGCCGCCAGCTGGGCGCGACGCTCATCGTGTTTCCTGTCATTGCGCAGATCATCGAAAATTCTGGCCAGGCGCTTGCGTTCCTTCTCGGTAAGCCGTTCCAGCAGGGGCTGCGAGAGGTCGAGTGCGTTGCGGTCGGCGTGCGTGCGGGTGCTGACCAGCCGCTGGTGCAGCAGCGCCCGGCCCAGCAGTACAAAGGGGAAATTGATACTCTTCGACGGTCCGTAAGATACCATATTGCCGCCGGAGGGAATGCCTTTCACTTTGATCTGGCCAATTTTATCTGCGTATTTGCGAGCACCCCAGACGCCGCTGACCGCGCCACCGGCACCGGCGACAAGCGTGCCGAGGCCACCCAGCAAGCCACCGCTGACCACATCCAGCGCCATCCCGGTGGTGCCGCCCACCACAGCCCCGGCAGAAGCCGCGGCGGCCATCAGAGACGTCTGGCTGAGCCCCCACAGGTACCATTTCTCGATATTGAAAAGGTCGGCTTCCTCCAGCACCAGGCCCTGCTCGGATTTGCTGAGGTTGGAATAGTAGTAGAGCTCCTCCACCCGCTGCCGGCACTGGCGTTCGCGCTTGATAAGGTGCGCCTTGTAACGCTCAAACAGTATCTTCTGAACCGGCTCCAGGGGCAGGCCATCCGGCACCGCCTGCTCGACCTTGTAATCGATCGCATCGACAATAAAGTCGGTAATGTAACTGCTGGCCCCCTGGGCCTGCAGCTGCCTGTCCTGCCGCAGGATGGCAACGGCCCGCTCCAGCGGTTCACGCCAGTCGGGGTGAAGGTGGCCGAACAACTCCAGCAGCTCCAGCTGTTTGGTGACCTCGGCCCGATGCGCATCGAAGATGCGCACGGTGCGGAAAAACTGGCCCAGACCCGCGGTCCATTCCTGCACAAACTCCTCACCCTCGATGGGGTTGATAAGGGCCAGGCTGGGCTGTCCACTCCAGCGCAGGATTTCCATCTCCGCCTCGTAGTCGGCGCCATAGGGGCATGAGCCATCCACCACGTAGATGATGCCGGCGCCGTCCACTACAGGGCGCAGCGCCTGGCACTCGTCCCGGTAGTTGGGATCACCCTCATGCTGCTCCACAAAAGCCCTTACCGTGTCGGGCCGGGCAGCGGCGTCACTGCAGTGGGCATTGAGCCAGTCCAGCACGGCGCGGGCGCGCTGCAGGCCGGGGGTGTCCACCAGTATGTAGAGCGTCTCACCGTCCACCTTCATGGGGTAGCTGGTGGCCTCGCGAGTGGAGCCCGCCTTCGCATCGATATACACGGCGTCGTCGCGCGCCAGTGTTGCGACGATGCTCGACTTGCCCTTGTTGGGCCGGCCGACAACGGCAAATGTCGGGATGGTCATGGCGCTGGCTTCCCTGTGATGCGGTTCATGTCATTCCCTTTCCAGTGCCTGCACATCAACCGCTGCAAACGGCAGTGCGCGGGCAAAAACCTGCCAGTCCCCCAGTTTGCCAGCGGATACCGGCTTGCGCGGCAACGGCACAAGAAAAATGGTACAGCGGGGCACACTGGCAAAATTGGCAAGGAAGTCGGCAAGGTCTGCCATCGGCGGTTCCCAGGATTTTGCCGCAACATACAGCTGTAGTGGGGGCTTGCCGAACCGCGCGGTCAGGCGCTCCAACTCCTGCGGCACCGGGCCCAGCCCCGCATTGACGATATTGCCATCGGCCACCGCGGCGAACTCGTCGAAGCGCGCAACATCCTCGGGCGTCAGCGCATTGGCCCAGTTCAGCAACAACAGACCCGGGTCCAGCGGCACACTGCCCATGACCGGCGGGTGCAGGGACTCCTCTTCGCCCTCACCCTGGGTCCGCACAAGAGGCGCTTTCATGCGGGCCAGCACCCGCTCGCTGCCGGGCAGCCGGATTGCCGCAGATCGCATCTGGCGCCCATACAAATGCCTGGAGAGCGCCCACAACAGCAGCCGCGGCAGCAGGGCATAGCACAACATTGACATGATCAGGAACGGCCACCAGCCACGCATATCAGCGATATTGCCGGGGTTTAAGGAGGTAATCGCCGGGTGAAACCGTGTGGCAAAAATCAGCTCGCTGCTGACCGTCGCCTGGGGCAGCCAGGCGGACCACGGTGTCGCCAGCGCCGCAGTTATGTCTTCTACCAGACTGTCACTCAACTGGAAGGTGGAGCCCCAGACAAAGGTAAAGTCACTCAGGGCCAGCACGACAAAAAACGCCGCGATGGCACCGAGAGTGAAGATGGCTCCCAACTCCTGCCCGTAACGCAGAAACAGCAGGCGCACCACCGATTGTGCCTCGCGCAGGTAACGCCGGTCCGGAAACGCCCGCGCCACCAGCAGGCGAGCCGGGTTGATCGGCAGCGCTACTGGCGCCCGCCCCGTACCTACTGTCAACACCATCACCACCGCCGCGACCAGGCACAGCAGAAACTGGATAACAACAAACAGCAGCATGAACATAAACACATTCACCAGGCCCCGTCCGCTGGTGAGCAAAAATGCCGCCATGCCGGAAAACCCGAAAAATAGTGCCAGCACGCGACCCATTACGGCCACCGACGCCTCGCTCAACCAGTGATCTTTCACAGGCTGTGCCCCGGGTCGTTGCGACGAGACAGTGTCCAGCCAGCACAACAGACGGCCGCTGTCGTCACTGGCGCCGCAGTCGGACGCTATCGCATGGTCCCGCTCCCTCGCCGTTTGCGCAGACAGCTCTTTGTCGAGTTCCAGCTGCTCCGCGAGGCTGTAAAGCTCAGATAAAGTGGGCGTTTTCCGTGACATCGTGGTCCTTTTGAAAAGATTGGCGGGTGACTCTCGTTCGCGCTCGCAACCGCAAGTGTGCGAGTGGGGGCCGGGGGTGTCAATTGACAGCCACCATCTCCGGCAAAAGAAAAACCCAAGTGACTGCAAAAATGTCATATCCTACGCAGCTATCGTCGACCGCCGACTCCAGAGGTATCCCATGGCCAAACCGAACTACTCTTTCGAAAAACGGCAGCGCGAGCTTGCCAAGAAAAAGAAAAAAGAAGAAAAGAAGCTGCAAAAGGCACGCGCGAAGGAGGCTCCGGCCGATACTCTGGAGCCCGCCGCAGAGGATACTCCCGAGGCGCCCGAAAGCACCTGAAAGCCCCCGGCTGTTACCGGGCAGGGTAACAGCCGGCGCAGCGCTGCCGGGCGCAGGTTCTATGGCCGCCACCAGCAGCATGTACACAAATCCTACCCGACTACCTATACTGGGCCGCTCTATCGCCAGCACGGAATCAACCCATGCCAAGCCGTCCTGAACAGAAGTGGCCATTTCGCTGGGAACTGCTGCTGCGCTATCGCTTCATCGAGACCATCGCGCTGTGGGAAGGCCGCCTGACCACCCGCCACCTGTGCGACACCTTCGGCATCGGTCGGCAGCAAGCCAGCAAGGACATCAATAATTACCTGCGCGAAGTGGGCCCGGGCAACCTGGAGTACGACAAGTACCTGAAGGGTTACAAGCCTGCCGCCGGCTTCCTGCCGCGGGTTACCCAGGGCCTGGCTGACGAATACCTGCACCTGATGGCGCGCAACAACGAATTGATGAATGTGTTTGAGTCGCTGTCGCTGAATATGGCCAACGTCGAAGTTCTGTCGCAGCCCGTGCGGGACGTCAAGCCGGACGTGCTGCGCCCCATCATGCAGGCCGCCCGCCAGCAGAAGCGCCTGGACGTGGATTATGTTTCCATCAACAACCCGGACCGGGAGGGCCGCATTATCGTGCCCCATACGCTGGTCTACACGGGCCTGCGCTGGCACGTGCGGGCCTGGTGCGAAAAGAACCTGGAGTACCGCGACTTTGTCCTGAGCCGCTTCCGCGACACCCCGGAGATAATGGACGAGTCCCCGCACGGCGTTGACGGCGACACCCAGTGGAATACCCGGGTCACTATCCGTATCGCGCCGGACCCGCGCCTTAGCCGGGCACAACAGGAGGTTGTGGAAGTGGATTACGGCATGGAAAACGGTGCACTGGAGGTCAGCACCCGCGGCAAGCTGGTGCCCTATGCCCTGAAACTGTTACATATTGACCCCGAGGAAGAGCTTGCGGACCCCACAGCGCAGCAGATAATCGTGGAAAACAGGGCGGAATTACGCCCCTGGTTATTCGGGTAGACACGGGAGTACCTGACAGTGATCGAGCACAATGAATACGAGGAAGCTTTTTCCGAGCGCGGCTTCTGGGCCAAGCTGAAGACTTACGCGAAGTCAGCAGGCAGGGAGGTGGTTGAAAAGGCGCTGCTGCTGTTCTACGCGGCGCAGGAGGAAAAAGCACCTAAATGGGCCAAGGCGACGATTGCCGGCGCGCTGGGTTATTTCATAGTGCCCCTTGACGCGATAGCCGATTTTACGCCCGCGGTGGGCTACGCCGACGACCTCGGGGTACTGGTGCTGGCTATCGCCGCTGTCGCCACCTACATCAACGATGATGTCAGGGACAAGACTGCGGCACGCATGTCCGCCTGGTTCGGCGATACGACAGAGCAACTCGACGCCCCCGATTCCGTCGATACAAACACCTGAGAAAGGTCATGCGTCTTATCCCTGCAATTGTGAGAAGCGGCCTCAATATATTATTGCTGTTCTCCGCCCTGGTACTGACACCGCTGCTGGCTCTCACCCATTTCAACCTGGGGCTGGCCGCTATGCTGGGTACCTTTGCAGACCGGTATCTACCGCGTTCCACCCTGTTGAGCGCCGAGCGCAGCTCCCGCGCTCGGGTGGAGACGGAATTGCGCGAGAAGCGCGCACTCGACGCAGGTGAACGCGGTGCGAAACGCAGGGCCGCTGTCGCGGGCAACAAAGTGGTAGCGCACAGGGGCAGGCGGGTTCTGCTGCGCGGGGCCGGCGCTCTGGCGGTAGGCTGGATACCGGTCATCGGGGTGGCCGCTGATGTCGCCTCGCTGGGTGCCGACTTCGCCGATGTCTGCACCCTCTTTGCGACTATCGACGAGTTATCCGCCCTGCTCTATCTACCGGAAGCCAACCTGTACGCAGACAACTACTGCGACCGACCCGAGCACGGCATCGAGATTCTGAAGGAAACTGCACGCGCGACGCATTTCCCCTGGGAAGAAGCACCAGTGCAGACACACTTGACCAAGCCCTGAACACGGAGACCTATGACAACTACTGCCGAGATTGCGAAGTTCATGGCCACCGACTTTCCCCAGAGCAACAGCATTATAGAAGCCATCGGCAAGCGCTGCGCGACGGTGCGCCACCGCATAGGCGTGAACGAACTGCGTCCTGGCGGCACAGTGTCGGGCCCCGTCATGATGGCCGTGGCCGACGTAGCGCTGTACGCCGCTATCCTGGGAGAAATCGGCATTGTGCCGCTGGCGGTCACCACCAACCTCACTATCAACTTCCTGCGCAAGCCCTCTGCCGACAGGGATATCGTCGGCGTTTGCAAGCTGATAAAGGTGGGCAGGAGTCTGGTGACCGGCGATGTCCACCTGTATTCCGACGGTGATGACCGCCCGGTCGCACACGCAGTGGGGACCTATTCAATCCCACCAGCGGCTGGCTGAAGAACTGCGGCCGGCTATTGTCGGGGTGGCCCGGTTGGCACCCGGCAGCGGATTTGTTTACACTGCCTCTCCCGCCTGTTCAGGGAGTTCCCGCTCGTGCCGCCAATTTTCCACATTGTTCGCAATCCTCTCGCTGCAGCGCTCTGCGCTGTATTCCTGGCGTTACTGCCGCCCGCCCTCGCCGCCGCTGAACAACCCAGGCTGATCCTGCAGATCACCGTGGACGCCCTGCGCGGCGACCTGCCACAGCGACAGCTACACAATATGGGCAAGGGTGGTTTCCGCTACCTGTTTGACAAGGGCGTGCATTTCAGTAATGCGCATTATCAACACGGCAATACGGAGACCGTGGTCGGCCACACGTCACTGGCTACTGGCACCACGCCGGCCCTGCACGGCATGGTAGGCAATGTCTGGTTCGACAAGGACGCTGGACGCCTGCTTTACAACGTCGAGGATGATCGCTACCACCTGCTCGGCAGCGATGTCGACGTAGACAAAAGCACCGAAATCGACCCGACCCAGCGGGTGGCACTTGCCGACGGGCGCTCTCCCCGTGCCATTCTCACCTCGACCTTCAGCGACGAGCTGGCCTCTGCCTACAATGGCGCCGCGAAAATATTTGCGGTATCGGTCAAGGATCGCGGGGCCATACCCCTGGCGGGCCAGACCGGCAAGGCATTCTGGTTTTCCAAGGCCAGCGGCGAGTTCATCACCAGCAACTACTATTACGACCGCTATCCACAGTGGGTAGTCGACTGGAACCAGGCCAATCCCCTGGCCACCTTCAGCGGCAACAGCTGGCAGTTGTTGAAGCCTCGCGAGGACTATCTGTTCGGTGCCGATGACGATCAGCCCTGGGAAGTGGATTTCCCCGGTTTCGGAAGAACCTTTCCCCACGCCTGGGGCAACGAAAAAGACAAGTACTTCACCACCTTGCTGACCCTCAGTCCGGCGGGCGACCAGCTCACCCTGGACTTTGCCAAAACCCTGGTGGAGCAGGAGCAGCTGGGGCAGGATGCGATCCCGGATTATCTCGCCATCAGTTTTTCCTCCAACGACTACGTTCTGCACCTGTTCGGACCGTCCAGCCTGGAGGCGGAGGATGTATTGCTGCAGCTGGATAGCATTCTTGCGGAGCTGTTCAGTTATATCGACAAAACCGTGGGCCTGGAACACACACTCATCGTGTTGTCTGCCGATCACGGTGCCCCCGATGCACTGCCCTACCTGAACAAGCGGGGTGACCGGAACGCCCGCTATTACGACATGGGTACCTGCATGGAAAGTATCGAAAAGGGGCTGCTGGATACGCCCTTTGGCAAGGCGCAGGGGCTGGTCGGGCAGTTTTCACACCCCTATATCTACCTTGACCAGAAAGTCATGCAACAGCAGGGGCTCGACGCTGATGAGGTAGCCCAGGCAGTGGCAGGGCTAGCCGAGGATTGCAGCGGTGTCAGCCAGGCGATCACCACCGCGGACACCCGCTTCTCCCCGGCACGCAACCCGGTGGTGGAACAGCGGGTCTGGAACAACTATAACCCGCGCCGCTCCGGTGACGTTTACGTGGTACTGGACAGCAATGTCTACGTGAACGATTTTGACGGCCTGGTAGTGGCCGCCACCCACGGGTCGCCCTGGGACTACGATACTTTCGTACCGATATTCTTCGCGGGCAAGGGTATCAAAAATGCGACAGTGAACCGCCCGGTAACACCCTACGATATCGCCCCGTCACTCTCTGCAAGGATCGGTATCAAATCGCCCTCGGGCGCTGTAGGGCAACCCCTGGAAGAGGTGCTGCAACCCTAACTCAACAGGGACTTCGCCATATTCATCAGGCCGCCGACACCGCCCACGGAGTCGAGCAGGTTGCCGCCACTGCTGGCATTATCGACCACGCCAGGCAGGGCATTGGCCAGCCCCTGCTGCGCTGTAGCCGGGTCGACGCCCAGTTGGCTGGCGAACTTCGAAATATCGGCCTGGCCAAACAGGCCCGCGACAGTGTCCGCTGAGATCGCGCTGTTAGCGCCATCGCCCAGCCAGGAGGACAGCACCGCGCTGAGGTCGCCATTCTGGCTCATTTTGCTCACCAACCCGGCCAGGTCGATACCACCCTGGCCGTCGCCGATCAGGCTCGACAGAGCTGAGTTGACGGTTGCACTGTCCAGTGACAGGCCCATATTCTCATTTAAAAGCTTGGTGGCAATGGCAGAAATATCCATGGTTGACTCCTCGAAATAATGACAAGTTTTTTATGTGGCTGGCGAATTATAGACCTTCTGCGCCATTTTGCAGGCGCCGGAACCACACCAGCGGGATCTCCCTGGCGACCTTGTCCAGGTATTCGCCCTGGTGCTTGTTGATTTTGACCACCGTGGCCCAAAGGGCCTCGCGCTCATCGGGGGCTACATCCTCGGCTATGGCCTCGAAGCGTTCCCTGCCCAGTTGCACAGTCACCCGGGGATTCGCCCGCATATTGAGATACCACGCAGGATGACTTTCCATACCGCTGTTAGAGGCCGATACGGCCACCGTATCGCGATAGGGATAGCAGGCGATCGGCACGGTACGCTGCTTGCCACTCTTGCGCCCGGTGGTGGTGACCAGGGCCACGTCTATCCAGCCCATGCGGGCGCCGTAACGCCCCCCTGACAGCTTGTATAGTAGCTTGTGAACCCGACCAAAATACTTCCAGTTGATCATCTGAGGCGCTTCCCGCTGCTCGCAAAACGGTGATTCTAACATCGGGAGTCGGGACGCCGGGGAGCGCCTGGCGCCGGAACGGACTACCAGACTATACCCGACGGCAGTTCATGGCGGTCAGGCCGGCTGGCAGCCGCGGTATTACGACAACGGGGGCTTACCCCTTGAGCTTGGCGAACACGTCCACGGGGATGGGAAACACAATGGTGGAACTCTTGTCACCGGCGATCTCCACCAGGGTCTGCAGGTAGCGCAGTTGCACCGCCTGGTCCTGGCTGGCCAGCACCTTGGCCGCCTCCGCCAGTTTTTCCGCCGCCTCGGCTTCACCTATCGCGTGGATCACTTTCGCGCGGCGCTCCCGCTCTGCCTCCGCCTGCTTGGCCAGGGCGCGCACCATGGTCTCATTGAGATCCACATGCTTGATCTCGACGTTGGCTACCTTGATACCCCAGGCAGCGGTCTGCTTGTCGAGAATGGTCTGGATGTCGGCATTGAGCCGCTCCCGCTCCGCCAGCATGTCGTCCAGCTCGTGCTGGCCCAGCACCGAGCGCAGGGTGGTCTGGGACAGCTGGCTGGTGGCCTCCAGGTAATTCTCCACCTGGATAATGGCCCGTTCCGGATCCACCACCCTGAAGTACAACACGGCGTTCACCTGCACCGATACGTTGTCACGTGAAATGACGTCCTGGGTGGGAACATCCATCACCACGGTGCGCAGGTCCACCCGCACCATCTGTTGCAGTACGGGGATAATAATGATCAGGCCGGGCCCCTTTACCTTGTAGAACCTTCCCAACATGAAAATAACCCCGCGTTCATACTCCCGCAGCACCCGGAACATGGAAGCCAGCAGCGCGATCACCAGTAACAGCACTACCACACCAAAATATTGCGCATCAAACATCAGGTTTTCGCTCCTTTGTCCTTACTGACTTTAAGGGTGAGACCGTCAATCTCATTGACCACCACCCTGTCCTCGGGAACCAGCGCCTCCGGGCATGCCACTTCCCATAACTCGCCATCCAGCCGCGCCCAGGTAATACCATCGTTGACTGACTCGACCGTCGCTGTTGTTCCCACCAGGTGGCCCAGCCCGGTCCGCACCACCTGCTTCCTCGCCCGCATGACCATGCCCAGCGCAAATACCAGCACAGCCACGCTGACAGCGGCAAAAGCAGCGACCATCGGCATGGCGACCTGGTAGCCGGGCAATTCGGTATCCATCAGCATAATTGAGCCCACCACAAATGCCGCTACCCCGCCGAGGCCGAGAATACCGAAACTCGGGGTGAATGCTTCGGCCGTCATCAGGCCGATGCCGAGTATGATGAGAGCCAGCCCGGAATAACTTACGGGCAGTACCTGGAACGCGTACAGGGCCAGCAGCAGGCACATGGCGCCCACCACACCCGGCACGCCTATACCGGGGCTGTAGAACTCGATTATCAGGCCGTATATGCCGATTAACATCAGCACATACGCCACATTGGGATTGGTAATCACCGCGAGGAATTCACTGCGCCAGTCCACCGGGTGCTGGTACACCGCCAGTCCATCGAGCGCCAGTTTTCGCGTTACACCAGCAACTTCCACCTCGCGCCCCTGGAGTTCTGCCAACAGCTGCGACTGCGAGCTGGCGAGCAGGTCTATCACGCCCTGTTGCAACGCATCCTCCGCCGACAGGCTGGCGCCCTCGCGCACCGCCCGCTCCGCCCACTGCGCGTTGCGACCACGCAGTTGCGCGAGACTCTGTATATAAGCCACTGCGTCATTGACGATTTTGTGCTCCATAGCCGAGCCCGTGGTCGCCGGCTCGCCATCCCCGCCGCCAGGCTCGCTGCCGGGCAGTTGCGGCATGCCGCCGATCTGCACCGGCGTAGCGGCGCCGAGGTTGGTGCCGGGCGCCATTGCGGCGATATGGGTGGCATACAGCAAATAGGTACCCGCGCTTGCCGCGCGGGCGCCACTGGGAGCCACATAGCCCACCACCGGTACCTGGGATGCCAGGATGGACTTGATCATATCGCGCATGGCCAGATCCAGGCCCCCGGGCGTATCTATGCGCAGGATCACCAGTTCTGCCGCCGCGGCCTGCGCCTGCTCGATACCGCGCACCATATGATCGGCTGTCGCCGGACCTATGGCACCCCGCACGTCGATCTGCCAGATTTCGGCCCGTACAGGCGCGGAAAACGCGGCCATAAGCAGCACGGATAACAACGCAGCAAGAGGCGGCACAAGGCACATCCGGTTCTTCATACGCCCGAGTATCTACGCATACAAGTGCAGGCTGCAAGTGCGGATATTTGTCTTTTATGTATCTGTTGAGCTATATCATGGAGTGCTGGCCCAGGCCTGCCCTATGATGCATACGCTGATTCGGGAGAGTTTGGTGATGTGATGCGGACAATTATTTTTACGACATTGCTGTGCGTCAGCAGTGCAACTGCCCTGGGGGCGGAGCAGCCAGTCGATTCACCCCAGCAGCAGGCTGCGGCTCTGGCCGATGAATTCATCGGGCTGCTTAAACCACAATTGAAGCAAGCACTCGCCGAGGCCGGTCCGGCTCACGCCATCGCGGTATGCGCCGACGTGGCGCCCGGCATTGCAGACTCCCTCAGCGTGCAGTCGGGCTGGACAGTCAGGCGGGTGAGCCTCAAATCGCGCAATGCCAGCCGGGCGGTGCCGGACAGTTGGGAACGCACGGTATTACTGGATTTCAACCAGCGCCAGGCGGCAGGCGAAAACGCGGCAGATCTGCATTTCGGTGAAGTCGTCAACGGACAGTACAGGTACATGCAGGCCCAGGCCGTGGAGCCGGTTTGCCTGGTCTGTCATGGCAAGGGCCTGGCTGACGAAGTACAAAACACACTGCGCGAGTACTACCCGGACGACTGGGCCACCGGCTATAGCCTCGGCGAAGTGCGGGGTGCAATCAGCCTTTCCGGAACCTTGTAGCCCGACGCGCGACTGTTATACCCTCCCGGCACAGCTTTTACCTTGACCCCAGGCCTTTACAGAGGGTTCCCGCGCCATGACAGATCTCCCCACCCCGGCCCAGTGCCTGGCCCCGAGCCGCTTTATCGACAGCGACCACCCGGCTGTCGTGGCACTGGCGCAGTCGCTGGCCCACCCGGCTGCCGGTGCAGTCGCGAATGCCGTTGCACTCTACTACTGGGTGCGGGACCAGGTGCGCTATAACCCCTATGTGGTGGAGACCTCGCCGGAGGCATACCTGGCAAGCGCCACTTTGGAGGCGGGCGAAGGCTGGTGCGTTACCAAGGCACTGCTGCTGGCTGCCCTGGGCCGCGCTGCCGGCATCCCCGCCAGGGTAGGCTATGCCGATGTGCGTAATCACCTGTCTACTGAGCGCCTGCGCCAGTCAATGCAGACAGATATCTTCTATTTCCACGGTTATACCTCACTGTTCCTCGAGGGTTGCTGGGTCAAGGCCACACCGGCTTTCAACATCGAGCTATGCGAGAAATTCGCCCTGCGCCCGCTGGAGTTCAATGGCCGGGAGGACAGCCTCTACCACGAGTTCGATGTGGCGGGTAACCGGCACATGGAATACCTCAGGGAGCGCGGCGAATACCTGGACCTGCCTTTCGATGACCTGATGGCCACCATGCGTGAACATTATCCGCGCCTGCTGGCGTCTGCTGCCCGGGGCACTGCACCCGGGTCGGACAGTTGGGAAACCGACGTGGCTCGCGAAACAGGACGCTGAGCGCGCGGGCGTTTCAGGGGGTACGAGTGCCCAGGGTCAGCACTGCTGCTCCCGCCAGCAGCACCCACAACAGCTCCTGCAGGTAACTGCCCAGTACCAGCATGCCCACAGTCACTGCCGCCAGGGTTATCAATTTCTCTGCCCAAGCCCCACTGCCCTGCAGCTGTTCGCGCTCCCGCCGGAGCAACAGGTTGCGGGTAATTCGGTGTTCGATAAAACGGCCGGTAGTCATGTCATCTCTCCTGTCCAGTTCAATACGCCTCCATACTGGCCGCGGATCAGCAGCGGCGCGATCTGTCCACTTTTCGACCTGATTGAATAGGCGACAGGTGACTGCCCCCGATGGCACGGCACAGCGGACTCGCCAGCCGCGGCAGCTGCGATTAAATTGATCTGGCTTAATCCCGGCAGACGCCCACTGGACTATTCTGATACCAGACACCAAACAAGGAGATCCAACCGCGATGCCCAGAGACCTGTCCGAGTTGACACCCGCCGGGCCAGCCACCCCGCTGCCACTGGAACGCCTCTATCGTCATTGCGATGAGGCTGAGCTGGCGTTCGAGACCACCAACGACCTGGAACCGCTGCAGGAGCACATTGGCCAGGATCGCGCCGTGGACGCCCTCGAATTCGCGCTGCAGATACCACACGAGGGCTACAACGTGTTTCTGCTCGGCAGCACCGGCGTCGGCAAGCGCGAACTGCTGGACAGCGTACTGGGAGGCTTGCTGAAAAGCCCTGAAACCGCATCGCGCGAAGAGGCTTCCGACTGGTGTTATGTCAACAATTTCGATTTTCCCGACCGGCCTGTCGCCCTGCGCCTGCCCCGGGGCAAGGCCTGCCAACTGCGCGAGGATATGAATCGCGCCGTGGAGGAACTGCTGGGGCTGTTACCTTCCACCTTCCAGAGCGACGAATACCAGGCCCGGGTACAGGAACTGGGGGAAACCTACCAGGATAAGGAAAAGGAGGCTTTCCAGGCCTTGGGGGAAAAGGCCTCCGCGGCGGGAGTCGCGATGATTCAGACCCCCAGCGGGTACACCCTCGCGCCGATGAAAGACGGTGAGATCATTACGCCGCAGGCTTTCGAGGCCCAACCCGAGGAGGATAAAGACCGCGTCATGAAGGTCATCGAGGAGCTCAAGCAGGAGCTGAAGGTGATCGTCAGGCAACTTCCGGGCTGGAAGAAGGACAGCCGGAATGCTTTCAGGGAGCTGAACCAGGAGTTCAGCAAGATTGCGATCGATCCGGTTCTCAAGGAGTTGAAAGACAAGTACGGGGAGTTCCCCGCGGTGCTAGCCCACCTCGACGCGGTCCATACCGATGTGCTGGAAGAAGCCGAGGCGTTCACCCAGGTACAGGAGGAGTCGGCGATCCCCGAAAACCTGAAAAACCGGGTAAAAGAATTTCCGCAGTACCATGTCAATGTACTGGTAGACAACGAGGCACTGGACACAGCGCCAGTGATCTATGAGGACAGCCCGGGTTTCAGCAATCTCATCGGCCGGGTGGAGTATGTCTCACAAATGGGCACCCTGGTGACGGACTTCAACCTGATCAAACCCGGCGCCCTGCATCGCGCCAATGGTGGTTACCTGATTCTCGATGCAGACAAACTGCTCACCAGTCCTTTTGCATGGCCAGCGCTCAAGCGTGCTCTCAAAGCGCGCGAAATCCGTATCCAGACCCTGGAGCAGTTGTTCAGTTTTGTCAGCACGGTGCAACTGCAGCCTGAACCGCTGCCTCTGGATGTCAAGGTCATACTGCAGGGCGACCGCTATCTGTACTACATCCTGGAGCAGTATGATCCGGAATTCGCCACCCTGTTCAAGGTAGCGGCGGATATGTCCGAGGAGGTGGTGCGCAAACCCGAGAGCACCGTGCTGTTTGCCCGCCTGATCAGGACACTGCAGGAGCGCAAGCAGCTGCTGCCGCTGGACCGCTCCGGCGTCGCCCGGGTGATAGAGCATGCGGCCCGCCGCATGGAAGACAGCGAAAAGCTCAGCCTGCACCGTGGCCGGCTCGGGAACCTTCTTACCGAAAGCGACTTTCGCGCGCGCCGGGCCGGCGCCAGCGTCATCTCAGCCGGGCACGTGACAGATGCGGCACTGGCCGCGATAAACCGCCTGGACCAGTTCCGGGAAAAATCCCACGAGGGCATCCTGCGGGAGATCATGCTGGTGGCCACCAGTGGCACTGCGGTTGGCCAGGTAAACGGCCTCGCAGTCTACCTGTTGGGGGATTACGCCTTTGGTCGGCCCACCCGTATTACCGCCACTGCCCGCCTGGGCAGCGGCAAGGTACTGGATATCGAGCGCGAGGTGGACCTCGGCGGCAACATCCACTCCAAGGCAGTGATGATTATCAGCGCGCTGCTGGCCAGCCGCTACGCGCGCAACAGGCCACTGCCTCTGACCGCCAGCCTGGTGTTTGAACAGTCCTACGGAGGCATCGAGGGCGACAGCGCCTCGGTGGCGGAACTGGTAGCACTGATCTCGGCGATTACAGACATACCTGTGCGGCAGGACCTGGCAGTGACCGGCTCCCTCAACCAGCACGGCCAGGTGCAGGCCATCGGCGGCGTCAATGAAAAAATCGAGGGGTTCTTTGATATCTGCAACGCGCGGGGGCTGAGCGGCAGCCAGGGTGTTGTCATTCCCGCAGCCAATGCGGTGCACCTGATGCTGCGCCAGGATGTGCTGGATGCAGTCAGCGCCGGACAGTTCCAGGTGTACAGCGCCGACACTATCGATGAGGCCCTTGCACTGCTGACGGGATACAGCGCCGCCTCCATCGATAGCCGGGTCCTGGAGCGGCTGGAGGAGCTGGACGAGCTCAGGCGCAAGTTTACCCGCCAGGGAGATGACAAAGATGACGGCTGAGCTCGTAGCGCATCGCAGCATACTCGTGCCCATAGATCTGCAGGGCATCAGCCGCGATACCCTGGAAACACTGGTACGTATTGCCCGTCTGCTGGACCGGGGATTGCTCGGCCTGATGCTGGAGGACATCCGCCTGCAGCAGGTGGCGGACCTGCCCTTCACGACGGAGATTACGCTTATCGGCGGCAGGGAGCGCAGCCTGCTGCGTGATCACCTGAGTCAACGGCACAGCCTGGTCAGCAGTGACACCCGCCGCCTGCTGGATGACCTCGCCCATCGCGACCGGGTGACACTGAACTTCGAAAACGCAGCCGGTCGCCGCCTGCACACAGCGCTGGAACGCGATGGCCAGCTGGATATCTTTTTCCCCGCTCGCCAGCGCTGGCGACCGGCGACCGCGGGCAAGCTCGCGCGGGGCAAGGTGATCAGGCGCCTTGGTATCGTGCTGGCGCGCACAAACCAGGACAAGGCCGTACTGGACACCGCCCGCCTGCTGCAACAGGCGGGGCTGACAGGGGAGCTTTACGTGGTATCGGCTGACCCGCTGGAGCGGGCGCAACTGGACAGTCTGTACCGGCCGGGCAGCCGGATTTGTGTACAGGCCAACCTGCACTGTGAACCCGGCGCCATCCTGCGGCTTATCTGCCAGTCGGGCTACGACCTGTTGCTACTGCCCAGGGATTGCCTCAAGGGCATAGCCCCGGATGTGCTTGAAAATGCCCTGGACCGCACGGGTACCCAGGTGCTGCTGATCAATTGAAGTGAGCCGGTGTCCCTTACCACAAGTTCGCCGATGCCCAGAGCTAACAGAAAGCCTTCCCGCTTCGTTGCGCCCCTTGGAAATCGAACCACCATTCCCGGCGGAGCGCGCCTCGCCGGAAGGCTAGAATGACACGCTGAACGGCGGCGAACTTATGGTAAGGGACACTAGATACCCGCGGAAAAAGTGTCGCATTGCTCAAGCTTGCCGCTGTCGAAACCACGCCTGAACCAGGTCACCCGCTGGGCTGAGCTGCCATGGGTGAAACTATCCGGCACCACCCGTCCGCCGGCTTCGCGTTGCAGGCGGTCGTCACCAATGGCGGTCGCGGCCCGCAGGGCTTCCTCCAGGTCACCCGGGTCCAGTGGATTTTTGGCTGAATGACCCCAGACCCCTGCAAAACAATCCGCCTGCAGCTCCTGCCGAACTGACAGGGCGTTGACCTGGGCCTTGCTCTTGCCGCGCCCCAGCTGCTGCACCTGCTGGCTGATACCCAGCAGGGTCTGGACGTGGTGGCCCACTTCATGGGCGATCACATAGGCCTGGGCAAAGTCGCCCGGGGCTCCGTGGCGGGCCTTGAGGTCGTGGAAAAAGGACAGGTCGATATAGAGCTTCTGGTCCCCGGGGCAATAGAATGGGCCCACCGCCGCCGAGGCCATGCCGCAGGCGGAATTGACCCTGCCGGTGAACAACACAAGGGTGGGCTCACGATAGGCGGCACCCTGCTGCCGGAAAATCTCCTTCCAGGTGTCCTCGGTGTCCGCCAGCACAACTGAAACGAACTCGGCCTGTTGCTGCTCCTGCTGACTGAACTCCTGACCCTGCTGGGCCGTCGAGCCACCGCCGCCGGTAAGCAGGGACAACACGTCAATACCCATCAGCTTGCCGCCAAAAATGGCCAGCACACCGACAATGAGGATAACGCGCCCCGTTTTGGAGCGGATCATGGCCGGCAGGAACCGCAACAGCAGCGGCGCGGCACCCGCGGCACTGTAACCCGGGCTCTGCCCGCGGCGGTCCTCTACGTTGTCGCTTCGTCTGCCATCTTCCCAGCGCATGCGGTTTCTCCCTGTTAATCCAGGTATTCAACTTAGCACGACCCGAAGAACTGGCAAGCCGTGGCGGATCATTATACCCTGCGAGCACGATTAAAGTGGGAATTGTACACCATGTCAGACGGCATTCTTATCGGCGGCAATGATGCCGGCCAGGTCTACCTGCAACCGCGCTACGCCAACCGACACGGCCTCGTCGCCGGCGCTACCGGGACCGGCAAGACCGTTACACTGCAGTGTCTCGCTGAGGGTTTTTCTGACCTGGGTGTTCCGGTATTCCTGGCGGATGTGAAGGGCGACATCTCCGGTATCAGCCAGGCAGGTTCTCCCCACCCGAAAGTAGACGAGCGGGTGGCGAAGATTGGCATCGAGAATTTCACCCTGCGCGGCTACCCCGTGGCGTTCTGGGACCTGTTCGGCAAGCAGGGCACCCCCGTGAGATCGACCATCTCGGAAATGGGACCACAACTGTTGTCGCGCCTGCTGGACCTGAATGAAACCCAGGAAAGCGTGATGACCCTGGTGTTCGAGTTTGCCGACGACGAGGGCATGTTGCTGGTCGACCTCAAGGATCTGCGCACTACCCTGGAATACCTGGGCGACAACAGCAAGGAGATGGGCAGCGGTTACGGCGTGTCCAAGTCGTCTGTAAACGCCATACTGCGCCGCCTGCTGATGCTCGAGCGCGAGGGCGGCGAGGCTTTTTTCGGCGAGCCAGCGCTGCAACTGCAGGACTTTATGCAGACCAGCAGGGACGGCCGCGGCGTCATCAACCTGCTGGCAGCGGACCAGCTGATCATGAGTCCGCGGCTCTACTCCACTTTCCTGCTCTGGCTGCTGTCCGAACTGTTCGAGGAACTGCCCGAGCTGGGCGACCCGGAGCAACCGGTGCTGGTATTTTTCTTCGACGAGGCCCACCTGTTGTTCAATGACGCGCCCCGCTCGCTACTCGAAAAAATCGAGCAGGTAGTGCGCCTGATCCGCTCCAAGGGCGTGGGCGTCTACTTCATTTCACAAAGCCCCGGAGACATGCCCGACAGCGTGCTGGCCCAACTCGGCAACCGGGTACAGCATGCCCTGCGCGCCTACACGCCAAATGAGCAGAAAGCAGTCAAAGTGGCTGCCCAGTCTTTTCGCACTAATCCGGAGCTCGACACCTTCCAGGCCATTACCGAGCTTGGTGTGGGAGAGGCCCTGGTTTCGACCCTGCAGGACAAGGGTATACCGGCACCGGTGCAAAGGGTGCTGATCCGGCCGCCCCACTCCCGTATGGGCCGGATCAGCGACGCTGAACGCCAGGGAATACTGGCCACCGACATGAACATGAAACGCTATAGCCAGCCCTACGACCCCCGCTCTGCCCACGAGGTTTTGCTGGAGCGGACCGCTGCCAGGTTGAAACAACAGGAACAGGCGGAACTGGAAAAGCGGGCTGCAGAAGCGCGTCCCAGGCCGACCAGCCGCAGCCGGGAGAGCGCCACGGATGCTTTTATCAAGAGCGTCGCCAGGGCAGCGGGCAGCAGTGTCGGCAGGAAGCTGTTTCGCGGAATCCTTGGCTCACTGCTGAAATAGCGGATCCCATTGACGCGGGGTCGCTCCGGGAAGCTAGCCCGGGTCTCCCCGTTTCGCCGGCAACAGCCGCTGCAAGCCGCTTATCACCGTCAGCACCAGGGCGCCAGCCATGACTCCCAGCAGCGTCGAGGCCAGTGTCGGTGTCAACGTCGCCAGCAGCGGCAGCGAGGCTGACATGGCGGCCACGTGGGCGGTGAGCGCCGCAATCCATTCATCGAGCACATGGAATCCGTGCACCAGGATGCCGCCGCCGACCATGAACATCGCCACGGTGCCGACCACGGACAGAGCTTTCATCAGCCACGGCGCAAACCCCACCAGACCCCGGCCAAACCAGCGCAGGAATGTTGCCCATGCACCCTCCCCTGCACGCCTGGACAGGTAGAGGCCTGCGTCATCGAGTTTGACGATGCCAGCTACCAGGCCGTATACCCCCGCTGTCATGACGATGGCAATACCTGATAAAACGAGAACCTGGGTAACAAAGGGCCGGTCAGCGACGATACCGAGGGTGAGCACGATGATTTCGGCGGAGAGAATGAAGTCGGTGCGAATCGCGCCTTTTACCCGCGTCTGCTCAAACTTAACCAGGTCGACTGACGGGTCTGCAACGTGTTCCAGCAGGTCCTTGCGGTGCGCTTTCTCCGCAGCGCTGTTGTGCCGGAAACTGTGCACGAGTTTTTCAAAACCCTCATAACACAGATAGAGTCCACCCATGACCAGTGCCGGGGTGATGGCCCAGCTCGCCAACAGCGACAACGCCAGGGCAGCGGGCACCAGGATCAGCTTGTTCAGGAATGAACCCTTTGCGACCGCCCACACCACCGGCAGTTCGCGATCCGCCCGCACACCGGTGACTTTCTCGGCGTTGACGGCCAGGTCGTCGCCCAGTACGCCGGCGGTCTTCCTGGCTGCGACCTTGGTCATGGTCGCGACGTCGTCCAGTACCGCGGCAATATCGTCCAGCAAAAGCAACAGGCTGCTACCCGCCATACGGTCTACCTCCTTGGCTGGCGTTTATTTTTTTCCCGGCTTGCGCCTGCGCTTCGCGGAGTGGTGCATCTCCGACTTGGGAAAGCGTGGCAGTTTGCCGGTGGCCAGGTAATGGTGAATTGTTTCCTGCGAGCGAATCCGCGCAACTCGTTTGGCGCGGGGAACGTACTCGTTGGTCTGGTTCTTGTCTATGATGCGCGACCTGACGTTATCATGCCACTGCTGATCCAGGATATTCTGGATCGTGCGCTGGGCATCACGGTCGAAAATCGGGCACAAAACCTCCACCCGGTAGTCCAGGTTGCGGGTCATGAGATCCGCAGAACTGATCATGTACCGCGGGTTACCACGGTTGTAGAACACATAGACCCGCGGGTGCTCGAGAAACCGGTCGACGATGCTGATGGCCTCGATATTTTCCGATATATCCTTCACCCCCGGCAGCAGGGAACACATGCCGCGAACGATGAGGCGGATTTCGACTCCCGCCTGGCTCGCCTCGTAAAGTTTGGTGACCAGTTCCTTGTCCACAAGGTTATTACATTTCAAGGTCATGCTGGCGCGATAGCCCGCATGTGCATTGGCTATCTCCTGTTCGATGAGACTCAGCAGGCCTGAACGCATGGAATGCGGCGACACCAGCAACAGCCGATAGTTGTGTCGCCGGTAGTTGTACTGCAGAAAATCAAAGACGTCGTAGAGGTCCTTGCCGACGTTCTGGTCATAGGTCAGCAGGGTAAAATCCGTGTAGATGAGCGCCGTCTTTTCATTGAAGTTGCCGGTGCCGACATGGCTGTAAAAGCGCGTACTGATCCCCTCCCTGCGCTCTATCAGCAACAGCTTGCTGTGCACCTTCAGCCCCGGCAACCCGAAGATCACGTTGATGCCGCTGTCGGTAAGACGCTGCGCCCAGCTGATATTGGCCGCCTCATCAAAACGGGCGGCCAGCTCAACCACCGCCAGCACCCGTTTGCCGTTATGTGCCGCGTTAACGAGGGCGTCGATCACCCGGGAATCGCGCGCCACCCGGTACAGGCAGATCTTGATATCCGTCACTGCGGGATCCAGGGCCGCGGTCTTGAGCAGGTCAACGACATAGTCGAACGGGTGATAGGGGTAGTACAGCAAAACGTCCTTTTCGCGGATGGCATCGAAAATACTGTCCTGGCTGTCCAGCCGGGACAGCCGCACAGGCGGCATGGGCTTGAATTCAAGGTGTCTGGGGCCGACCCTGGGGAACGACATGAAATCCTTGGAGTTGTGATAGCGGCCACCGGCGATGAGGCTGTCGTACTTGCCGAATCCGAAGCGCGCGCTGAGATAGTCCAGCAGCCGCTGCGGCATCTCCTCGTCATACACCATACGCACGGCGTCGGCCTTGCGGCGCTGCTTGAGGCTGATAGACATCTTGTCGATGAGCGTCTGGTCGATGCCGGTATCGATTGACAGTTCGGCATCCCGGGAAAACTTGAAACAGAAAGCCCTGGCTTCATCGACCGGGATCACTCCGCGGAACATCTGCGACAGGCAGGACCTGATGATATTGTCCAGCACAATGAATACCTTGCCGGACTTGCCCTTGCGCCCGGGTATACTGATAAATCTGGGGAGCCGGTCGGTGGGGACCTCCACAACCGCGTAGTTGTAGCTGTCGCCGGATTTGATATCCACCGCGAGATACAAGGACTCATCGTTGAGCGCAGGTATAGGCTGGCTGTCGCTCAGCAGGATCGGCTCCAGCTCCGGCAGCACAGTGCTGGTAAAGAAGTCCTGCACCCACGCCGCCTGCCCGGGATCGAGCTGGGCCTCATTGATCAGGTAGATACGGCGCGCTCTCAATTCAACCAGTAACTCGAAGTAAATCCGGTCGAACTCTTTCTGCAGCTTGACCACATTTTTCTGGATTGCCACCAGCAGGTCCTTGGACTGCTGCCGGTTGGCGCCGGCGGACATCGAGATCAGGCGCCGCACCTCCGCTACCCTTACCCGGAAAAACTCATCAAGGTTGTTGGAGAAGATGCCGAGGTAGCGCAGGCGAGCGATCAAAGGCGTCGACTCATCGGCAGCCTCCTGTAGCACCCGCGCGTTGAAAGACAGCCAGCTGAGCTCGCGCGGGGTAAACAAATCGTGGTCCAGCATATCCGCCAGGCGAATTTTGATCGGGTTTGACATTGCCTTACCTGTGATAGAAATGACTTGAAAATACCGGGAAAGCAGCGCATTGAAGTGCGGCTGTCACAGGTCAATTTAATATACTTCGGAGCGCGGAAATAGACCTGTGCCCGGAAAATTGGCAATAAAGCGGGGAGACAAAAAAAACCCGGCACCAAAGCCGGGCAAAACAGGCGTTTTACAAAAACTGATCAGTCGCCTGCAGCAAGCAGTTCCAGGTGACCCAGCAGGCTGCGAAATTCATCGGCAATGGCAGTCATAGTGTCATGCAGACCGTCAACACCGTGGTGCCCGTCCAAACGCTGCTGCCCCTGTTCGACCAGGGCGACCAGCGTGGTGAGCTCGAGCTCGTTGAGCTGCACCGTTACCAATGTTCCGGCCTTGTCTGTGGTCAGATCGACTGTCTTCATAATCCTTGCGCTTTGAGTCCGGAAAAAGAGCCCGGCTGATCCCCCAGTGAGGCAGGGGCCGGGCCAGGGTAGGGACCGGTTACAGGCCTAGGCGGCCTCGGCCTGAAAAGCGTCCGGAAAGGCGGCCTCAACGGCTTTGAAGCTGTAATCCTCCATGCCGAGTTCGGCAAGCACTGGCTGGACGTCTTCGCCATTGCGTGACCGCAGGCGCTTGCGAACTGCCGTCAGCAGGCCGTGGCGATTGACCAGCTGCCAGGTGCCGGTAGCCCGGGTGCGCTTGCCCCGGGTGTAGCTCAGCGCTTCCTCATAGGCATAGATGGCGCGCAGGGCGGCGGCTTCGGCTCCGCTGTCGATTTCGTGTTGCTGCGCCCTCAGGTCCACCGCGTGGCGGTACGCCTGCAGTGCAAGTTCCGGGTGGCCGTTGCGTCTGGCATTTTTGGCAAACACGTAACACAACTCAGGATCCTTGATTCTGCTTACCCGTTCGTCCATCGCTCGCTCCTTATCACTGGGTGCCCCGGGGGGCGGTTTTCCGCAATACGGGGCGAATGATAGGAGCCGCAGGCAATCCACGACATGGCCGGTGGCGACAAGCGCGTGGCCATTTGCGCCACAGACGTGAAGCCATCCTAGAATTTACATTAAATAAGGTTCGTTGCTGTTTGATAAAAATAAAAAAAGCCCGCAAATCAGGGTATGAGTTGCGGGCCAATAGCCATATGCTTCGGGGCAGAAACATAGGCCAGGGGACGTGTTTGCACACCCGGGGAGGGCATGCATTTATGAAGATAGACGAGCTTGAGAAGAATGCAAATTTTTGCGAAAAAAAATGTGGAGCAACGCACAACCCTGCAACAATCTGCGCGCCGGTATCGCCCTGTTCACGGCTTGATAGCCAACACATCGGTTTTCAGGTGGCACAGTACTTTCTCCGCGGTGTTGCCCAGCAGGCGAGCCTTGACCCCCTTGCGCCCCACCGTGCCCATGACCACGATCTGCGCACCCACTTTCGCTGCCTGGCTGGCGATCACCCGCTCAACCGGGCCGCGTTTGCAGCGAAAGTCACCCGCGGGTATATCGAACTCTTGCGACAGCTCGGCAATCCGCGGCTGCATGTTGGCTTGCGCCTCCCGCGCGTAGGCACCCGGATCCACCAGGTCCAGGTCTGCCAGTAATACGGGCACTTCGATGGCGGTAATGATCTCCAGTTCCACCCCGAGGGCAACGGCCAACTGTTTGGCGGTATCGAGCACCCGACGGTTGAGCTTGCGCTTGGTGGCCACTTTGCTGCCGAGGTCCAGCGAGGCGAGCACGGGCCGGGCCCGGTGCCATTTCTTTTCGGCCACGATAAGTACCGGCGCGGGGCATTCACGCAGCAATTGCCAGTCGAGGGAGGTGTGCACCAGGGATTCGCTGCGGTGACCGGTCTTGACCACGGCGACGTAACGGCCGCCGGCGCACTGCTTGTTGACCCAGCGATGCAGGTCTTTCTCCCACACCGTCTTGAGGGATACCTTCTGCCCGTCCCTGCAGTATTTGTCGATGAGGGCCTGCACCGCTTGCTCCCGCTCATCAAGCAGGCGTTTGCGCAGCGTTGCTTTTTCGGCGGCCTTGATCTTCAAACCGTCCAGGGGAGCGTGGGTGAATGCCACCACGTCAGCTGACAGTCCCAGCCTGGCGGCCAGCTCCAGCCCCCTCGGGGTGGCGGAACACTGGTTCCCGATGTCGGCAATGATCAACAGTCTGGCCATGAAATATCCCCGGGTATGAATGCTGGACTCAGGGGATTATAAGGCCTCCGGCAGATACGGCCACTGCGGCAGATCAATAGCCGGGAAATGGGCGCAGACGGACGATCAGTGCGCTATTCCCACCGGGTACCAGCGCGCGCCCGCGTGCTCGACCTTGCCCTCGTACTGCAGGTCAAACAGGACCCGCTCCACAATGCCCTCGTGGTAACCATTCGATACGGAGGGCGTCCAGTCCTCAAGAAAACCGGACAGTTCCGCCGCGGTGGCCCCGCGCCGGAAGTAAATCCGCATCGCGAGATAGACCATGGACTTGATCATTCCTGTGACCTTGTCGGTGATGGCAACAACGGGACTGGACATGGCAGACACTCCTGACTGGGTTCATGCATACCATAGCGGCACAGGGGTCGGCGGCCCATGGCCGTTCACGCCTTCAGCATGGCCGCGCCCGCCAGCAGTCAGCCCGTGGCTTGCGGTAGCTCACGGTAGTCAGCCGGAGCCAGCCCGGTCCAGCGCTTGAATGCCCTCGAAAAAGTGCTCGGCTCCGAGAATCCCAGCAGATAGGCGGTCTCCACCACCGAGCGACCCGGGTTGCCGAGGTACCTGCGGGCGAGCTGCAGGCGAGTGTCCTGCAGCAGCTCCATGAAACTGGTGCCCTCCTCCCGTAACTTGCGCTGCAAGGTACGGTTGCTGACATTGAGGGCTGCGGCAATCTGCTGCTGATTGGGCGCGCCGTCCGGTAATCTCTGGATAATCTTGTCCACCACATCCCGGGTGGTAGAGCGCGACAGGTAGCTTTCGAGGTAGGCCGTGGTGTGTTCGTCATTGATACGCGCCAGCTTCGGGTCGCCGGTCACCAGTGGCTCCATGATATCCGAGCGTGACCAGGTCACACGGGTTTCGTCGGCAGCAAACACCACCCGGCTCGCCAGCAGGTACTCCCAGCGCTCCGGTTCCGCGGGCGGCGTGCGCTTCATCCGGATGATCAGGGGTGCCAGGAATTCGCCCAGGGTGAGCCGGCACATGCGGGTGATCATACCCACTGCATAATCATGGCTGGCGGGCACGCCCTGCTCCAGGCCAGGGGCTGCGCTAAGGTAGAGGTGGACACGGTCATCCTCCTCGGCAAGTCGCAGCACCATGCCGCTGCTGACCAGGCCGCTGAACCGCTGTAAACGCAGCAGCCCGTCGTAGACCGTGTCACTGGCCAGCCAGGCCAGTCCCAGGCTGTGCAGCACCTGGGGTTGCAAGTGCTCGGATGCGAGCAGGCCGAAAGCCTCGTCGCCGCTTACCTCTACACAGCGCGCCATCAATTCGCCGAAGTCCTCGCGGCTTACGCGCCATTCGGGGTTCGCGCCCCTGGCCAGGTCGATGCCCACCTGGTCGAGGACCTCGAGTGGATCCACGCCCAGCTGGCGCAGGGCCAGCGCCACAGGGATGACAAAACTACCCAGCAGGGAGTAGTCCTCTTGCGCGGCTTTATTCATGCGAGCAGTTGTTCCTCACCACTGAATCCCGAATATAGCACCATCGTGGCGACTGGCGGGAACCCCCCGCCCCGCCTGCTGCACCACGCGCCCGTGTCTCAAGCGTAGAACCAGTAAGCGACGGCAATAGCGGCGCTGATGCCGGCGACGTCCGCGGCCAGACCGCAGGCGAGGGCATAACGCGTGTGACGTATGCCTGCCGCGCCGAAATAGACCGCCAGCACGTAGAAGGTCGTTTCCGTCGAACCCTGCATGGTTGCAGCCAGGCGTCCCTGGAATGAATCCACGCCAAAGGTATTCATGGTGTCAATCATCATGGCCCGGGCACCGGAGCCCGAGAGCGGCTTCATCAGCCCGGTGGGCATGGCGTCTACCCAGCGCGTATCCCAGCCACCCAGGGCGACGAGGTCACGCAAGCCGGTCATGGCGACATCCAGCGCGCCGCTGGCCCGCAGC
>JAHEBL010000016.1:0-13877 GCA_024642265.1 Haliea sp. | reverse complement strand
GATACCCAGCCACAGGGCCATCAGTCCGATGAGGCCGATAGCCAGATCGACCGACAGCCGGGCCATATCGAACAGCGCCGCCACCATGCGCTGGAACACCGTCGCATCACCCAGGCCCAGCCACTGGTAGAGCGCGCTGATAAAGGCGACAACAAAAAAACCCAGCCAGATGCGATGCAGCATCAACTCCCCTGTAGCGCGGCGTTCGGTGCACGCAGACTAAAGCAAAACCGAGCGTCAACCCAAGCGGGTCGCGTGCTATTTTTTGTGCAGTATACGGTGAGATACCTGTTCAGGCATCACAAGCAAGAGTGGCATCAATGTGCACAGGCGCAGAATGGCCAGGAAACGCGGCGCGGATCGGGGCAGGCTATCCGTTTTCGGCGGCCGGATAAAACAGGCTGCGCCAGCTCGCCCGCTCGAACGGCCGCCACTGGTCGGGACGCACGGCCAGCCGATCCGCGACCAGGTACCAGATAACCGGGTTGAGTGTCATGCCGCAATGACTGCCCCGGACCTGTATGTTCTGGCTTTGCTGATGACCGTCCTGTTGCAGCGTGGTCTGCCAGTGAACGATACCGTCGCCCTTGGAATAGATCGAGGTAGTGGGTACCGGTGGCGCCTCATGCAGCAGGTCCTGGTCGATGGGCAGTTCCTGCGGCGGATTAAGGGCGCTGAATAAACGGGCGGGTACCGAGGCGCTCATGCGGCCGCGGCCAAACGGGCTGCCCAGGGAGATTACCTGCCTGACCTTGTCGGGAAACTCCCGCGCCAGTTCCCGGGCGAATATGCCGCCCAGACTGTGACCCACCAGCGAAATGGGCGCGTCATGACGTTCGTGCAACTCGTGTATGCGGTCCTGCAATCCCTCCAGTACGCCGCCACGGGGTCCCAGGTTGCGGCCCAGGCCCCAGCCGTACACGGTGTAATTCAGGCCACCCAGGAAGCGCCGCATGGCGGCATTGTAACCATCGTCCCCCATGAATCCGGGCAGCACCATCACCGGGTGCCCGTCCCCAAGGGGGGCAATTCTGCCAAGTCGCTTGCGGCTCAGGTTGAGGGAAAAAATCTCCAGCACGGCGCGGTGCGCTTCGGTCAGGGACAGCAGCGCGCTGGGGCGCGGCACGACGGGCTCGGGACCGGCCATCAGTTTGCTCCAACGCTAGCGACGCCAGACTGCATTCATACCCCCGCCTTGCCAAAACTAGTGACATCAGCATAGCCAATATTTTTGGATGGTGGAAGCCCCGCCTTGTGCGGTGGATCGCACTTATCGGTGCTATCACACTAGAGCCTGGAAAATTCCTTGTTCAGCTCGTACTGGCGGGAGGTGACATAGGACTCCATGGCCTGCACCCTCTCAAGGGCGGCGTCAAGCCGCTCCCTGGCGCGCTTGAGACGCACGGTGCTGCTGTCGGCGTAGCGAAAGACCTTGCGTGGCCGGTAGTCATGGTGCCGTTCGTCGTACTCCAGCTCCACCTCGGCTTCCTCGTATGCCGGCTCCGGGCGCGAGCCACCGTCCCCGGACCAGCGGCTCGGTCGCGGCGCCATCAGTATCCAGGCGGCAAGATATATCCAGAGGGCCAGCGTACCGGTAAAAAGAAAAGCGCCGACCCACATCAGGCGCATCACCCAGGGGGCGATGTCCCAGTGATCAGCCAGCCCGGCGCAAACCCCGCCTATCCTGCCGTCGCGGGTATTGCGGTAGAGGTTCAAGCCCCAGCCGGCACGCTTGCGCGCACTGTAACCATGGTCACTGCCTCCATAACGGTCGTCATGGTAGCTGCTGTTACGCCTGCGGTTGGTATTCATAAATTACTCCTTACTCGCTGCTTGCCCACGCCCCTGCCGATCCAGCTGCTGGCGCCACTCGCGGTGATCCGAATCGAGAATCGATTCCAGTGCATCGATCCTGTCAGTCAACTTGTCAACGGTCTCGAGCATGTGCTCGACCGATTCCCTGTCCTCACGGGTCAGGCCCCGGGCCGCCCGGTTGACACTGCGGTAATGCATGGTGATCCACATGGGCGCGACGATCACCAGAAACAGGATGGTGGGTACAAACATGAATTTCCAGAATTCCATTGATTGATTCCTTGGGCAGCCTCGTAATTACGATCATGCTGCCATTGTTGGGCTGTTTATCCAATGGACGCGGGCGCCCGCTCAGTGGCTGTCCTTGCCGCCCATTTCAGACTTCAGCCGTTCCAGTTCGTCAGTGATGCGCGCATCCTCCTGCAGCGAGCTGATCTCCGCCGCCAGGTCGGGAGCGACATCGCGGCCGAGGTCCATCGCATCGAGCTGGCTCTCGAGGGTGTCGATCCGCCGCTCAAAGTGCTCAAAGCGCTGGAATGCGCTGTCGAGCGCCTCCCTGTGCATCTGCCGCTTGACCTTGATGCGCGACTCCACTGTCTTGCTGCGCATCAGGATCGCCTTCTGCTTCGCCTTGGCGTCGCTCAGCTTCTGCTGGAGTTGGGCGACCTCGCCGTTCAACTGGGCAATATGCTCATCGGTGGCCTTGAGCTCCTCCTCGACCACGGCGATTTCCTCTTCGATCGAACGCTTTTCCTGCAGGGCGGCCCTGGCCAGGTCCTCGCGCTCCTTGCTGATGGCGAGCCGGGCCTTGTCCTCCCAGCTGTCCGCCTCAGCCTGCACCTGCTCCAGCCTGCGGGCAGCCGTCTTGCGGTCCGCCAGGACCCGGGCCGAGGAACTGCGCACCTCAACGAGAGTGTCTTCCATTTCCTGGATAATCAGCCGGATCATCTTTTCCGGATCCTCCGCCTGGTCAAGCATCGCGTTGATATTGGAGTTGATAATGTCGGTCATGCGGGAAAATATACCCATGGTGTGTCTCCTGTTGGCGATTTAGTGTGAGCCCGGACAAGTCCTTCACTCTGCCATAGGTAATACAGAAATCGTGCCAGATCCTGTACCCATCTGTTTTTATTGATTATTTTCGAGTTCTCGCCAATCGCGGTCCCCGCTATTCTCATTTATAGGCTATATTTACCTCTATTAAGGTTTATTAAGCCTCTTATATTGGTATATTTAACCCATGAAAGCCCAGGTCAGTATGATCGGCAATTCGGCCGCCCTCGCCAGCGCCCTGGACCACGTGTCCCGGCTTGCCTCTGTCAACCGGCCAATACTGGTGCTTGGGGAGCGGGGAACCGGCAAGGAACTGGCCGCGGAACGACTCCACTACCTCTCCGGTCGTTGGGATGCACCACTGCTCAAGGTCAACTGCGCCGCTATCGCCGACAGTCTGCTGGAATCGGAACTGTTCGGCCACGAGGCGGGCGCCTTCACCGGTGCCGTACGCGCCCAACAGGGCAGGTTCGAGCGGGCCGAGGGCGGCAGCCTCTTTCTCGACGAGGTGGCAACCATGTCACTGCCCCTGCAGGAGAAGCTGCTGCGAGTGGTGGAGTACGGCGAGTTCGAGCGTCTCGGTGGCCAGCACACCCTGCGGGCAGACGTGCGAGTGATCGCCGCTACCAATGTCGACCTGCAGCAGCACGCCGCCGAGGGCCTGTTCCGCAGCGACTTGCTGGACCGCCTCAGCTTCGATGTGGTGCACCTCCCCGCCCTGCGCCAGCGCCGGGAAGATATTCCCGAACTGGCCGAGCATTTTGCCGTACAGATGTGCGCGGAGCTGGGTTGGGACATGTTCGCAGGCTTTACACCCGGGGCCATGCAGACCCTGCTGGCGCACCCATGGCCGGGCAATGTGCGCGAACTGAAGAATGCGGTGGAGCGCTCGCTGCACCGCTGGGGCGATCCCGTGGAACCGGTGGCTGAGGTTGTTATCAACCCGTTCCTGTCACCTTACGAGGAACATGCCGAGACGCTTGCCACCCCCTCCTCTACCGGAGTCGATCCCGCCGGGGTTGCCCCGCGCGCGTTCACCGAGCGCATGGCAGCGATCGAAAAGCAGATACTGGAAGCGGCGCTCGCGCAGCACGGGCACAACCAGCGCCGCACTGCCGAGGCGCTGGACCTCAGTTACGACCAGTTGCGGGGACTGGTGCGCAAACACGGGCTGGCCAGCCGCAGGCGGCGCCGCTGATAATTTCCGGCGCCGGTGCCAGCTATCTGCACAAATATCTGCGATAATTTCCGGCCTCGACAAGCACACAAGGACCGCAACCATGCAGCTTTCCCTTTCCGATCCCGGCCTGCTGAAAAACAAGGCCTATATCGATGGCCAGTGGGTCGATGCCGATGACGGCGCCACCTTCGACATTACCAACCCGGCCAGCGGCGAATTGATTACCCGCGTGGCCAAAATGGGTGCGGCGGAGACTGCCCGGGCGGTCTCGGCAGCTGCCGCCGCCATGCGGGAGTGGGCACGCAAGCCCGCCAAGGCCCGGGCGGGCATACTGCGCAAGTGGTTTGACCTGATGATGCAGCACCAGGAAGACCTGGCCATCATCATGACCGCGGAACAGGGCAAAGTGCTGGCGGAATCCCGCGGCGAGGTAGCCTATGGTGCAGCCTTCGTGGAGTGGTTTGGCGAGCAGGCCAAGCGTATCGACGGCGATATTATTCCCGGACCTGCCCCCGACAAGCGCATCGTTTGTATCAAGCAGCCGGTCGGGGTCGTCGCCGCAATCACCCCCTGGAACTTCCCCAACGCGATGATCGCCCGCAAGGCCGCCCCCGCACTGGCGGCCGGGTGCACAATTGTGATCAAGCCCGCGAGTGAAACTCCCCTGTCTGCGTTTGCCATGGCCGAGCTGGCCGAGCGCGCCGGGGTTCCGGCCGGCGTGATCAATGTCGTAGCCGGCAGTTCCTCCGATATCGGTGGTGAGCTGACATCCAACCCGCTGGTGCGCAAGCTGACCTTTACCGGCAGCACCCCCATCGGCAAGATGCTGGAAGCACAGTGCGCCGGGACGATGAAAAAAACCTCCATGGAACTGGGCGGCAATGCACCCTTCATCGTATTCGACGACGCCGACCTGGATGCGGCGGTAGAGGGGGCAATGATCTCCAAGTATCGCAATGCCGGCCAGACCTGCGTCTGCTCCAACCGCCTGTTCGTGCAGGACGGCGTGCACGATGCGTTTGTCGAAAAACTCGTCAGGGCTACCGCCGCACTGGTAGTGGGTGACGGCATGAAGGATGGCATCACCATTGGGCCGCTGGTGAATAGTAAAGCGGTGGGGGATGTCGACCAGCTGGTGCAGGCATCGGTGGCGTCGGGAGCGCAGGTAGCGCTGGGCGGCGGTCCCCATGCGCTGGGCGGCTGTTTCTACCAGCCCACAGTGCTGACCGGTGTGACATCCGGGATGGCGGTTTTCCGCAACGAGATTTTCGGCCCGGTGGCCCCGGTGGTGCGCTTCTCCACGGAGGAGGAAGTTATCGCCATGGCCAATGACACAGAGTTCGGCCTGGCCTCCTATTTTTATACGCGGGATATCGGCCGCGTGTGGCGCGTCGCCGAGGCGCTGGAATACGGCATCGTTGGCATCAACGAGGGCATCATCTCCAACGAGATGGCGCCCTTCGGCGGCGTCAAGGAATCCGGCTCCGGACGCGAGGGCTCCAAGTATGGCATCGACGACTACGTGGAGATCAAATACATGCTGATGGGCGGACTGGAATAGGGATCGCCCGGCACACTGCAGGCCGGGTATTTCCGGCCTGCAACAATGCATCCGTGCTTGCTGTTACAGCAACTGCTGCTTTTCCTTACCGCAGCGACTGCAGCGCGACACTGTCACCAGTTTGCCGCGCTTGACGTCAAACTGCTTCTCCTTGTCGACGACCCACTTGTGATGCCCATGGCGACACAGGGTGTTACCCTTGTGCCGCTCCTTGAGCGAGGGCTTGCGAAAGGGAATGACCTCGCCCATCGGAGTTCAGACCTGCAGCAGCGTACGCTGTAATGCCGCCTTCCATGACGCGTGACGACGCCGCCGGGCAGCTGCAGTCATAAGCGGGGAAAATTCCCGCTCCGCCTGCCAGATCTTGCGTACGTCCGCCTGGCCCTGCCACAGGCCAACGCCAATGCCCGCCAGGTAACAGGCACCGGCCACGGTGGTTTCTATAACCTGGGGGCGAATCAGCTTGCGACCCAAAACATCGGCCTGAATCTGCATCAGCAGGTCGTTGGCAGCCGCGCCGCCGTCCACTCTCAGGGGGAGCATACGCCTGCCAAGGTCCTGCTCCATTACACGCAGGATATCGACGTTCTGCAGGGCCATGGCATCCAGCGTGGCGCGGGCGATATGCGCGCGCCCGCTGCCCCGGGTGAGCCCGGTGATCGTGCCACGGGTCTCCGGTGCCCAGTGCGGTGCACCCAGGCCCGCCAGGGCGGGCACGAATTCGACGTTGCCGTGATCCGCAACCTCCCGGGCCAATGCTTCCACATCGGCCGCGGTCCTGATGATACCCAGGCCATCGCGCAACCATTGCACCGCAGCGCCACAGATAAAAGCCCCACCCTCCAGTGCGTATACGGGTGCTGCACCGTCCCCCAGCTGCCATGCGACAGTGGTGAGCAGGCCGGAATCGGACAGCACCGGTTGCGTCCCGGTATTCATCACAATGAACGAACCGGTGCCAAAGGTGCATTTGGCATCGCCCGGCGCGAAACAGGCCTGGCCGAACAGGGCCGCCTGCTGGTCGCCCGCCACACCGGCGATAGGAATCCCGTCGGGCAGCCCGGCGACACCGCGGGTGTGGCCCAGCACCCCGCTGGAAGGCCCGATCTGCGGCAGGATTGCCGCGGGCACCTCGAACAGTTCCAGCAGTTGCGGATCCCAGTCGCAACTGTCGATGTTCATCAGTGATGTACGCGAAGCGTTCGATATATCAGTGACATGGCTGTTACCGCCACTGAGCTGCCAGATGAGGAAACTGTCGATAGTGCCGGCCGCCACATTGCCGGCTTTCAACATACGGCCTATGCCTTTCGTGTTCTGTAACAGCCAGCGGTACTTGCTGGCGGAGAAATACGGATCCAGCACCAGGCCCGACCGGCGCCGGATCAGTGCCTCGTGGCCCGCCTGGCGCAGGGACTCGCAGAAATCAGTCGTCCGGCGACACTGCCAGACGATAGCATTGTTGAGGGGCTCGCCATTGCGACGGTCCCACAGCAGCGCGGTCTCGCGCTGGTTGGTGATGCCAATGGCCGCAATATCGCCCGGCTTGCACAGTTTTTTGCGCAGGATGGCCCGGATTCCCCTGGTCACCGAGGACCAGATGTCTGCGGGCCGGTGCTCTACCCAGCCGGGCCGCGGATAGACCTGAGGGAACTCGTTATTGACACTCGCACGCAGTTGGCCGCGGGCATCCATGAGGGCGACGGTGCTACCCGTCGTCCCCTGATCGATAGCCAGGACAAAAGATGCCACCGCGCCTGTCCCGGCCGTTACTCGCCGTAACCTTCCACGGCCTTGATCTCGAGGAAGTCGGTAAAGCCGTGAGCACCCCACTCGCGGCCGTTACCGGACTGCTTGAAACCGCCGAAGGGCACATCGAAGCCACCTGCCGCGCCATTGATATGGACGTTACCGGCGCGAATGCGCGCAGCAACTTGCCGGGCGTGGTTGATGTCCTCGCTCTGCACATAGCCTGCCAGCCCGTACGGCGTATCGTTGGCAACCCTGATCGCCTCCTCCTCGGAGTCGTAGGGGAGCATGGCAAGTACGGGGCCGAAAATTTCCTCGCGGGCGATGGTCATGTCGTTGTTCACACCGGAAAATACGGTAGGCCGGATAAAGTAGCCTTTGCTGATGCCTTCGGGCCGGCCGGGACCGCCGGTAACGACCTTGGCGCCTTCCGCAATACCCTTCTCGATCAGTCCCTGTATCTTGTTGAACTGCACCTCAGATACCACCGGACCCATGGTGGTGCCGTCGGCGGCCGGGTCGCCAACCACGACAGCTTCGGTAACCCTGGCGGCGATGGCCTCGGCCTCGGCCAGTTTGGCCCGTGGCACCAGCATGCGCGAGGGCGCGTTGCAGGACTGCCCGGTGTTGTTGTACATGTGCATTACACCGCCGGTCACTGCTTTTTCAAGGTCCGCGTCTTCCAGTACGATGTTGGGCGACTTGCCGCCCAGCTCCTGGGTGACCCGCTTGACCGTCGGGGCGGCGTTCTGGGCGACCAGAGTGCCCGCCCGGGTAGAGCCGGTGAAGGACATCATGTCCACATCCGGGTGCTTGGACAGTGCGGTTCCAACCACGGGGCCGTCACCATTTACCAGGTTGAAAACTCCGGCGGGAACGCCAGCCTCGTGCATGACCTTGGCATACAGGTAAGCCGACAGGGGCGCCACTTCGCTGGGCTTGAGCACCATGGTGCAGCCAACTGCAAGAGCCGGTGCGACCTTGCAGCTGATCTGGTTGACCGGCCAGTTCCAGGGTGTGATCAGCCCGCAGACGCCGATCGGCTCCTTGAATACGCGGTGTGGCCCGAGGTCCTCTTCGAACTTGAAGGTTTTCAATATCTTTGCCGCTTCCTGCAGGTGACCGAGGCCGCAATAGGCCTGGGCGCCCGCCGCCAGCTCCTTCGGTGCGCCCATCTCCTCGCGGATCGCATCGGCGATATCGTTATAGTATTTCTGGTAGACCTCGACACAGGATTCCAGCAACTCGATACGCTCCTTCACCGAGGTGCGACTAAAGGTCTCAAACGCGGCCTTGGCGGCCGCCACCGCCCGGTTGACGTCCTCTTCAGAGCCCAAAGAGATATGCGCACAAACCTCCTCGTTGGCGGGGTTGATCACATCGAAACTGTTGGGCTTGACCGGGTCTACCCACTCACCGTTGATATAAAACTGTGTGTACTCGCGCATTATCGTTCTCCGCTTCGGGTTGGTAAGGAACCATGATGGTTTCGCAGGACAGGGAGTGTAGCATTTTCCCGGCAGCTGGCCACATTTCCCGGCGCCAGACGCCATCGCCCTGTCCCCGGCCACCATTGTTTTTGCCGCCTTAATCACTCAAACTTGCGCCCCACTGTAAACAAAGGTCACCGGAGGCCCCGATGGACAATGAAGAACTGACACTGTTCCGCGACATGACACGACGCGCACTGGAGCAGGAAGTGGCCCCCCACTTCGAGGAGTGGGAACAGAATCATATGGTTCCCCGGGAGCTCTGGAACACCCTGGGTGCCGCCGGCCTGCTGTGCCCCGACATGCCCGAGGAATACGGCGCCGCCGGCACCACCCCCCAGGTGACTTTTGCCATCATCGAGGAGGCATCACGCATGGGATTTGGTGGCGTCGCCACCGGCTACGGCATTCACAGCAATATCGTCGCGCCCTACATCAACCACTTCGGCACCGACGAACAGAAAGAGCATTGGCTGCCGAAAATGGTCAGCGGCGAAGCCGTCGGCGCGCTGGCGATGACCGAGCCGGGGGCGGGCTCCGATGTGCAGGGTATCCGCACCAATGCGGTCAAGGATGGCGACGAGTGGATTCTCAACGGCTCCAAGATATTCATTACCAACGGCTACCACGCAGATCTCGTCATCGTGGCGGCAATCACCGATCCGGGTAAAGGCGCCAAGGGCACCTCACTGTTCCTGGTGGACACCTCCCTGCCAGGCTTCCAGAAAGGCAAGAAACTGGAAAAAATCGGCCAGCACACCTCCGACACCGCGGAACTGTTCTTCCAGGATGTACGCCTGCCGGCCTCAGCCCTGCTGGGCGACCTCAACAAGGGCTTTGTGATCATGATGCAGGAGCTACCGCGGGAGCGCCTGGGCATCGCCGCACAGGCCGTCTCCGCCGCCGAGGGCGCCCTCGATATCACTGTCGACTACGTGCTCGAGCGCAAGGCCTTCGGCCAATCCGTGGCCAGTTTCCAGAACACCCGATTCGTGCTGGCGGAGGTCAAAACCGAGATCGCGATCAACCGCGCCTTTTACGAAAAATGCGCCGAAGCCTACGCCCAGGGGAACCTCAGCGCGGAAGAGGCGGCAATGCTCAAGTACGCCAGCACCGAGATGCAGTGCAAGACGATCGACCAGTGCCTGCAGCTGTTCGGCGGCTATGGCTACACCGCCGAGTACCCCATCTCGCGCTTCTATACGGACGCGCGTATCCAGCGCATCTACGGCGGCACCTCGGAAATCATGCGGGAACTCGTGGCGCGCTCGATGCTGGGCAGGTAAGCACCCCACCCTGCCGGGCTCGGTTCACCCGGAGCCCGGCAGACCCACCAGCGACAGCACCGACAGCAGGAAAAATCCCGCCGTGACGGTAATGATCGACAGCAGAGTGGTCAGCACCACGATATTGGCCGCCAGCACGCCGTCGCCCCGGGCGGCCACCACCATCACGAAACTCGCCGCCGCTACCGGCGCGGACATCAGCAGGAACAGCACGCCCAACTGCTCGCCGCGCACGCCCATCAGCAAGGCCAGAATAACCGCGAGCAGCGGCCCTACACACAGTCGCCAGACCGTCGCTTCCCAGGCGACAAGCCCGGTATTGCGCAGGTTGGACAACTGCATGGCACCGCCTATGCACAACAACATCAGCGGCAGGAAAAAGGTCGACAGCCCAACTCCCATGGTCGCGACAAATTCCGGCACAGGCAAACCCGACAGGGCCACCAGTACACCCAAGCAGATGCCGATAATCAGTGGGTTGCGGACGATGCCGCCCAACAGCGCGCTGATGGAAGCGCCCGCCCCCAGCGTGCTATTGAGCACCCACACTGCCAGTATGTTGTAGAGCGTGGTCAGCGCCGCTACGGGCAGGGCCGCAAGCACCGGCCCCCTGTCGCCATAGGCGGCAACCGCCAGCGCGAGGCCGACGATGGCAAGGTTTGAGCGAAAGGCCGCCTGCACGAAGATGCCCTGCAGCGCCCGGGGATGTCCGCGCCAGTGACTGTACAGCCAGGCCATTGCCAGCGTCAGCAGGGTTGCCAGAACACCGGCGAGGAGGTGACGGGCACTGGCCAGGGTGGAGTAGTCAACCTGGGCAGCACCGGCAAACAGCATGGCGGGCAGACCGTAGCGGAATGCCAGCTGTGACACTCGCGTGATCACGGGTTCCGTCAAAACACCGAGGCGCCGCAACAGCAATCCCGCAACGACCCACCCGAAGGTGGGTGCGGAAACGCTTAACGCGGCATAAAAAAGAGCCGGGGCATCAGCGCTGGACAAGGTTCATCGATCACTGGCACACAGTGTGATCATGCCCACTCCTGCAGCGTTTCGCCCAGTGCCTGCAGCAGGCTGTCTATCTGCTCTTTTTCAATCACGAATGGCAGACCCAACTGGATGGTGTTGCCGCCATAGCGCACGTAAAAGCCTTTCTCCCACATGCTCAGCGCAATCTCGAAAGGCCTGCGCGCGGGCTCGCCCGGGTAGGCCTCCAGCTGCAGCGCGCCGGCAAAGCCGTAATTGCGTATGTCCGACACATACGCAGAGCCCGCCAGGGCATGCAGGCCGTCCTCAAAGTAAGGGGCAAGCGCGGCCACCCTTTGCGGCAACTCTTCCCGCTCGAGAATGTCCAGCGCAGCGAGACCCGCCGCACAGGCCACCGGATGTGCCGAGTAGGTGTAGCCGTGGGGAAACTCCAGCATGTACTCCGGACCACCCTGGGCCATGAAGGTCTGGTAGATGTCACTGCTGGCCACGACCGCCCCCATGGGGACCGCGCCGTTGGTAAGCTGCTTCGCCAGGTTCATGATGTCCGGTACCACGCCGAATACATCGGCACCGGTGAGGCCGCCACAGCGGCCCAGGCCGGTGATAACCTCATCAAAGATCAGCAGAATATTATTGGCACTGCAGATATCGCGCAGGCGTTGCAGGTAGCCTGCCGGCGGGGGAATCACCCCGGCGGAACCAGCCATGGGTTCCACGATTACCGCGGCTATGTTCGAGGCATCGTGCAGTTCGATAAGATCGCTAAGTTCGTTGGCCAGCTCCCAGCCGCGGCTGGGCATACCGCGGGTAAACGCGTTCTCTCCACGCAGGGTGTGGGACAGGTGATCCGCCGCTACCGCGGTACCGAACAGTTTGCGGTTGGCGCCGATACCGCCGACAGAAATGCCGCCGAAATTAACGCCATGGTAGCCTTTTTCCCGCCCTATCAGCAGCGTTTTGCTGGGCTGCCCCTTCAGGCGCCAGTATGCCCTTGCCATCTTCAGTGAGGTATCGGCCGACTCGGAACCTGATCCTGTGAAAAAGACGTAGTCGAGACCCTCGGGGGTGAGGGCCTTGACCCGGTTTGCCAGCTCGAAAGAGCCCGGGTGGCCATACTGGAAGCCCGGTGAGTAGTCCAGGGTCTGCAGCTGCTTATAGACCGCCTCGGCGATTTCCGGCCGGTTGTGGCCCGCGCCACAGCACCAGAGCCCTGACAGGCCGTCGAGGATCCGCCGTCCCTTGTCATCGATGAAGTGAACACCTTCCGCTCCCACGATAATGCGCGGGTCTTTCTTGAACTGGCGGTTGCCGGTATAGGGCATCCAGTGGGCTTCGAGTTGTTCCCGGGTCAGGGACGAGGCGCCAGCCGGCGCGCCCTTCCCACGCCTGGCGGCTGAAATGGGTTTTTTCGCCTTGGCGGGTTTGGTGGCCCTGGCAGACCGGGTGGGCTTGGTTGACATCGTCGGACCTTCCTCATGCAAATTTCGGGGCTATTCTAGGGCCCACTGTTTGGTGCACAAAGTATTATCTATCGATATTAAGTTTCACTATTATGCATCAAACGAAGCGACTGGAGCGCCCATGGCCAGAAAAGCACTGCTGGGTAACCTTACCGACACGGACCTGCGCTTGCTGCGCGTGTTCCGCGCGGTCGCGGCCTGCGGTGGATTTGCTGCCGCCGAACTGGAACTGAACATCAATCGCAGCACGATCTCACGCCATATCAAGGATCTGGAAACACGCCTCGGCGTCACCCTCTGCCGGCGTGGCCGGGGCGGCTTCGCCCTCAGCAGCGAGGGCGCGCAGGTGCTTGCCAGCGCCCTCAAAATGATGGGCGCGATGGAGGATTTCCAGCACGAGGTAAACGAGTTGCACCAGCGCCTGACGGGATCCCTGGCGATGGGTATTTTTGACAAGACCGCCACCAATCCGGGCTGTCACATCAGCAGGGCACTGGCGCGTTTTGACGAGCTGGCACCCGATGTCCACCCGCAACTGCACGTGCAGCCCATCAACGCGATCGAGGCCGGCGTCATGGACGGACGCTTCCACCTGGGCATCATTCCCACTCACCGGTATTCGAGCAGCCTCGATTACTATCGCTTGTTCGAGGAACAGATGTACCTCTACTGCGGTCAGAGCCACCCGCTCTTCAACCCCCGCCGCGGCCAGATCGACCAGCAGACGCTGCGCAGTCACCACTATGTCGGCATTGGTTATCATTCGCCCAACATGGAGATCACCCGCGAGCTGGGCCTGCAGCGCCACGCCACCGCCCACGACCAGGAGGCGGTCGCCCACCTGGTATTGTCGGGCAAGTACCTGGGTTTTCTGCCAGAGCACTACGCCGAGAGTTTTGTCACCCGCGGGCTGATGCGCGCCGTGTTACCCGCCAGCGTGCAGTACATCTGCGAATTCAGCGCGATCGTGCGCCACTCACCGCCGCCCAGTCGGGTGGTGCAGACTTTGCTGGACGCTCTTGTTTCTGCTCACGGTTGAGTTTGTTGCTTTGGTTTGTTCTTCGCTCGCCGCGGCCGGGAGCGGGTATATGGTCCAGGGACACGCCGCAAGTACATGGATGTACTCGCGGCGGGTCTCGCGCTACCAGACGTCCTCTTCGGGACGGATGCCTGCACTATCTCATTGCAAACGAGATTTTGCTTCGATACTCAATCCCGATAACCAGTAATCGCCTTGGCCGCCTGGTAGGCAAAGGTCATGGCCGGACCAAGGGTGGCGCCGGGGCCAGGGTAACA
>JAHEBL010000201.1 GCA_024642265.1 Haliea sp. | reverse complement strand
CCCCGCGGGCAGCGCGGTGGAATTTCACCTGCACAACCACGGCTATAACAGCTGGACCCTGTTAAAACTGGAGATCGAGCGCTGAATACCGTGCTCAAGCCGTGGGCTTTGTTGTGCCTGCTCGGGCTGCTGATGCCCCTGCCGGTCAGTGCGGGAGCGGAGGTCGGACAAAGTGCGCCGCCGGTATCCCTGCCGCTGTTGTCCGCCGGCAGTCCCGCCTTACTTGAGCTCGATTCACTGCGGGGCAAGGTGGTCTACCTGGATTTCTGGGCCTCCTGGTGCGGTCCGTGCCGACTGTCCTTTCCCCAGCTGGAGCAGCTGCGCCAGGAGCTCGGACCCCGGGGTTTCGAGGTGCTTGCGGTTAACGTGGATGAATTTGAGCCCGATGCGCTGGGCTTTCTCAGTGACGTGCCGGTGAGCTACCCGGTGGTGCGCGACGCCGCTGGCGATACGCCCCTCCGCTATGGCGTTCCAGGCATGCCGACGGGTTTTTTGATCGATCGGGAGGGCGTGGTGCGGCTGATCCACCAGGGCTATCGCAAGAGCGATGGCGCTTCACTGCGTATCGCCATTACTGAATTACTGGGGGAATAAGCACCTTGAAGCAACTGCTCTTTGTGTCTGTCGCACTGCTGCTGTGCGGTTGTGAAACCGTGCAGCCCTGGGAGCGCGGTACCCTCGCCAAACCGGAGATGCAGTGGCAAGCGGATCCCATGGAAATCAGCCTGCAGGCCCAGATCAATGCCAGCAAGGAAGCATCATCCGGTGGCCAGGGTGCCGCCGGCGGCGGTTGCGGTTGTAACTGATGGCCGCCGAAAAACGCCCCGCGCTGCTGGCGCTCACCTCAAGCGCCCTGCTGTTACCCGCCTACCAGGGTGTCCGGGCGGACGCTGCACCGGAGTTTATCGAACTCGGCATGCGCTACAGCAAGTACGAGGAAGACAACACCCAGGGCAGCAAGACCTTTGGTGGCAGCAGCCAGCGCTACGATATCGATGCCGCCCAGTTTCACCTGCTGGCCCCGGTGGCCGACAACTGGGCCGTGGCCGTGGATGTCCAGTGGGAAGACATGAGCGGCGCCTCGCCGTGGTTTGTGGGCGCCAGTCTCGACGGTAGTCCCAAGGTCATCATGAGCGGCGCCAGTATAGAAGACACCCGCACCGAGGTCAGCGTTACCACGCGCTACTACTATGATCGCGGTAATGCAGGGTTCAACTACGTTCGCTCGGACGAGGACGATTACGACTCCAATGCGATAGCCCTGGACGGCTCGTTCAACAGTGCCGACGGCATGACGACCTACAGTGGAGCCATAAGCACTTCCCGGGATGACATCGAGCCGACCCAGGGTTCCGTGCCCACCAATACCCTGAAAAATGACAAGGACATCAGCTCTGCCTGGATAGGGGTGAGCCGGATCATCAGCAAGAATGCCATCGTGCGTTTCGGTCTGGCCTACACCTACCGGGAGGGCTTTCTCACCGACCCTTACAAGAAGAATGACAAACGGCCGGATGAGCGCAACGAGTGGGCGGTGAGTGCCGGTTACCGACAGTATTTTCTCTGGCCCGATGGCGCCCTGCAGGCCGACTACCGCTATTTTGACGATGACTGGGGTGTCGCCTCCCACACCCTGAACCTGGCCTGGCACCAGAACCTGTGGCGGGACACCCAACTCATTCCGTTTATGCGCTACTACAGCCAGGGCGAGGCGGATTTCTTTGCCAATATCGCCGATACCGACAAGCGTTACTATGCGGATGACTACCGCTTGTCTTCTTTCGGCGCGGTGACAGTGGGTTTGCGCGTGCGGCAGCAGATCGGCAACTGGGCGATCAGTGCGGTTGGTGAGCGCTATGAAACCGATGAGAGCTGGGGGGTATACAGCGGCGCGGAATCCCCGGCCCTGGTCAACTACTGGCGCTACTCCTTTGGCCTGGACTACGTCTTCCGCTAGCAGGCCGGCAGGTGAATCAGGTTCCTTTGTTTGACCACGACTTCAGGGCGATGGGTGGTCCCTGTCGCCTGCGTTTCGCCTGCGCCGATGATGCGTTGGCCGCGCGGGTAATTGCCGCCGCCGAAACCGAGATCCGGCGCCTCGAGCAAAAGTACAGCCGCTACCTGCCGGACTCGCTGGTCAGCACTATCAATCGCGCGGCGGGTGCAGACGCGGTGCCTATCGACGACGAGACGGCGGGCCTGCTCGGCTTTGCCGATACGCTGTGGCAGCAAAGTGACGGCCTGTTCGATCTCACCGCGGGTATCCTGCGCCGGGCATGGGATTTCAAGTCCGGCCGTCTGCCGGCGCAAGCCGCTATCGACTGTCTGCTGCCGTTGATCGGCTGGCAACGGGTGCAGTGGGATGCGTCCTCTATTCGACTGCCCGCAGCCGGCATGGAAATCGACTTTGGCGGCTGTGTAAAGGAGTACGCCTGTGACAGCGTCGCCGCGGTCCTGGCGCGGCACGGTATCGAGCGTGGACTGGTGGACCTGGCCGGCGATATGGCGGTGGCAGGTGCCGGCAGTGCCGCACAGCCATGGCCTGTCGGCATTCGTCACCCGCGTCAGTCCGGCGCCGCCATCGCCACCTTCAGCCTGGCGGCCGGCAGCCTCGCCAGCAGCGGTGATTATGAGCGCTTTATGGTGGTGGATGGCCGCCGCTACGGCCATATTCTCAACCCCCTGACGGGCTGGCCGGTGCAGGGTCTGGCCGCCGTCAGCATCGCCGCACCCCAGTGCCTGGTGGCCGGCGGCAGTGCCACCATAGCCATGTTGAAACCGGAAGGGGAGGCCCTGGCCTGGCTGGCGGAACTGGGACTGCCCTGGTTCGCGGTGGACTCGGCCATGGAGTGTCACGGCGAGTTTGGTGAAAGGTGATTACCCCGCTGCGCTCAGTCGCTCAGCTCGAGGTCCTTGATCAGGGTGAGGAACTCGTCGATATCGAGTGAGGCGCCCGCGTCCCAGGACCCTTTGAACGTGTCAGGCGTCATGGCGCTCTCGGTCACTTTGATATCGGCATGCAAACGCTCCGCGTTGAACGACTCGATGGGCGACTCGATCTCCTTGCGCAGCGCATCCGCAAAGCCGAAGAACATGGCTGCATCCGAAGGCTTGTCGCGGTGCTTGCTGCTCAGTCCGGCGATGATTTCGGCGCAGTAGGCGATCGCCACCTTTTTACCCCGGTGGGCATACAGGCCGAGGGACTTCGTATAGTGGCTGTAGGCCTGATCGTAATTGCCCTCGGCCTCTTCGACTTCACCCAGGTTTACCAGCGCGCTCGCAATGGAGTCGGTATCGCCGGATTTGCTGCCCATTTCCAGCGCGGCCTCGTAAAAGGCCCTGGCGCCTGGCAGGTCCCCGTCCAGGTGGTTGATGACACCTCGCGCAGCCGCTGCAAACGAGCGTCCATGCAGGTCGTCGGGGACGCGCTCGAACAAGTCCAGTGCCTTGTCCAGGTAGTTGACCGCCTTTTTCATATCGCCCTGGCGTTCTGCAATCGCACCCAGCTCACCCAGCACGTTGCCCTGACCGGCCGCGTCGTCCACTCTGGTGTAGATCTCGAGTGCTTTGATACAGGCGCGTTCGGCCGTCTCCAGATCGTTCTGGAACCGTGCAACCGACCCCAGTGCACGCAGTGCCAGGGCGCGGACGGGATCATCGACACCGTCAATCTCATGCAGTGCGTGCTCAAACAACTCGCGGGAGGTGGACAGCATGCCGCGCTCGAACCAGTAGAACCAGACGCCGCCGCCAATTCGGAGCGCGCGATTCCAATCCGGATCCGGCTTGCCGCGGCAATAGTCGATGGCGGCCTGCAGGTTGATCTGTTCCAGCTCGAGCCTGGCGATCCGTGAGTCTGACTTCGC
>JAHEBL010000200.1 GCA_024642265.1 Haliea sp. | reverse complement strand
GGCCCGGGGAAAGGATGGCGATACACCATGTCGTAGGGCAGGCCCAGTTCCAGTCCGATCTTGCGCACCTCGTCCTTGAACAGCTCACGCAGTGGTTCCACCAGCTCGAAGCTCATGTCATCAGGCAGGCCGCCCACATTGTGGTGTGACTTGATCACATGGGCCTTGCCGGTCTTGGCGCCGGCGGATTCGATGACGTCCGGATAAATGGTGCCCTGGGCCAGCCACTTGACGTCCTGCAGCCGGGCCGCCTCGTCATCGAACACCTCGATAAAGGTATTGCCGATAATCTTGCGTTTCTGCTCGGGGTCGGCGACGCCCTGCAGCTTGCCCAGGAACAGGTCCTCGCAGTCGCTGCGAATGACCTTCACCCCCATATTGCGGGCAAACATCTCCATCACTTGCTCGCCCTCGTGCAGGCGCAGCAGGCCATTGTCGACGAACACGCAGGTCAACTGGTCGCCGATGGCGCGGTGCAGCAGGGCGGCCACCACAGAGGAATCCACTCCCCCGGACAGGCCGAGCAGTACCTTGTCGGCGCCCACGGTGGCGCGCACCCGGTCGATCGCGTCCTCGACGATATTGGCCGCGGTCCACAGCACCTGGCAGCCACACAGCTCCAGGGCAAAATGCTCGAAAATACGCCGGCCCTGCAGGGTATGCGTGACCTCGGGGTGAAACTGGATACCGTAGAAGGGTTCCGTGCGATGGGCCATGCCGGCGATAGGGCAGCTATCGGTACTGGCGATCAACTCGAAATCCCCGGGCAGTTCCACCACCTTGTCGCCGTGGCTCATCCACACGTCGAGCAGGGCGTTGCCCTCGTGGTCGAAGTGGTCGCGGATGTCGTGCAGCAAGCCGTTCTCGGCAACCAGCTTTATCTGGGCATAACCGAATTCGCTGACGTGTGAGCCGGCCACCTTGCCGCCGAACTGCTCGGCCATGGTCTGCATGCCATAGCAGATGCCCAGCACCGGGACGCCGAGTTCGAACACGCAGGCCGGGGCCCGGGGTGAGGCATCGGCGGCAACCGACTCCGGGCCGCCGGAGAGAATAATACCCCTGGGGTCGAAATCGCGAATCTCCTGCTCGGACATGTCGAAAGCGCGGATCTCGCTGTACACGCCGACCTCCCGCACACGCCGGGCGATCAGCTGGGTGTACTGGGAGCCGAAATCGAGAATGAGGATTTTCTGGGCGTGAATATCTGCGCTCATAGCTGTTCCTGGGTTTTGCTGCTGTACGACCCGCCCGGGTTGGGGCGAGCCGGTGGCGACCTGAATCTGCCCGCGCTAGCGCACCGGGTAATTCGGCGCCTCTTTGGTGATCGATACATCGTGTACGTGGCTCTCGGACATGCCGGCCGAGGTAACCCGGACAAACTCGGGCAGCGTTCGCATGGCTTCCATGTTGGCGCTGCCGGTATAACCCATGGCAGAGCGAACGCCGCCCATCAACTGGTGGATGATCGCAGACACCGGCCCCTTGTAGGGCACCCTGCCCTCGATGCCCTCGGGCACCAGTTTCTCGGCGCCCTTACTGGCGTCCTGGAAGTAGCGATCGGATGAGCCCTGGGTCCGCGACATCGCACCCAGCGATCCCATACCCCGGTAGGCCTTGTAGGTGCGTCCCTGGTAGAGCTCCACCTCACCCGGCGCCTCCTCGGTGCCGGCGAACATACTGCCCATCATCACCGCGTGGGCGCCCGCCACGAGGGCCTTGGCGATGTCCCCGGAAAAGCGGATGCCGCCGTCGGCAATCAAGGGAATACCGGTGCTCTTGAGAGCAGCGCTGACATTGGCTATGGCGGTAATCTGCGGCACCCCGGTGCCGGTGACGATACGGGTGGTGCAGATGGAGCCGGGACCGATGCCGACCTTCACGCCGTCCACCCCGGCCTCGGCCAGGGCTATGGCCGCGGCGCCGGTGGCGATATTGCCACCGATCACCTGTACCGACGGGTAGTCCGCCTTGATCATCCTGACGCGCTCGATGACGTTGCGTGAATGGCCGTGGGCGGTATCCACCACCAGCACGTCAACACCGGCGCGCACCAGCGCCTGCACCCTGTCATCGGTATCAGGGCTGGTGCCCACCGAGGCGCCCACCCGCAACTGGCCGTAGGAGTCCTTACAGGCAAGGGGAAAGCTCTCCGCCTTGTCGAAGTCCTTGACGGTGATCATGCCGCACAGGTCGAACTTGTCGTTCACCACCAGAATTTTCTCGATGCGGTGCTGGTGCAACAAACGCTGCACCTCCTCGGAACTCGCACCTTCTTTCACCGTGACCAGCTTGTCGCGGGGCGTCATGATGGCCGAAACCAGCTTCTGCGGGTTGGTTTCAAACCGCACGTCGCGCCGGGTGACGATGCCTACCAGGTCCTCGCCGTTGAGCACCGGCACACCGGAGATGCCGTGGGCGCTGGTCAGCTCGGTCAACTCGGCCACGGTGGCTGACTGCTGGATGGTGATGGGGTCCTTGACCACGCCACTTTCGAACTTCTTGACCCTGCGCACCTGCTCGGCCTGCTCGGCGATGGTCATGCTCTTGTGGATAATGCCGATGCCGCCCTCCTGGGCCATGGCGATCGCCAGGCGGTACTCGGTCACCGTATCCATGGCGGCCGATACCAGCGGGATATTCAGCTCGATACCGCGGGTGAGCCGGGTCTGCAGTGAAACCTGTGTCGCCACCACCTCGGAGTAGCCCGGCAGCAGCAGGACGTCGTCAAATGTGAGGGCTTCTTCGGCGATACGCAGCATTGGGTTGCTCTCCGGCTGGCGGCATTGAGGTAAACGTGCAATTATAAATCCCCGGCTTAGTCCAGGTAAACAAAAGCTTCCGCGGAATACCCCTTGTCCAACCCGTTCAGCACACAGAGCTCACCGCCCAGCCTCACCGTCAGCCAGCTCAACCGCCAGGCGCGCATGCTGCTGGAGAGCCATTTCGACTTCGTCTGGGTCGAGGGCGAGGTGAGCAACTTCACCGTGCCCTCCTCCGGCCACTGGTACTTCTCACTGAAGGATGGCGCGGCGCAGGTGCGCTGCGCCATGTTCCGCAACCGCAACCAGCGGCTGCGTTTCACCCCGGCCAATGGCGACCACATCCGCCTGCGCTGTCGGGTATCCCTGTACGAGGGCCGCGGCGAGTTCCAGCTTATCGTCGAACACCTGGAACAAGCCGGCGCCGGCGCCCTGCAGGCCGCCTTCGAAAAACTCAAGGCCAGGCTGCTCGCCGAGGGCCTGTTCGATGCGGACCGCAAAAAGCCGCTGCCTGTCAGTATTTCCCACCTCGGGGTCGTCACCTCGCCCACCGGGGCCGCCATCCACGACATCCTGACGGTACTGCGCCGGCGCTGCCCCGGCATCGAGGTCTCCCTGTTCCCGGTTGCCGTGCAGGGCGAGGGTGCGGCCCGGGAAATCGCCGCCGCCATCGCGCGGGCCAACCGCTGGCAGCGCGAGGGCAAGATTCAGCTGGACGCGCTGATCGTCGGCCGCGGCGGCGGCTCCCTGGAGGACCTGTGGGCCTTCAACGAGGAAATCGTCGCCAGGGCGATAGCCGACAGCGAATTGCCGATTGTCGCGGCGGTGGGCCACGAGGTGGATTTCAGCATTGCCGACATGGTCGCCGACCAGCGCGCAGCCACCCCCTCCGCCGCGGCCGAATTACTGAGCCCGGACCAGCGCGAATGGCAGCAAAAACTGCAGGCCATCGAAACCAGCCTGGTACGCCTGATCCGGCGCAAGCTGAGCGATGCAGCCCTCGAGCTTGGCCACCTGCAGCGGCGCCTGAAACACCCGGGCGCCCAGTTGCGGGAGCAGTCCCAGCGCCTCGACGAACTGGAACAGCGCCTGGTACTGGCCCAGACCAACCTGCTGCGCCGCCGCCGCGGCGAACTCGC
>JAHEBL010000092.1 GCA_024642265.1 Haliea sp. | reverse complement strand
ACATTTGCCGGCACATCCCTGGTCACCACGGCGCGGGCTGCCACCACACTGTTCTCGCCGATGGTCACGCCCTTCAGTACAGTCGAGTGATCGCCAAGCCAGACATTGTCGCCAATAACAACAGGAGTGGCCCGCTCATCGCGGACCGTCCGGTCATGGATGGTGTGCCAGTCAGAGTCGGTAACATAGCTGCCGTTGGCCAGCATGACGCCGTTGCCGATAGTGATCTCATCGCTGGCGCTGATGCGCGAGCCCGGACTCATCAGGACACAATCGCCAATCTGCACGCGACCCTCGCCCTCGGCCCGTCCCCACACCCCGATTTCCACTCGTTGACCCGGCTCCCCTATCGCCGTAAAGCAGCGGCCAATGGCGATATTGTTACCCGAGATATGCACATACCATGGCTTCATGATGGTGTGATACGGCCCCAGCTGCGCGCATTCGGGGCGCAGGAAGTACTCCGCGTACCAATGGCGGAAATCCAGGTAGGCTTTTTTCAGCCAGTAGGGTCGCAAGTCTTCGCGCATGGGCGAACTCCCGTGTCGGTGGATGTGTTCAGGGTCGGGGGTTATCATCGCAGCGGCAGGCAGCAACATCAAACCCGTCGCTGCCATAAACGTCCGTCGCGGGGAAACAGGCTCTCTTGCACGCCCAGTCACGCAAGCCCACCACCAACCAGCAGCAGTTGCATCCGCGGCTGGCTGATACGGTGCGCCGGCATCTGCAACACCGGCCGCGCAAGCCGGTGGCAGAGCACACAGCCGTCGCCCTGGAACTGCTGCTGGGAGAGCTGGCCAGGCGGCCGCGGCCGCTGGTACTCGATTCTTTTTGTGGCAGCGGCCACAGCACAGCCGCTCTTGCCAGGCGTCACCCGGACCACCTCGTGGTAGGCGTAGACAAGTCCGCGGCGCGCCTGGGCCGGCACCCTCCAGGCCCGGAAGACAATTACCTGTTGCTGCGGGCTGAATGTGAAACCCTGTGGCAGCTGCTGGCCACCCGGGGCATAGGCATAGACCACCACTACCTGCTTTACCCCAACCCCTGGCCAAAGGCCGCTCACCTGCAGCGCAGGGTACATGGCAGCGCCGGCTTTTACTGGCTGGTTCAGCTCGCCGCCAGCCCGGCGGCACAGCGGACATCCCCGGGCCGGATCGAGCTGCGCAGCAACTGGCAAACCTATGTCGAGGAGTTTGGTGTGGCCATGCACCTGGCCGGCCACCCGGGCTGCGTCGCCCGAATTGCGCCGGATCCCCCACTGAGCCTGTTCGAGCGCAAGTATTGCGACAGCGGGCACGAGCTGTGGGCTTTCACTTGCGGCGTCAACTGAGCGTCCCGACCGCCAACAGCAGAGGCCCGGCCGGCCACACAGTGACGAAACGCCCCTTCTGGGCTAAAGTGCCATACTGATACCGAGGTAAATTATGTCCAGCCCTGTTCCAGACCCGCTATGGCAGCGAATTCGTGAGGAAACCTCCCTGCATGCAAACGAGGAGCCGATCCTCGCGAGTTTTCTGCATGCCACCATCCTGAATCACGCCGCGCTGGAGGATGCGCTGAGCTTTCACCTGGCCAACCAGCTGGACAGCCCCACGGCATCTTCCCTGCTGCTCAGGGAAGTCATCCTGCAGGCCTTCGAGAGCGATCCGACCATCCGCGAAGCCGTGCGCGCCGATCTGCAGGCTGTCATGGAGCGGGACTCCGCCTGCCATGAGCTTTATATTCCGTTTCTCTACTTCAAGGGATTCCACGCGCTGCAGACCCACAGGGTTGCCCACTGGTTATGGCAGGAGGGGCGGGAGCCCCTGGCGCTGTTTTTCCAGAACCGCATGTCCACCTGCTTCGGGGTGGACATCCACCCGGCCGCGCGCATGGGCAAGGGCATCATGCTCGACCACGCCACAGGCCTGGTGATAGGTGAAACCGCCTGTGTTGGCAACAATGTGTCCATCCTGCAGTCCGTCACCCTGGGGGGCACCGGCAAGGACGAGGGCGACCGCCACCCCAAAATCGGCAACGGCGTGCTGATCAGTGCCGGCGCCAAAATTCTGGGCAATATACGGGTGGGGGAGGGCGCCAAGGTCGGCGCCGGCAGCGTGGTACTCGAAGACGTGCCTGCCCACACCACGGTGGCCGGGGTGCCGGCGAAAGTTGTCGGGCGCCCGGCCAGCGATCAGCCGGCACTGGAAATGGATCACGATTTTTGCTGCGACGAGGCCGCAGCGAAGCAAAAAGCCAGCTGATTAAGGCCCGGGTTTAACTGTCCGCGCGGTGATACTGTGGCGACAACTCGACCACCGCGTCGACGAAAGCGGTGACGTGTTCGGGATCGACGCCCGGCGTAATGCCGTGGCCCAGGTTGAACACATGTCCCGAACCGCTACCGTAGGCAGCCAGTATCGATGCCACCTCCTGCCTGATGCGCGCGGGTGACGCAAACAGCATACTGGGGTCCATATTACCCTGTAATGCCACCTTGTCGCCGATCAGCTGGCGCGCCAGGCCGATGTCCGTGGTCCAGTCGATGCCGACCGCGTGGGCGCCGCAGCCGGCAATGGCGTTCAACCACTGGCCGCCGCCCTTGGTAAAGACTATGACGGGTACCGCGCGGCCATCGGCTTCCGCGGGCAGGCGGGCGATCACCCGTTCCATGTAGGCCAGCGAAAACTCGCGGTACCCGGCGGCACTCAGGCTGCCGCCCCAGGTATCAAAAATCTGTACCGCCTGGGCGCCAGCAATTATCTGGGCCGCCAGGTAATCCCCCACCGCATCCGCCAGCAGGGCGAGGAGCGCGTGCATCAGTTCAGGCTTGTCGTAGGCCATGGCCTTGACCCGGGCAAAGTCCTTGGAAGAACCGCCCTCCACCATATAGGTCGCCAGAGTCCAGGGACTACCGGAGAATCCTATCAGGGGCACCTGTCCGTTGAGTTCACGGCGAATGGTGCGCACCGCGTTCATCACATAGCCGAGGTCGTCGTCGGCCACAATATTGTTCAGGCCCGCCAGATCGGCCTCGCTGCGGACGGTCTTGCGAAAGCGCGGCCCCTCACCCTCCTCAAAGTACAGCCCCAGGCCGAGCGCGTCGGGGACGGTCAGGATATCGGAAAACAGGATCGCCGCATCCATGGGATAGCGACGCAGGGGCTGCATCGTTACCTCGCAGGCCAGCTCCGCGTTCTTGCACAGGTCCAGGAACGATCCCGCCTGCTGGCGCGTCGCGCGATATTCCGGCAGGTAGCGGCCAGCCTGTCGCATCATCCATACGGGAGTGCGGTCCACCGGCTGTCGCAGCAGGGCACGCAGGAAACGGTCGTTCTTGAGTTCACTCATCGGGGCTTATGGCCTTTTGCTGCGGTTTAAACTTCCAGGAAATCCAGGATACCCTCGGCCGCCTGGCGACCTTCCCAGATGGCGGTAACCACCAGGTCCGAGCCACGCACCATGTCGCCCCCGGCGAAAATTTTCGGGTTGCTTGTCTGGAATTTGAAGTGCTGGGCCTCCTCGGCCACGATGCCGCCCCAGTCGTTGGTCTGCACCGAGATATCCTGCAGCCAGTCCGGCGGGCTGGGCTGGAAGCCGAAGGCGATAATGACGGCATCCGCCTCCAGCACGACCTCGCTGCCGGGGATGGGCCGGGGGCGACGGCGGCCATCCACGTCGGGCTCGCCCATCTTGGTTTTCACCATTTTCACGCCGCAGGCCTGACCGAAATATTCAACGATTTCCAGAGGCTGGCGGTTGTACAGGAACTCGACGCCCTCTTCCCGGGCATTCTGCACTTCGCGGCGAGAACCCGGCATATTGGCCTTGTCCCGGCGGTAGGCACAGATCACATGCTCCGCCTGCTGACGCACGGCAGTGCGCACGCAATCCATGGCGGTATCACCACCACCCAGTACGATCACGCGCTTGCCCTTCAGGTTCACATAGGCTTCAGCCGGCTGCTCAAAACCCAGATTGTGGTTCACGTTTCCCACCAGGAACGGCAGCGCTTCATACACGCCCGGCAGGTTTTCCCCGGGGAAGTTGCCGCGCATATAGGTATAGGTGCCCATGCCCATGAACACCGCGTCATACTGCTCCAGTATCTCGTTGATGGTGATGTCCTTGCCGACCTCGGTATTGAGCCGGAACTCGATGCCCATTCCCTCGAATATCTCGCGACGCCGCACCATGACCTCTTTTTCCAGCTTGAACTCCGGTATGCCGAAGGTGAGCAGTCCGCCGATTTCGGGGTAGAGGTCGAATACCACGGGCTTCACCCCACCGCGCGCCAGCACGTCGGCGCAGCCCAGCCCCGCCGGGCCCGCTCCAATAATCGCGACAGTCTTGCCAGTGGGCACCACGCCGGACAGATCGGGGCGCCAGCCCATGGCGAGCGCGGTATCGGTGATGTACTTCTCCGAGGCGCCGATGGTAACCGCACCGAAGCCGTCGTTCAGGGTGCAGGCACCCTCGCAGAGCCGATCCTGGGGACACACCCGGCCGCAGACTTCCGGGAGGGTATTGGTCTGGTGGCTCAGTTCCGCGGCCTCGAACAGGTTGCCCTCGGCCACCAGTTTCAGCCAGTTCGGAATGAAGTTGTGCACAGGGCACTTCCACTCGCAATAGGGGTTGCCGCACTCGAGGCAACGATGCGACTGGTCGGCTACCTGCTCCTGGGTGTAGGGATTGTAAATCTCCACGTACTCTGTCTTGCGAGTGCGCAGGGTCTTTTTGTCAGGATCGCTGCGCCCGACATCGATAAACTGGAAATTGTTCTCAAAACGCTTGCTCATAGCCTTTTCCTAGTCTGTGTTGCGCAACCGCGACAACAGGCGATCGAAGTCCGCCGCCTTGGGTTTCACCAGCCAGAATTTGCCGACATAGTCTTCGAAGTTCTCCAGCAGGTAGGCGCCCCATGTCGACCCTGTCTCCGCCGTGTACTCCCGGATATTGGCCCTCAGGTGGTTCCGGTAGGGCTCCATGTACTCCGCGCTGACGCGGTGGATTTCCACCAGTTCACTGTTGTACTTGTCGATAAAGCTGCGATCACGGTCCAGTACGTAGGCGAAACCGCCTGTCATACCGGCACCAAAATTCACGCCGGTCGGTCCCAGTACGGTGATGACACCGCCGGTCATGTACTCACAACAATGGTCTCCCGCCCCTTCTACCACAGCGTGGGCGCCGCTGTTACGCACGCCGAAGCGCTCGCCGGCAATACCGGCGGCGAACAGGCGCCCGCCGGTGGCACCATACAGGCAGGTATTGCCAATGATCACCGTCTCCCGGGATTCGAACTGGCTGTCGCGCGGCGGGTAGATAACCAGCTTGCCGCCAGCCATGCCCTTGCCGACATAGTCGTTGGAATCACCCTCGAGATACATATGGAGGCCGCCGGCGTTCCAGACCCCAAAGCTCTGGCCCGCGGTACCGGTCAGGCGCAGCACGACAGGGTTGGATTCCATCCCGGTATTGCCGTGCCGCCGGGCAATCTCGCCGGACAGGCGCGCCCCGATCGAGCGGTCGCAGTTGGTCACCTCGAATGCAAATTCGCCGCCGCTCTTTGCTTCGATGGTCGGCAGGGTCGCCGCCAGCATCATTTCAGCTTTTTCACCGCGGTCAAACGGCACGTTGGAAGCCACCTGGCAAAACTCGGGCTGACCCTCGGCGTCCGCGGCCTTGTGCAGTATGGGAGACAGGTCCAGTTTGCCCTGCTTCGCGGTTTCACCCGGCAACAGTTCGAGCAGATCGGTTCGACCGATGAGCGCCTCCAGCGAGGGCACCCCCAGGCGGGCCAGCCACTCGCGTGTCTCGGTGGCCACAAAGGTGAAAAAGTTGATCACCATTTCCACCGTGCCGTTAAAATGATCGTCCCGCAATTTCTGGTTCTGTGTGGCCACCCCTGTTGCGCAGTTGTTGAGGTGGCAGATACGTAAGTACTTACATCCAAGCGCTACCATGGGCGCGGTACCAAAGCCGAAGCTCTCGGCGCCGAGAATCGCCGCCTTGATCACATCCAGGCCGGTCTTGAGGCCGCCGTCGGCCTGCAGGCGAATCAGTCCGCGCAGGTGGTTGCCCCGCAGGGTCTGCTGGACCTCTGCCAGGCCCAACTCGAAGGGCGAGCCCGCATAGCGGATTGAAGTCAGGGGGCTTGCAGCTGTGCCCCCGTCATAACCGGAAATCGTAATAAGGTCCGCATAGGCCTTGGCCACGCCTGCGGCGATGGTGCCCACCCCCGGCTCGGACACCAGTTTGACGGAAACCAGCGCCTGGGGGTTGACCTGCTTGAGGTCGAAAATCAGCTGGGCCAGATCCTCGATAGAGTAGATATCGTGGTGCGGTGGTGGCGAAATCAGGGTTACCCCGGGCACCGAGTAGCGCAGGCGGGCGATGAGGTCATTGACCTTGCCTCCGGGCAGCTGGCCGCCCTCGCCGGGCTTGGCGCCCTGGGCGATCTTGATCTGCAGGACCTCCGCATTCACCAGATAGTGCGGGGTGACACCAAAACGACCTGACGCGATCTGCTTGATCTTGGACATCCGCTCGGTGCCAAATCGCTCGGGGTCTTCCCCGCCCTCGCCGGAGTTGGAGCGGGCGCCCATGCGGTTCATCGCGGCCGCGAGGGCCTGGTGAGCCTCGGGGCTCAATGCCCCAAGGGACATACCTGCGGAGTCGAATCGCGGCAGGATCTTGTCGATCGGCTCCACCTCGTCCAGCCCCAGGGGGGTATCGGTTTCCACCGGTTTCAGCAGGTCCCGCAATGTGGCCACGGGCCGGGTGTTCACCAGCGACGAGTAACGCTGGTATACCTTGTAATCGCCGCTGGCCACTGCCTGCTGCAGGGTCATCACCACGTCGGGGTTGAAGGCGTGGTACTCCTGGCCGTGGACATACTTGAGCAGACCGCCCTGTTCAATGCCCTTGCGCAAGGTCCAGGCCCTGCGGGCAAGCGCGTTCTGGTCCTGCTCGAGCTCGTGGAAATCCGCCCCGCCAATGCGCGAGGACACCCCGCGGAAAGCGACCTCCACCACTTCACGCGCCAGACCCACCGCTTCAAAAAGCTGGGCGCCACGGTAGGAGCTGACCGCCGAAATGCCCATCTTGGACATGATCTTCAGCAGGCCCTTGTTGATGCCCTTGCGATAGTTCTTGTAACAGGCGCTGGGCTCCCCCAGCACCTCTCCGCTGCGAATCAGGTCCTCGAGTACACTGTAGGCCATGTAGGGATACACGGCGGTGGCCCCGAACCCCAGCAGACAGGCTATCTGGTGCGAGTCCCTGGCGCTGGCAGTCTCTACCACGATATTGGCGTCGATCCGCAGTCCCTGCGCGATCAGGTGGTGGTGCACCGCTCCCGCGGACAACAGGCTGTGTATAGGCAGGCGCTCCTTCTCGATACCACGATCTGAGAGTATCAGAATCGACTTGCCGGACCGGACCGCATTTTCGGCCTCCGTCACCATGTCGGAGATCGCCTGCCTGAGATCTTTCTCGGCGGGGTTGTAGGTGCAATCGATCCGTCCGGTGACAAAACCGGGGCGATCGAGTTGCACCAGGGTGGTGAACTTGCCCTGGGACAATACCGGCGAGGACAGGATGACCCGATCGGCATGCTCCGGGCCCTCAAGGAAGATGTTCTTCTCCCCGCCCAGATCGGTCTCCAGCGACATGACGATGGTCTCGCGCAGGGGATCTATGGGCGGGTTAGTCACCTGGGCAAACTTCTGCCTGAAGTAGTCGTACAGGGAACGCTCCAGTCGGGACAGCACCGCCATCGGCGTATCGTCACCCATCGAGCCGACACCCTCATTGCCCGTTTCCGCCAGCGGCCGCAATACCTGGTCCCGCTCCTCAAAGCTGACCTGGAACATTTTCATGTAGGTATTCAACCGGGCCGCGTCAATATCGGCGGCCATCTCACCGGCGAAGGTACCCTCGATACGCTGGGCTTTTTCCTTGAGCCAGCGCTTGTAGGGTTGGCGGGCTTTCAGGCGATTGTCGATTTCGTCGTTCTGCAGCAGTTCACCGGTGTGGGTATCCACCATCAGTATCTGGCCGGGCCCGAGGCGCCCCTTGGCGATCACATCCTCGCTCTTGTAAGGGTGGGTTCCCACCTCGGAGGCAAGAGTGATGAAGCCATCCCTGGTAGTCACCCAGCGGGCGGGACGCAGGCCGTTGCGATCCAGCACGCAGACCGCGTAGCGGCCGTCAGTCAGAACAATCCCCGCCGGGCCATCCCAGGGCTCCATGTGCATGGAGTGATACTCGTAGAATGCCTTGAGGTCCGGGTCCATGGACTCGATATTCTGCCAGGCGGGCGGGATCAGCATGCGCAGGGCGCGCGCCATGTCCACGCCGCCGGTGAGCAGCACGTCCAGCATATTGTCCAGGCTGGACGAGTCCGAGCCAGTGCGGTTTACGAGCGGCGCTATGTCCTGGATATTCGGCAGCTGGTCGGTTTCAAAGCGCGCGGTGCGGGCATCCGCCCAGTTGCGGTTACCCTCGATCGTATTGATCTCGCCGTTGTGAGCCAGCAACCTGAACGGCTGGGCCAAGGGCCAGCGGGGCATGGTATTGGTGGAGAAGCGCTGGTGGAATACACAGATTGCCGTTTCCAGCCGCTCATCATCCAGGTCCAGGTAAAACCGCGGCAGGTCCACCGGCATAACCAGCCCCTTGTAGGCGATCACCCTGCCGGAAAGACTGACGATATAAAAACCGTCGTCATCCGCAGTGGCTATTTCAGCCTTGCGCCGGGCCACAAACAATTTGGTACTCAACTCCTGGTCAGACAATCCCGAGGCATCGACAAACAGCTGCTCGATCACCGGCAGGCTGGCAAGCGCGATCGAGCCACACACCGAACTGTCTGTGGGCACTTCGCGCCAGCCCAAAACACGCAAACCCTGATCAGTGACAGCCTGTTCTGTCGCGCTGCGGGCCCTGGCTGCACGCTCGGGATCGCTGCTGAGAAAAATCTGGCCGATACCATATTTGTCGCCCAGTTCGGCACCGAAACACTCCCGGGCGAGCGTGCGCATGAAACGATCCGGCATCTGCATGAGCAGGCCACAGCCGTCACCCGTCTTGCCGTCCGCGGCGATACCGCCACGATGAGTCATGCAGGTCAGGGATTCAATGGCTGTGCGCAGCAGGCGGTGGCTGGCACTGCCGGCGGTGTGTGCAATCAGTCCGAAACCGCAATTGTCACGGAATTCTTCAGGTCTAAACAGGCCTGCGCTCATAGTCGGTCCAAAATAATAAGTAATAACAACAAGTTAAAGCGGAGCACCCGGCGCCGCGGCAGCTTCCGGGCAAGAGGGGGGAGACCATTCTACACATACCTGCCGTAGCCGACAAACCTCCCCCGGAGGCGCCGGATCAGTCCTTTACAGACGTCTCAAGCAGCTCGACCAGCTCCCGTTCATCTGCGTCGTCGACAATACAGGCCCGACCGATGGCCTCCAGCAACACCAGCCGCAGGCGCCCGTCCACCACCTTCTTGTCGCGCGCCATCAGCTCGAGAAAGTTGGCCGCCGTCATGTCGGCGGGCGGGTCGACAGGCAGTCCGCTTGTTTGCAGCAGCGCGCGCAAGCCCGCCACCTCAGCGACTGGAATCATACCCCGTTGCGCCGACAGCTCGAGCGCCAGCAACATCCCCACGGCAACGGCCTCGCCATGCAACCACTCACCGTAGCCCTGGGCCGTTTCGATTGCGTGGCCGAAGGTATGTCCGAGGTTCAGGATAGCCCGCAATCCACCCTCGCGTTCGTCAACGGACACCACCGCCGCCTTGTTGCCACAACTGCGCTCGATCGCCTCGGCAAGCGCGGCCTCTTCCCGGGCCAGCAGCCTGTGCATATGCTGTTGCAGCCAGCGGTAAAAGGGCTCGTCACAGATCAGTCCGTACTTGATGACCTCCGCCATTCCCGCCGCCAGTTCCCGGGGGGGCAGGGTCTGCAGCGTATTGGTGTCGATCAGCACCGCAACCGGTTGATGAAAAGCCCCTATCATATTCTTCCCCAGGGGATGGTTCACGGCAGTTTTGCCCCCCACCGACGAATCGACCTGAGCCAGCAACGTCGTCGGGATCTGGATAAAATTGACCCCGCGCTGGTAACAGGCCGCCGCAAAGCCGGTAATGTCCCCTACGACGCCCCCGCCGAGAGCGACAAAGGTGGTGGTGCGGTTGTGCCCGGCCGCCATCACCTCATCGAAAATGTCGCTGAGGGTAGCCAGGCTCTTGTACTGCTCGCCATCCGGGAGGATGACTTCGGTAATGCGCTTGTCAGGGCCAAGGCCGGCCCTTACCCGATCCATATAAAGCGGGGCGATGGTTGCGTTGCTTACAATCACCACCTGGGAGCCGGCGATATGTCCGCCCAGCAACTGCGGGTCAGCCAGCAGGTCGCGGCCAATGTAGACGGGGTAGCTGCGCTCCCCCAGTTCGACATGCAAGGTATGCATCAACAGGGACACCTGGAATCCTCGACTCAAACATGGAAAAGACGCGATGATACCGCCTGGGAGCCGGTGTTCCAAACACCGAGTCCTTACAGTGGAGCCCCGGGTTTTACTGCTTACTGAAGTTCGCGCACCAGCCGCTGGGCTACAGTGCGAGGACTGCAGCCGTCGGTATCGATGATGTGGTCGGCGATCTCCCGGTAGAGGGGGTCGCGAATTGCCATGAGGGTGCGAAGCACTTCCTCCGGGTCGCCCTTTTGCAGCAGGGGCCTGCGCCGGTCACGGCGGGTGCGCCGGACCTGTTCATCGACGGTTGCGTGGAGGTAGACAACATAGCCACGTGCCCCCAGCGCCTGCCGGTTCTCGGGACGCATTACCACACCGCCGCCGGTTGCCAGCACGATGTCATCCCAGGTTGTCATTTCCTCGACGACCAGCGCCTCCCTCTCACGAAAGCCGGCCTCACCCTCGACGTCGAATATCCAGGGAATATCGGCACCGGTGCGCGCCTCTATCTCGGTATCGGTGTCAGCGAAGCGTAATTTGAGATGCTGGGCCAGGTACTTGCCAATAGTGGATTTGCCGGCCCCCATGGGGCCGACCAGAAAAATCCTGTGGAGTCTGGGCATCTTGCGTCGGGAAAGCCCTAGTCGAGCAGGGTTTCCGCAAGAATGCGCGGAGTAATGAAGATCAGGGTCTCAGTCTTCTTGTGACTGGTGGACTCATTGCGGAAGAAAGCGCCGATATAGGGCAGGTCGCCAAAGAAGGGTACCTTGTTGATCGACTCGATATCCTCGGTCTTGAATACCCCGCCGAGCACCACGGTCTCCCCGTTGCCCACCAGCACCTGCGTGTTCAACTGGGTGGTATCGATGGAGGGTATGAATCCGCCCTGGCCGCTGGGCACCAGTTCACCGATGGAATCCTGGTTGACCTGCAGATCGAGCATGATCCTGTCATCCGGGGTGATATTCGGCGTCACATCCAGCGCCAGCACCGCGTCCTTGAACGAGGTTGTAGTCTCGCCGCTGGCCGAGGATTCCTGGTAGGGAATCTCGGTACCGGACTTGATTGAGGCCTGTTGCTTGTCGCCGGTGATCACCTTGGGCTGCGATACCACCTCGCCCTCACCCGCCGCTTCCAGGGCAGACAATTCAGCGGTCAGGAACAGGTCGCCACTGGTGAAGCCCACAGCGAAGCCGCTGTTTCGGGTGACACCCAGGTCAACCAGCAGTGCACCGGGATAATCCACCTGCGGCTGGGTGCCGTTGATCACGGATTCGTTCAGTCCAACCACGTTCTGGGTATTGCCTGAGACCGAGGTGATGTTGTCGTCGTTGGCGTTCAGGTAAGCACCACCCCATTCGATGCCGAGGTTCTTGGTTGCATCGGACTGGGCGATGACAATTCTCGCCTCGATCATCACCTGCCGGATCGGGATATCAACCAGCTCGATCAGGCTGCGGATTTCCGCCAGCTTGGGCGCCGTCTCGGTAATGATGAGCGAATTTGTACGGGGTTCGACAACCACGGAGCCGCGCCCGGATATCAGGCTGCCACCCTCTTCGGAGCCAGCATCAAACAGTTTCACGATATTGGCGGCGTTGGCGTAGCGGATACGGACAAACTCTGACTGCAGCGGTGCGAGTTCGGCGATCTGCTTGTTCGCTTCAATCTGCTGGCGCTCACGCTCGGCGATTTCCGCCGCCGGCGCCACCATCAGTACGTTGCCGATCTGGCGCTTGTCCAGGCCCTTGGTCTTCAGCACCAGCTCAAGTGCCTGGTCCCAGGGAACATTCTGCAGGCGCAGGGTAATGCGACCGCGCACCGTGTCACTGGCGACGAGGTTGAGCTCGGTGAAGTCGGCGATCAGCTGCAGTACCGCGCGGATCTCGATATCCTGGAAGTTCAGGGAGATACGATCACCGACGTAGACGAATTCGTTCCTGCGCTCTTCCACTTCCTTCTTGGAAAGCGGCTTGACGCTGAGCACATACTGGTTGTCTGTCTGGTAGGCGAGGTAATCAAAATCGCCTGTGTTCTTCAGGGTCAGGGTGGCGCCGCGTGCGGTGGTATTGACATCGACACTCGTAACCGGGGTGGCAAAGTCAGTCACGTCGTAGCGGCGCATCAGGCGCTCCGGCACAGCAGTATCGACAAACTGCACCTTGATATCGCCGCTCTCGCTAAAGACGTTGACGTCCACTGACGGGTTTGTCAGTTGCAGGGTCAGGCGACCCTCACCACTGGACGTCCGCTGGAACTGCAGGTCGGTGATCTCGGAGGCCACTTCGGTGACCGGCACGATGCTGGTTTCCACACGGTAGGGGTCAGCAGTCTGCTTGACGTAGTCACCGCTGCTTTCCTGGCCCACGACCAGATAGAGGCTATTGCCGTCGACGCGGGTTTCGTAGGGCACAACCTTCACCAGGTTGACCACCATGCGGGTACGACCACCGGACTCAAGCACTACAACGCCGGTGGCGTTGCCATAGGGAAGCGAATACCGCTTGCGGTCCAGGCCGCTGGTGGTGTCCGGGAAGTCTATGGCTATGCGGGCCGGTTTCTCAATGGTGTAGGACTTCATTTCCGGGGGCGCTTCACTGAAGTCCAGACGGATTTCAAATTTGCTGCCAGGCCTGGCGCTGAATTCAATATCCTTGATGGTAGCGGTGGCATGCACGGCACCGGCCAATAAAACCCCCACCAGGCCACCAACAACTGCAAGCAGGCTCTTCCCGATGTTTTCTTTTGCTATCCCCACGGCCTTCGTCCCCAGATATTGTTTTTTAGTCGACATGGCTATCACCCATGACCCTGGCTTATACGCCACTTAGTTTAATTGTGCGTGGGCGCTCTACCCATCCGTCCTTGGTACCGTCACTCACGATTTCAACTACCCCGACGTAACTGTCGGTCATCTCAACGATCTTGCCGTGAGAACGGCCGAGATAGTTGCCCATGGTCACCCTGTGCACCCCGCCCTCGGGGTCACTGATCAGGGTCCAGTTGACACCATCGCGCTCCAGCGTGCCGACCATGCGCAGCGAGTCAAAGGTATACTGCTCCAGGAATTCCTTCGCCCGGTTTTCGTCAGGCTTGACCGCACTGATGGCCTGCAGCTGGGCAATCTCCCGCACTTCTACCGGTCGGTCAAACGGGCTGCGCAATGTCGTTGCGCTATAGGAAAACGCTTCATAAGCCTTGAAAGTCGGTATCGGCGCTATGACACCACCCGGCCGATCACGCTTGGAAGCCATAAACTCGTCGAGATCGGAAAAACTCTCGTTGGCACAGCCGGACAACAAGGCTCCCAAAGACAAAATCGCTAGCAGTGTGCGGGGAAAGCTTGTCATAACTAGGCATCCCCATCCTTGTAGCGGTAGGTCTTCGCCACGATATTCATCCGCAGGTGGTTGGCGTCGTTACCCTTCGCACTGATCGTGAAGTCGTGCAGAGTGACAATCCGTGGCAAGCCGGCCATGCCACTGATGAAAGCGCCCAGGTCATGGTAGGAACCGGAGGCGTTGATTGCTATCGGCAGCTCCACGTAGAACTCCCGGGCAGTTTCCTTCTGCAGGTCGATGCTGGCAATTTCCAGACCATTCAGCAGGCCCTTGTTGGTTATATCCTCGAGCAGGCCGGGCACCTCGGTATCACTGGGCAACTGGCTGACGAGTGCTCCAAAGGACTCTTCCATTTCCACCATCTGCTGGCGGTAGGCCTCGAGGTTCGCGGCCTGGAAAGCTTTTTTCTCGAAGTCTTTCTTGAGTTCGACTTCCTGCTTCTCGACCTTGGCGAGCTGGATCTGCAGCTCCTCGATATGGTAGTAGTAGCCGGCCGCGAGCACGGCAATCAGCAGGACTGCCCAGATCAATAATTTTATCGGCAACGGCCAGGACCCGACGTTGTCGAAGTCGAGGCTGTTTAAATCAAACTCGCGCAGCGAGCGCATGGTATCTTCAAATGCCATCGCTCAACCCTCCCCTGACTTGTTTTCTGAAGCCGGCGCCTGAATCTGCACCGTCAACCTGAAGGTGTTGGCCTGATCCCCGAATTCCGGCGCCGCTTTCACCGCATCGAGATTGGGTTTCGCCAGCCATTCGGAGGCGTCCAGACGACGCATCAGGCTGGAAACTCTGTTGTTTGATTCGGCAACCCCGTTAATCGTGATGGTTTTGTTTTTTGTTTGCAGATTTGTGTAGAACACGCCATCGGGTACCGTGCGAACCAGCTGGTCCAGCACCCGCACAATAATCGGTCGGTTGCCCTGCAGTTCCTGAATGACGCGCATCCTGTCCAGCAGCTGGTTGCGCTTCTTCTGCAATTCACGAATCTCGGCGACCTGCTCGTCAA
>JAHEBL010000199.1 GCA_024642265.1 Haliea sp. | reverse complement strand
ATGGGGCCGTGGTCAAGCAGGCCGGTGTCAGTGAAAACATGATGCAGTGCAAGGGCCCCGCCGTTTGCTTTGACTCGGAAGACGAGGCTCTCGCCGGCGTACAGGGGGGTAAAGTCAAGCAAGGCGATATTATTATCTTGCGTTACCAGGGGCCGAAGGGTGGCCCCGGCATGCCTGAAATGCTGGGTGTCACCATGGCGTTGAAATTCGCCGGCCTGGATGAGGCAGCACTGGTTACCGACGGACGTTTCTCCGGTGCCACCTGTGGCCCCTGTGTCGGCCATGTGAGTCCGGAGGCGTCTGATGGCGGCCTGATCGCGCTGGTCGAGGATGGCGATATGATAGAGATCGACATTATTCAGGGCCGTCTTCATGCCGACATTTCCGAAGAGGAAATTGGCAGGCGCAGGGAACAGTGGAAGCCCGTCGAAAAAGCCGTTGGTTTTGGTTACATGGATCGATATCGCCGGCATGTGCGTCCCGCCAGCGAAGGCGCCATTCTCGACTGATCCCGATGCGCCCGGCGCGGGCAGGTCATTCGTTCAGGGACCAAAAGTAACTTGATTTCGAGGAAAAACCTTTGAAAAACAATCTACTACGAAAATGGCACGAGAAAGAGAAGTCGTTGGGTATCTGGTCCAATCTTCCCGATGTTCACCTGGCAGAGATGCTGTCACGCACCGGGGTCGACTGGATATGTTTCGATCTGCAGCACGGGCTCATGGACTACAGCGACCTGACTCGCCTGTTGCCCGCAATCACCGGCGTCCCCGTCACCCCGCTGGTGCGGGTCGCCGCCAACCAGCCCGACCAGATCGGCAAGGCACTCGATGCGGGCGCCCGGGGCGTGATTGTGCCCATGGTCAATAGCGCAGCGGATGCGAGGCAAGCGGTCGCCGCCTGTTATTACCCGCCCAGGGGACTGCGCTCCTGCGGGCCCATGAGAGATGCGATGCTGGAGGGGTTATCCTACCTGGGGACGGCCAACGACGAGGTCGCCTGTATCCTGATGATCGAGACCGAGGAGGGCCTTAACAACCTGGATGCGATCGCTGCCGTTGAGGGTGTCTCCGGCCTGTTCGTCGGCCCTATGGACCTCACTTACGGCCTGGGACTTGCCCCGGGAGACTTTGCCAACAAGCGGTTTATTGAAGCACTCAAAGCCATTCGGGCTGCCTGTGAGGCCAATAGCCTGGCCTGTGGCATGTTCGGTTACGACGCGGCAATGGCTGCCCGCTCTCTGGAAGACGGCTTTGACTTCGCATCCGTGGGGAGCGATATCAGCTTCGCGCGCGCCGGTGTGAGCCAGGCACTCGCCGTAGCCAGGGGAGAGGAACTCACGGGCACATCCCGCGGCGGTTACTGAAAAGCGCCCGCTGACAACGATTTCACCCACAATGGCGCAGCCAATGGGCTATGCTTTGAAAAAACACTATCACAGAAGGAGAGATGTATGACTTCAGACCAGGCACAGTTCAAATCGATGACAGAGGCCCAGGCCAGTGACTGGGGCATTATCGCGGGTCACATGAAAGGATTCATGACCGAATTACCCCAGCGCATCATCGCCCATATGGAGTTGCTTCGTGGCGATTATGGCGGCTACCCCGTTGACCGGCTCGAACATTGCTTGCAGACCGCTACCCGCGCATTGCGCGATGGTCGCGATGACGAGTATGTGGTGTGTGCCCTGCTGCACGATATTGGCGACACCCTTGGGCCCAGCAATCATGCGGACGTGGCAGCGGTGATTCTTGAACCCTATGTCAGCGAGGAAAACCACTGGATCATCAAGCATCACGGCATCTTTCAGGGGTATTACTTCTTCCACTATGTGGGCCTGGATCGCAATGGTCGGGATGCTTTCAAGGATCACCCTTACTACCAGGCGTGCGCCGATTTCTGTGAACTGTACGACCAGAACAGTTTTGACAAGGATTACGACAGTGAGCCCATGTCAACGTTTGTGCCAATGCTAGAGCGGGTACTTTCCAGTCCGCGAAAGTCACTGTACAAGGCCGCAATGGCCAAGGCCGGGTAGGGGCCTCACACGAGGGCTCACAATACCTGCACATTCGAGCTGCTGCGGGAAAAGCTACTTTTTCCCGAGGCTATTCTCCACTGCGTTGGCGGCACACCGTGCACATCCTTGAAGGCGCGTGAAAAGGCGCCCAGGCTTTGATAGCCCAGGAGCTCCGACAATGCAGAAAGGTCTATTGCGGATTCGCTCAGGTACTGGCGTGCCGACGACATGCGAATATCAAGCAGCAGTTGCTTGAAGGTCGTATCGTGCATGGCCAGTTTGCGCTGGAGTGTCCTGGGGTTTGCCCTCAGGATCTGGGCGCAGCTTTCCAGCGTGCAGCGGCTGGTTCCCATCGTCTGGTGTATGAAGTTTTCTGTCTGCAGTAAATACTCTTTATGCTGGTGCTTCTGTTTCAGTATCGGCGCCAGTCTCGACAGGACAATCTGCAGCTGCTGTGGATCTGAGGTGGGTACCCTTCGCGCGAGATCCTCTGCAGGAAAAATCAGGCTGTCAAACTCCTGGTCGTACAGTATGGGGCAGCCGAAATAGCGGGACATCTCATGCGATTTCTCCGGTTCGCTGAACGAATAGCAAACCAGGCTCGGTTGCCAGTTGGCGCCGCTCAGCGACTTGACGATCTTGAATGCCATGACGATTCCCAGCATGCGCATCTGTGTCGTATTGAAATCGTAGGATGCTGTGTTCCATCGCCTGATGCACGCCAAGTCGTGCTCGACGACGAGGTCGTGTTTCGATCCCTCGCTGTAAAGAGGTTGGTATTTGATGCCATTTTCAAGGGCTGTTTTTACCGTGGGTGACGCCTTCATCGCTTGCCCCACACTGCCCAACTGCATGGCGGGCTGGTGCTTGCCCACCACGAAGCCGAAGTGGCCGCAGTTGAAGCGATCCGCAATCTGTTGCAGGCATAGCGTGACCTGCTCGTGCAGCAGATAGCCGGTTGGTTTGTCGAGCAGTAGAGGGTCCAGGCCGTGCACCTCGAGGACGGGATCGAACTCAACATTCAACTCCCTGCCGGCCTCCTTCCAGCCCAACAGTATTTCACTGCTGACCAGATAGGAATGGCGATTTTCAGTGAGCTGGGGCATTGGTCCGTCTCAATTTGGTGAATCCCGCAGGCGGTTCAGGTGCTGACGAGTCAAAGTAACATGATTGTCGCTAAATGCTAAATTAATTGTCGTCAAATGCAAAGCAAAGGCCGCCTCGATTTGTCAGTGTACGAGGGTAAACGAGAGTCGGGTGCATGCTGGCCGAGGGCAAAAACAGCCAGCGGTCCGTAACAAAAATGCAACATTTTCTTATGCCAAGCAGGCGTTATGTGAACAGATGTGGCACCGGCACCCGGGATGCGTCACTGTTGTTCCTTTAATTCAAGAGGGAATCAAATATGTTCAAGCGCATTGTAATCCTTGCGATGATTGCCGGGGGGCTCAGCCTGACAGCATGGGCCCAGGACTATGACCTGGTCATCAGCAACGGCCGGGTGATGGACCCGGAGACCAAATTTGATAGCGTTGCTAACGTCGGCATCAAGGACGGGCGGATCGCGAAGATCAGCTCGGACAAGCTGGCTGGCAAGCGGGTGATTGATGCCACTGGCCACGTCGTCGCGCCGGGGTTTATTGACCTTCACTCGCACGGCCAGGACCCTTACGCTTTTCGGCTGTACGCGCGCGATGGGGTTACGACGCCGCTCGATCTGGAAGCGGGTGCGTTTCCAATGGACGACTTTTACAGCTACTGGGAAGGCAAAGCGCTGTTGAACTACGGGACTAACGTGTCGCACGTGGGTGCGCGCCTCGCGGTGCTCGACGGCCAGGACGTGGGCGGACGCATCGTCTATGAAGGCAGTATCGGCCGCGCCATGGATGACGGCCAGCAATGGAAGACAAAGC
>JAHEBL010000015.1:46797-56063 GCA_024642265.1 Haliea sp. | reverse complement strand
TAAAGAATTGTCTGGGGAAAAGTGCTGATTACAACCGAAACCACACAATTCGCGTATCATCCTGCAACAGGAAAACATGCCGGGGAAAAACGATGGATCCGCTGACACAGGGAGTATTGGGCGCAGCCCTGCCGCAGGCCACCGCAGCGCGCGGGAGGGTTGCCGCCAGCGCCGGCCTGTTGGGATTTCTGGCGGGGATGGCGGCGGATCTTGACGTGTTGATCCGGTCCAGCGAGGATCCCCTGTTGTTTCTGGAATATCACCGCCAGTTCACGCATTCCCTGATCTTCATTCCGGTGGGCGGGCTGATCTGCGCCCTGGTCCTGCACGCAGTATTCGGGCGACGTCGTGGCCTGCAGTTCCGGCAGAGCTGGCTGTTCTGCACTCTGGGCTATGCCACCCACGCTTTGCTGGATGCCTGCACCACCTATGGCACGATGTTGTTCTGGCCCTTCAGTGATGCTCGCATCGCCTGGAACACCATATCTATTATCGATCCGCTGTTCACGCTGCCATTACTGGTGGCGGTGGTGCTCGCGGGAAGGCGCAACAGGCCGCTGTTTGCGCGACTGGGCCTGCTGTGGGCCTGCGGTTATATGGCCCTGGGGCTATGGCAGCGCAATGAGGCGGTGGACATGGGCCTCGCTCTGGCGGCCTCCAGGGGCCACGAACCGCTGCGGCTCGAGGCCAAGCCCAGCTTCGCCAATATTCTCGTTTGGAAAGTGGTTTATGAGACCGACGAGCGCTATTACGTGGACGCGGTGCGGGCAGGTCTGGCGCCACGGGTATTCAATGGCGAGTCGGTGGCGAAGCTGAACATCGCCCGGGACATGCCCTGGCTTGACCAGGCCTCCCAGCAGGCGCGGGATATCGAGCGCTTTCGCTGGTTCAGCAATGGCTATATTGCCCGGGATCCGATTTTTCCCAACCGCGTGATAGACATCCGTTATTCGATGATTCCCAATCAGTTGGCGCCACTGTGGAGCATTGAACTGCAACCGGAGGCGCGCCGCGATCAACACGTACAGTACCTGGTGCATCGGGACACCGGTGATGACCGGCCGGCGTTGCTGTGGCGCATGCTGTCAGGCGGCTGAGGGCCGGCGGCAGACGCCGGCCCGGGCGCTGGTTCAGCTTTCGAACACCGCCCGCGCCGCCGGAATAGCCTTGCCGGCGGCGAACACGGCGCCCTGTGCAGCCATCACGGCTTCCAGCGCGTTGAGGCAATAGAGCACATTGCGCTCGTTGCTGGCGAAGCCCATCAGGCCAATCCGCCAGGTTTTTCCCGCCAGCGCACCCAGGCCCGCGCCGATTTCCAGGTCAAACTCCTTCAGCAGGGCGCCGCGCACCGCGGCGTCGTCGACCCCCGCCGGTACCGCCACCAGATTGAGCTGTGGCAGCCGATATTCCGGGGCAACCACCATGGCCAGGCCCATGGCCTCAAGTCCGGCCACCAGCGCCTCGTGGTTGCGACGATGCCGCAGGTGGGCAGCTTCCAGACCCTCCTCCCTGAGCATCAGCAGGGCCTCATGGAGGGCGTAAAGGTCGTTGACGGGTGCCGTGTGATGATAGGCGCGTTTGCTGTCGCCGCCCCAGTAACCCATGATCAGCTGCATGTCGAGGAACCAGCTCTGCACCTTGTGCTTGCGGTTGCGAATGCGTTCCACTGCACGTGGGCTGAAGGTTACCGGTGAGATACCCGGGATACAGGAAAGGCATTTCTGGGAGCCTGAGTAAACGGCATCGGCGCCCCAGGCATCGACCAACAGCTCAATTCCACCCAGCGAGGTGACCGTGTCGACGATGGAAAGGGCGCCACGCGCGGCTGCCAGCGCACACAGTGCGGCTGCGTCACTGCGCACGCCGGTGGAGGTCTCGGCATGGACGAAAGCCAGAATGCTGGCCTCGGGATGCTGGTCGAAAGCGGTGCTGACCTTGTCGATGCTGACCGGTTCACCCCAGCTGTCCTCGACCATGATGGCCGTGGCGCCGCAGCGTTCGACGTTTTCTTTCATGCGGCCGCCAAATACGCCGTTCTGGCAGACAATCACGGTATCACCGGGTGAAACCAGGTTTACAAAGCATGCTTCCATGCCAGCCGAACCCGGGGCCGAAATGGGCAGGGTGAGTTCATTGCTGGTCTGGAATGCGTACTGCAGCAGTTCCTTGATCTGGTCCATCAGGTCAACGAACAGCGGGTCCAGGTGGCCGATGGTCGGCCTGGCAAGGGCACTGAGCACCCGTGCCGATACATCGGAGGGCCCGGGCCCCATGAGGGTGCGATGCGGGGGATAAAAGCTGCTGGTCATGTCGGCGTCCCTTTGCTGGCTGTAAAAGTGGCGCGAACGTTAGCAGATTTTCAGCTGAAGCTTAAGTGCGTGGGTTCAATAGTCCCCATTCGCGGGCCAAATGCCGGCTCCTTGAGTACACCGGCATCAGGTATTGGCAAACATCACCAGCAGCGTCATATCCTCCTCGATCTCAAAAAATGAGTGTTCTGTGGTGGCGCTGATATACAGCAGCGAACCCGGGCCGACCGCGCGCTCGACATCGTCAAGGCGCATACGCGCCTTGCCACTGAGTACCAGGTACACCTCATCATCGTCATGGGGAGACTGCATATCCTTGCTGCCGGCGGCCAGGAAATAGATGCCGCAATTGAGGGCCGGTACATTGAGGAATTCCAGATACTCCGCCGGTTTACCCTTGAGCTTTTTCTTGATCTCGGCGAGGTCGAAAACCTGCCAGCTTTTGTCCACCATGATCCGGGTTCCTTCAATTGTGTGCCGGGAGATATTATTCTACGGTCTATTCCACCATGTTAGTATCCTTCGCTCAGCCATGCCGGCGTTTACGGCAATGGCTGGCGCGGCCTATGATTGCATCCCGACGTCGCGCCTGGATAGATAATTTTAAAAGAGGAAGCAGTTATGAACAGACCCGGTATAGATTCCAGTATTGCGGCCCTGATGTTGCGTCGCGCCCAGTTGAGCCCGGAACGCAGGGCGCTGGTGTTTGAAGACCAGGAGACCTCCTACGCGGAGTTTGCCGACCGGGTACGGCGCCAGGCAAGCCTGTTCAGGGAGAATGGTGTGTGTGTCGGGGACCGGGTTGGCTATCTCGGCGTAAACCATCCGGCTCTGCTGGAGACCATGTTTGCGGCCCAGGCACTGGGGGCGATCTTCGTGCCCCTCAATTTTCGCCTGACCGCGGAAGAGCTGACCTTTATTGTCAACGATGCGGGCATTCATACCCTGGTGGTGGATGACGGCCTGCGCGCTGTGATCGAACCGGCCCGCGAGCGCCTGTGCACCCGGGAATTTTTTGTATCCGAGAGCGAGGCCGAGGGCTGGCGTCACCTGGCGACCGAGCGCGCCGCCGCCCAACCGCTCGCCGATCCCGTATCAATGGACCAGCATGACGTCGCCATCATCATGTACACCTCCGGCACCACCGGGTTGCCCAAGGGCGCCATGCTCACCCACGGCAATATCGTCTGGAATAACATCAACGCCATGATGGCGTTTGGCGGCTCCCGTGATGATGTAATCCTGACGGCTGCACCCCTGTTTCATATCGGCGGCCTCAACGTGATGACTATCGCTTCCTTTCATACCGGCTCCACCCTGGTGCTGCTGCGCGGCTTCGATGCCGGACTTGTGCTCAGCAACATCGAGCGCTACAGGGTCACTCATATGTTCGGCGCCCCCGCGATGTACCTGTTCATGTCCCAGCAGCCGCAGTTTGCAGATACCGACCTGAGCTCAATCAGGACGATTATCTGTGGCGCAGCGCCGGTGCCGGAGTCATTGATCGAGTTGTACGGTGCTCGCGGCGTGCCTTTTTGCCAGGGATATGGCCTCACCGAGACATCCCCGTTCTCTGCTTTCCTGACCCCCGAGTTCGGGGTCAGCAAGCTGGGTTCCGCGGGGCAGCCGCCGCTGTTCAGTGATACCCGCATTGTCGACAACGACAACCGCGAGTTGCCTGCCGGCGAGCGCGGCGAGATCTGCCTGCGCGGCCCGAATATCATGAAAGGTTACTGGAACCGTCCGGATGCCACCGCCGCCGCCATCGACAGCGAAGGCTGGTTTCACTCGGGTGACGTGGGCTATGTCGATGAGGACGGCTTCCTGTTCATCTGCGATCGCCTCAAGGACATGGTGATTTCCGGTGGCGAAAACGTTTACCCGGCGGAAGTGGAGAGTGTGCTGTACCGGCACGACCATGTCGCCGAGGTGGCGGTACTGGGACTGCCGGACGAAAAATGGGGTGAGGCGGTGACGGCTGTAGTGGCGCTGCACGAGGGCAAGGCACTCAGCCTGGAAGAGCTGCGCGAGTTTGCCCAGCCCTACCTGGCCCGCTACAAACTTCCGCTGCGTTTGCACATCGTGGAGGCCCTGCCGCGCAACCCGGCGGGCAAGGTGCTCAAGTTTGTGCTGAAGGAGGAACTGCTGGAGAAGTAGCCTCAGTCCTGCAGCTCTTCCCCCACGTTGGCCTGGGCGGCCGCGATTCTGGCGATGGGTACCCGGTAGGGACTGCAGGAGACGTAGTCCAGCCCCAGTTCATGGCAAAACCGGATGGAACGGGGGTCGCCACCGTGCTCGCCACAGATGCCGTACTTGATGCCGGGCTTGCGAGCGCGGCTTTCCTTCACGGCCATTTCCATCAGGCGGCCGACCGCGCGCTGGTCCAGTGAGACGAAGGGGTCATTCTCCACCAGCTTTTTGGCGAGATAGGCGGGCAGGAACTTGCCAACGTCGTCGCGGGAAAAGCCGTAGGTCATCTGCGTCAGGTCATTGGTGCCAAAGCTCATGAACTCCACCGCTTCCGCCAGTCGGTCCGCGCCGAGTGCAGCCCGCGGGGTTTCCACCATCGTACCTATCTTGTAAGGGATGGATACGGTCCTGCCTTGCAGGGCGTCGCGGATCGCCGCCTCGATAATGTCGCCTACCAGGCGGATTTCGCGGACGTTAACCACCAGCGGAATCATGATTTCCGGGAAGGGTTTGAAACCCTGTTCCGCCGCATCCACGGCCGCTGTGATAATTGCCCGCACCTGCATGGTCGTGATTTCCGGGTATACCACCGACAGGCGGCAGCCGCGGAAACCCAGCATGGGGTTCACTTCCTCCAGGCCCTCGGCAATCTCACGAATCTTCTCCGCCGATTTGCCGATTCTCTCGGCCAGCGCCGCGATATCCTCGGCGGTGTTGGGCAGGAACTCATGCAGTGGCGGGTCGAGCAGGCGGATGGTGACCGGCAGGCCATCCATGACCTTGAACAGCTCGAGTATGTCGGCGTGCTGGAATCCGAACAGGATATCAAGGTACTTCTGTCGCTCGTCCTGGTCTTCGGCGAGAATCATGGCCCGCATCACATCGATACGGTCCGCGTCGAAAAACATGTGCTCGGTGCGGCACAGCCCGATGCCCTCCGCACCCAGTTCCCGCGCCTTGGCGGCGTCGGTCGGCGTTTCCGCATTCGCGCGCACTTTGAGGCGGCGATGTTTGTCCGCCCAGGACAGCAGGGTCTGGAAGTCGTCGCTGGAGCTGGCCTCGGTTTTCGCGATATCGCCGAGCATCACCTCGCCGGAAGTACCGTCCAGGGTGATGATGTCGCCGCGCTTTATCACCACGCCCTCATCCGTGGTTACCGTGCCCTCGCTGTAATTGACGGAGATGCTGCCGCAGCCTGTAATTGCGCAGACGCCCATGCCGCGTGCCACGACTGCCGCGTGGGAAGTCATGCCGCCCAGTTCAGTGAGGATTCCGGCCGCCACTTTCATGCCGTGTATGTCCTCGGGTGTTGTTTCGCGGCGCACCAGGATAACGCTGGCGCCACTGGCACTCACATCGACGGCCTCTTCTGCCGAAAAAACCACCTGCCCGGTGGCACCGCCGGGACTGGCCGGCAGTCCGGTAGCGACGATATCGGTCTTCGCGGCGGGGTCTACCATGGGATGCAGGAACGCCTCGACATGGTCGGGAGAAACCCGCATCAGGGCCTCGCTCTCGGTGATCAGGCCCTCGTTTACCATATCGACGGCAATCTTCACCGAGGCGCGGCCGGTACGCTTGCCGCTGCGGGTCTGCAGCATGTAGAACTTGCCTTCCTGAACGGTGAATTCCAGGTCCTGCATGTCGCGGTAGTGTTTTTCCAGCATCGCCTGGGTATCGTACAGTTCCTGGTATATCTCAGGCTGTCGCTGCTTGAGCGCCTCTACCGGCAAGGGGGTACGAATGCCGGCGACCACGTCTTCCCCGGCAGCGTTAAACAGGAATTCACCGAAGAAGTGGTGCTCACCGGTGGAGGGGTTGCGGGTAAAGGCGACCCCGGAGCCGGAGTCCTCGCCGAAGTTGCCGAACACCATTGCCTGCACATTCACTGCGGTACCCAGGGCCTCGGAGATGTTGTTCATCTCGCGGTAAACGATGGCGCGAGGGGTGTGCCAGGACAGGAAAACCGCCTCGACCGCCTTCTTGAGCTGGACGAACGGGTCCTCGGGAAAATCCACCAGGGTTTTGTAGATGCGAACAATCTCCTGCCAGTCCTCGGCGCTCATATCCACGTCCAGGGTCTTGCCCCGGGCTGCCTTGTACGCATTCAATTCATGCTCGAAGACTTCACCATCCACTCCCATCACGACATTGGCGAACATCTGTATGAAGCGCCGGTAGCTGTCGTAGGCAAAGCGCGGATTGCCGGTTTTATCAGCCAGCCCCGCCGCGATTTCGTCGTTGAGGCCCAGGTTGAGGATGGTGTTCATCATGCCCGGCATGGACACCGGAGCGCCGGAACGCACGGAAAACAGCAATGGATTGGTGGGGTCGCCGAAGCGGGCACCCATTTGTTTCTCGACGATATCCAGGGCAACCCGGTACTCCTGCTCCAGCAGGCGGGGCAGCCTGTTGCCTGCCTGGAAGAACTCGCGACAGGTTGTGGTGGTGATGATAAAGCCGAACGGCACGGGCAGGCCGAGATTGGTCATTTCGCAGAGGTTGGCGCCCTTGCCGCCAAGCAACTCCCTGTCGTCCTTGTTGCCCTCGTTGAACAGGTAAACGCGTTTGGCCATGAGATAGTCCCGGGGTGATTGCTGTCAATTAGTCCAGGGACGGGATTATAACGGCAAGCGCGCCGCCGGGGGAGTTCTTATGACACTCCCGCGACATGGCTATATTTTATTGAGTCTGGTGCGCCGATTGTCAGCGGCTCGCGAGTATATCCGCCAGGCGGTCGACTTCCGCCAGTTCGGCGGTCGCGGGCACCAGGAACACTTCCTCGCAGCCCGCCGCAGCGGCGTTGTCGAGGCCTTCCCTGACGGCGTCGGCACTGCTGCGATGGACCGATTCGGCCATCATGGTGGCGATTTCGGGTCCGGCGATGGCCAGGTATTCATAAATGTAGTCGTACAGTTTCTGCTGGCCGTCATCGGCGAGGCTGTACCAGAAGCCCCCCATCCTGAATGGCTTGCGTGGTCGTTCGGCCTGTTCCCATGCCGCATCGGCCATGGCGAACGCGCGGGCCAGTTCCTCCCGCTCCCCGTTGGCGGACCAGGCATACAGACCGTCCGCCCAGCGGGCGCAGCGCGCTATGCTCTTGGGTCCCATAGCCCCTGCCAGCAGCATGGGGCCACCGGGAGTGGTCGGTGCGGGCCCGATCGGTCCTGCGCCGCTGACGATTTCCTGGCCCTGCCACACCATGCGCATCTCCTCTACCTGGCAGTCCATGCGGCCATACCGGCCCTTGTAGGCGGCGCCCACCGCCTGGTAGTCCTGTTCCCGGCCGCCGTAGCCCACCGACACCTTCCTGACCCTGCCACCCGACAGTATGTCGAGACTCGCGATTTCCTTGGCTACCCTGGTCGCGCTGTGCATGGGCAGCACGTACAGCGTGGGGGTTATTTCCACCCGCTGTGTGGCCATGGCAGCCGCTGCCAGGACCATGCGCATATCCATGGTGGGGCCGTGCACCCGCTCGCCGCAGCAGATGCTGTGGAAGGGCCCGGCGTCCACCGCGCGAAACCAGGCCATATAGTCCTCGCGGGTCAGCCCCGCTTTCATGTAGGGCAGGCAGATACCAATCTTCACAAAGGGAATCCTCTTTCGGGAGCGGTGCTCTATGGTAGCCGACTTGGTGGCGGAGGGTGTTCACCTTTCTGAACCAGTGCAGCATTGTTGGTGCTCAGCGCGGGTGTGGGTTGGTAGCTGCCCGGCGCTGGGTTAAGTTGGCGCCTTCCGTGTATTCAGCGCTTCAAGCGTGGCGCAGCCAACAGGCATATGACGATGAAAATAGATGGTCCTTTCTACGCCCAGTTGGGCGATGCCGCAGCAGAATCGGCGCGACTTGCGGCCATAGGATACGATGGCGTTTATACCCTCGAGGGCAGCTGGGACCCGTTCTATCCGCTGGTGCTGGCTGCCGAGCACGCGCCGCAACTGGACATAGCCACCGGTATCGCTGTCGCTTTTCCGCGCAATCCCATGCACCTTGCGTACCAGGCCTGGGACCTGCAAACCTTCAGCAAGGGCCGCTTCCTGCTGGGGATCGGCTCCCAGGTCAAGGCGCATATCGAGAACCGCTTTGGGGTTGAATTCAGTCCGCCGGCGGCGCGGATGCGCGAGTACATACAGGCACTCAAGGCAATCTTCACCTGCTGGCAGGAGGGCGGGAAAATGGCGTTTGAGGGCAAATACTATCGCCACACGCTGATGACGCCCATGTTCAATCCCGGCCCCAATGCCTTCGGCCCACCCCCGGTGCTGCTGGGGGCGCTGGGTCCCATGATGACCGAAGTGGCGGGGGAGGTGGCGGACGGGTTGATCGTCCACCCCTTCAGCAACCTGCCTTTTCTCACCGGTGCGGCCCTGCCCGCTGTGCAACGCGGCCTGGACAAGTCGGGCCGCAAACGCGGGGACTTTACCCTGCAGATCAATGCCGTCGTCATCACCGGCGAGACTGAAAAGGCGCGGGCGGCGGCGACCGATAGCGTCAGGGGGCTGCTGGGTTTTTACGCATCGACGCCCGCCTACCGCCCACCCATGGACGCGGTGGGCTATGGCGACCTGCAACCCGAACTGAACCGGCTGTCCAAGGAGGGTCGCTGGCAGGAGCTTGGCGAGTATATCGACGACGCGTTCCTGGAGGCCTTCACCACCCGCGGTAAGCCGGATGAAATCGCGGGCTTACTGCTGGAGAAATATGGTGCCCATGCGGATCGGCTGGCGATCTATGCGCCTTATGCCGCACCGGATGCGATGTGGAAA
>JAHEBL010000015.1:0-46697 GCA_024642265.1 Haliea sp. | reverse complement strand
TGGCAAAGAGCTATCAAGCTGAGCGAAATGGTCACTCATTTTGGCCCGAGGTCAGGTGTCGGCGGGCGACCAAAACGCCTAGACTTTTACAGCAATGGACACCCGAGGATTGAGGGCGCCGAATGAACATCCAGTTCACTGAACAGCAACTGGCACTGCGCGACGAGCTGCGCGCCTATTTCAGGCAGCTGATGACGCCGGAGCTGGTTGAGGAGTGCGAACGCGACATGGGGGAGGGCGGCGGTCCCCTGTGGCGCGAGGCCCTGCGCAAAATGGGCCGCGACGGCTGGATCGGCGTGGGCTGGACAGCAGCCTGGGGCGGCCGTGGCATGACGCCACTGGAGCAATTTATCTTCGTGGAAGAAGTCATGCGGGCGGGTTACCCCTTTCCCTTCCTGACCACTGAGTCGGTGGGGCCGGTGCTGGCGGAGCAGGGCAGTGACTGGGTAAAGCGCGAGCTGGTGCCGAAAATACTCAGTGGCGAGCTGCTCATATCAATCGGTTATTCGGAGCCCGGTGCCGGTACTGACCTGGCCAGCCTGACCACCAGCGCCGTGCGCGACGGGGATGAATGGATTATCAACGGGCAGAAAATGTGGACCTCCCTGGCCCACTTCTGCGACTACACCTGGCTCGCGGTGCGCACCGACCCGTCCGCCCCGAAGAAGCACAAGGGTATATCGATGTTCCTCGTGCCCAACTCGGATCCGGGCTGGAGTTGCACGCCGGTGCATACCCTCGGCGGGGTGCGCACCAACGCCACGTTTTACGACAATATCCGCGTGAGCAACGATCACCTGGTTGGGGAGCTCAACGGCGGCTGGAAACTGATCACCGGCCAACTCAACCGGGAGCGCCTGAGCCTCATCAACTTCGGCCCGGTGTCGCAGTTGTTCAACCAGGTGGCGAAATGGGCGGCCAGCGCTCAATTGCCTGCGGGTGGGCGAATGATTGACCAGCCCTGGGTGCAGCAGAACCTGGCCCGCTGCCGCACGCTCATTGAGTGTATGAAACTGATCGTGTACAAGCAGTCCTGGGCCATGACCGAGGGTGTTCTGGAAATGGCCGACGCCTCTGCGGCAAAAGTGTACGGTTCGGAAGGGTTTATCGAGATTTACCGGATGCTTGGCGAAATCTACGGGCAGGCGGGCTTGGTGCGATCGGGCAGTGCACACGCCACAGCAGAGGCGCGCAAGCTGGAGCGCCTTTATCGCACGGCGTCGATTATTACCTTCGGTGGCGGCGCCAATGAAATCCAGCGTGACATCATTTCGGCCGCGGGGTTGTGGATGCCCCGGGCCAGCCGCTGAGCGGGGGAGCGCCTTATGGACTTCGGGTTAAGCCAGGAGCAGCGGGAAGTCAGGGATCTGGCTCGGAAAATCCTGTCGGAGCAGGTCAGCGCTGATACGCTGGCGCCTTATGACGAGTACCAGTCTCCCCGCTTTGACCGGGCGTTATGGCAGCAGTTACTCAGTGCGGGGCTGCCCGCAGTGGCGGTAGAGCAGCGCTATGGTGGCATGGGCTTTGGTTTCATGGAGCTGGCGCTGTTTATCGAGGAGACTGGTCGCAGTATCGCACCGGTGCCTGCCATCGCGCATTGTGTGGCGGCCATGCTGCCGATCCAGCGCTTTGGCAGTGAAGCCATGAAGGAGGCCATCCTGCCGGGTGCAGTGTCGGGGGAACTGCTGCTGAGCGCCGCGCTTTCAGAATACCTCAACGAGGACCCGGGCGACCCGCGGGCGGTCACCGCTGTGGTCGACGGCGATGAGCTGGTGCTGTCAGGCACCAAGAGTGCTGTGCCTTTCGCGGCACAGTCCAGTCACATACTGTTGTCGGCCCGTACCCCGGAGGGTGTGGCCGTCGTACTGCTCGACACCGGCTCGAGTGGTGTGACCCTGCATGACCTGCAGGTAACCACCTTTGAGCCACACTGCGAACTGGTGCTGGAATCGGTGCGGGTGCCGGCGGCCATGATTTTAACGGCACACGATGGAGCGCGGATCATGGGCTGGATAGCTGAGCGCGCTACCGCGGCAATCTGCGCCCACCAGTTGGGGGCGAGCGACTTTGCGATGCGGCTGGCCGCGAGTTATACCTCGGAGCGCAAGCAGTTCGATGTGCCGGTAGCGACTTTTCAGGCGGTGGGACACCGGATGGCCGACTGTTATGTTGATGTCGAGTGCCTGCGGCTGACGACCTATCAGGCCGCCTCCTTGCTGGACAGCGATGTGCCCGCAACAACAGAAGTCCGGATAGCCAAGATCTGGGCGGGAGACACCGGCCACCGGGTGAGTTATGCCACCCAGCATGTGCACGGCGGTACGGGTATCGATCGGGACTACCCACTGTGGCGCTATTGCCTGTGGTTGCGCCAGAATGAAATGAGTCTGGGCAGCAGCGCAGCGCAGCTTGCGAGACTTGGGTCCCAGCTGGCCGCGGGCGAAGCACTGTTCAGCTGATCCAGCAAAGGCCACTTTCCGGCAAAATCCCCCTAAAAGTTTCGACCTGAAGAGAGTGCGGGCGCCCCCGGGTGAGGTACACTAGGCGCCGCTATGATATCCCCCAGTCAAAAATATCTTTTTCCGCTGCTGCTGTTTTCGCTGTGCCTGTTCGCGGCCGGCTGTGGCAGTCAGCCCGAGCAGCGCCGGCCCGTGGTTAACAAGACTGACGCGGCGGTTGATTTCACCGGCTTCTGGGAGCTCGATTACAGCCAGAGCGATAATATCCAGGTCAACCTGAATGCCCTTGTGCGCGGCTTGCGGCAACCGCGGTCACAGCCCGGCGGCGTCTACCAGCAAGCCGGCGGGACCATGGTGATCGGCGGCCCCGGCACCACCAACAGTGGCGCCTCAATTATTGGCCTGGCACAGATGGCGGAGTTGATCACCCAGTCCCAGTTGCTTGAAGTCGAGCAGAACGAATACAAGATCAAGGTCAAGCGGGAGCTGGATTTCGCCCTGACCTGCGAGTTCTACCCGGGCCAGTACCATACGGTGGAAACTCCGCTGGGTAAGGAAATTTGTGGCTGGGACCGCCACCAGCTCATTTTCAAGACCATGCTGCCGGAAGGGCTCACTATCCAGCACGTAATGAGTCTGGGTCCTGATGGCCAGTGGCTCAATATCGCCACCACGGTGATATCTGACCGGGTGACCTCGCCGTTTACCGTGAACCGCGTGTATGCGCGCTACCAGCCACAGGACAACGGTTACAGCTGCAAGATGACGATCTCCCGGGGCAGGGTATGCACAACAGAATCGAAATAGGGCGCCAGCGCTGGCGGGGCGCGGCCTGCGCCCTGCTGGCCTGCCTGCTGGTATTGGCCACCGCGGTTGTCCGGGCCCAGGCACTGGATCCGGGGCTCGCGGCAGTACCGGTGGGCAATACCACACTGAACGTAGAGCGCGGTACCAGTGAGCAGGATATGCTGGATGTGGGCCTGGTGATATTCAGCCCGGGTATACCCCTGGACGAGTCCCTGCATAGCCAGATGGGTATTTTTCCCGAGATTCGCAAGGCGGAAGCCCAGTTCATGCCGGTGCTGCTGCGCCAGGTACTGCTGGAAACAAACGCGTGGGGCGTGGTGCGCGTGCTGCCGGACAAACAGCTGTCATCGGAGCTGCTGGTAAACGGCAAGATTCGCCAGTCGGACGGTTCCCGGCTGGTATTGGAGGTCTCTGCCCGGGACGCCACCGGCCGGCAGTGGCTGGATAAAACCTATACGGATACCGCGTCGGAGCGTGATTACCCCGCGACCGAGGGCGGTGATCCCTACATCGATCTCTACCGGTCGATCGCCAACGACCTGCTGGCCTTCAAGCTGCGCCTGGACAGGCGCGAGCTGCAGACCATCCGCCAGGTGGCCTTGATGCGCTACGCGGCCAGTCTGTCCGATGACGCGTTCGGGAGCTATCTGCAGCAGGACTCCGATGGCATTTACACTGTGGTGCGCTTGCCCGCGGAGGGCGACCCTATGATGGCCAGGGTCGAGCGCATACGGAACCAGGAGCACCTGTTCGTCGATACGGTGGACGAGCAGTATGTGAATCTCTACGAGGAAATGGCGCCAACCTACAGCCTCTGGCGCCAGTACGGCCGCGAACAGGCGTTATACCTGCAGGACTTCGAGGCGCGCGCCCAGACCAGGGATCGCATAGGTCAGCGCGGCACTTTTACCGCAATGGAGCAGACCTACAACACCTATAAGCAGATCAAGATCCAGGAGCAGGACCTGGATGACATGGCCCTGGGCTTCAACAACGAGGTGGCCCCCACGGTGATGGAGGCCAGCGGCAAGGTATTCCGCCTCAGCGGCACCCTGGAAACCCAGTACAACGAATGGCGCTCCATTTTGCGGGAGATCTTTGCCATAGAGACAGGCTTGCCTGCCGGGTCCTGAAGCGGGTTCGCAAGACCCCTTACTTTAAACAGCATTATTGGGCTATGCTTCCGTTATGGCTGGAAAAAACAAAGATCACGACTCCGAATCGCTGCTGGACTCCGTCAGGCGCCTGACCGGCCAGGTGGCCGGCGGTACCATTGGGCTGGCGCGGAACACCGCCGCCATGACCGCCATGTTTGGCGAGAACTGGTTGCGGTCCACGGTACTCAACCAGCTGGAGCCCGAACGGCTGGAGGCGATGGCTGAAGCCGGGCATTTTCTGCGGGATGCCAGGGAAACCGCTGGCATGTCCATCAAGGACCTGTCGGAAAGTCTGGGGCTCGCCGACAAGGGCATGCTCGAGGATATTGAAAGCGGCCAGACCATCATGCCCCTGGAGGTCATGTTGCGCAGCGCGTCGCTGCTGGCCCGACACGATCCGATACCCTTCCTCATCAAGTTCATGCGCACCTACAATCCGGCGCTGGAGAAAACGCTGGAGCAGTGGGGCGTGCTGGCCCTGCCCAAACAGTATGAGCGTGAGCGGCGCTTTATTAACCTGTACCGCCAGCACGACGTCCTGCGCAGTTTCAACGACGACGAATACGAACGCTTTATACATTACATGCAGGGGTCCATCGACCTGGTGCTGGATGTGATGCAGTCGGAAAAAACCGCCCGTATCGCCAGGGACGGGTCCCCCGCAGCGGCGAAGACGGCGAAGGCCAAGGCCAAGCCCAAGGTCGCCGCCAAGAGGAAGGCCCCACCGCGCAAGCGCAAGCGTGCGCCCGTTGCGTCCAGGCGTCCCCGCTCCTGAGCGCAGTGCAGCTCGGGCCAGCTCCGGAAAATAACATTAAGTAAACCCCATAACTCTCTGTAATTATTGAGTTAAATAGATTTTTGTACTGTTTGGATCCCGCCCCCCGATGACAGCAAGCGAGTTTGTAAAAGACCAGTGGTTTGCCGCCTGCCCCAAGGGTATTGAAGGCCTGCTGGCGGCGGAGTTGACGGCTCTGGGTGCAGCCGCGACGCGCGAAACGGTGGCGGGGGTCTATTTCACCGGTCCCACCGCGCTCGCCTACCGCGCCTGCCTCTGGTCGCGCCTCGCCAACCGCATCATGTTGCCTGTGGCCCGGCTGGAGGCTGCGGACGGCGACGTGCTCTACCAGCAGTTGCGGGATGTGGACTGGGCGGCGCTGTTCGGGCCGCAACAGAGCTTTGCCATCGATTTCTCCGGGGAGAACCCCCAGATCCGCAACACCCAGTTCGGTGCCCAGCGCAGCAAGGATGCGATCGTCGACTGGTTTTCCGACAAGCTCGGTCAGCGACCCCCGGTGGCGCGCAAGGATCCGGATATCCGGCTCAGTATCCGTCTTGGCGGGGACCAGGCGGTACTGTCCCTGGACTTCTCCGGTGGCAGCCTGCACCAGCGTGGCTACCGACTGGGCGGCGGTGCGGCACCGCTGAAGGAGAACCTGGCCGCCGCCATACTGCTGCGGGCAGACTGGCCGGGGATGGCAGCGCGGGGCGGAGCGCTGATCGATCCCATGTGTGGCTCCGGCACCCTGCTGCTGGAGGGCGCCATGATGGCCGCCGATATTGCCCCCGGGCTGGCTCGCACCCGGTTCGGGTTTGAGCACTGGCGGGGGCACAACGCACCCCAGTGGCAGGCAATTGTCGCGGACGCCAGGGGCAGGGCGGAGCGGGGTCGGGCCAGCACCCTGCCGGAGATAAGGGGCTATGACGCGGACCCGCGGGTGATCCGCCTCGCCGAGGAAAACATCGCGCGCATAGGCCTCGAAAAGGTGGTCCGGGTCAGCGCCCGACCGCTGGCCCAAATGACCCGACCCAGCCATGTACCACTGCCGCACGGCCTGGTGGTCTGTAACCCGCCCTATGGCGAACGGCTGGGAGAAAAAGAGCAGCTGCGCGCGCTGTACCATCAGTTGGGTGAAGTGTTGGTGCGGGAATTTGGCGGCTGGCAGGCGGCGGTATTTACCTCTGACCTGGAACTTGGCAGGGCTATCGGCCTGCGCAGCCACAAGCGCTACGCCTTGTGGAACGGGGCGTTGGCAGCCCACCTGCTGTTGTTCGACCTGGTTGATAACAAACTGCGTCCGCTGTCGCAGGAGGCCGCCCCGGCGGGAGTCAGCGAAACGGTCGCGGGGCCAGTCGAACTGACTGACGGGGCCCGGATGTTCGCCAACCGTATCCGCAAAAACCGCAAGCGCCTGGCTGCCTGGCTCAAGCGCGAGCAGGTGGAGTGCTATCGCCTGTATGACGCGGACATGCCCGAGTATGCAGTCGCGGTAGATGTCTATGGCGAACGGGTCTGCGTGGCGGAATACCAGGCGCCCCAGGGGGTTGACCCGCAGGCCGCCGCGCGACGGTTGCAGGAGGTGCAGGCCGCTTTGCCCGGTGCGCTGGATGTCCCCGCACAGTCCATTGTATACAAGCAGCGCCGCCGCCAGCGCGGCGCGGACCAGTATCAGAAGCAAGGGAATCGAGGCGAGCTTTTCAGCGTCAGAGAGGGCAGGGCGCGCTTACTGGTCAACTTGCAGGATTACCTCGACACGGGCCTGTTCCTTGACCACCGCCCGCTGCGACGGCGGCTGGGTAGCGAAGCCGCGGGGCAGGATTTCCTCAACCTGTTCTGTTACACGGGTTCCGCCACCGTGCACGCGGCCCTGGGCGGCGCGCGCTCCACTACCAGTGTGGATATGTCCAACACCTATCTCGAGTGGCTGCGCAAGAACCTGGCCCACAACGGCCTCGACGAACGTGACAACAAGCTGGTCCGGGCCAACTGCCTGCAGTGGCTGCAGCAGGCGGGAAGGAATTACGACCTGGTGCTGCTGGACCCCCCGTCCTTCTCAAACTCAAGTGCGATGGCGGAAAGTTTCGATATCCAGCGGGACCATCCCGACCTGGTGCGCAGGGCAATGGCGGTGCTGCGTGTCGGCGGCCAGCTGTATTTTTCCAATAATCGTCGCGGTTTCAAGCTGGATCCCGCCCTGGACCTGGAGTTCCTGTGCGAAGATATCAGCCGCTCGACCCTGGATCCCGATTTCGAGCGCAACCCGAAGATTCACTGCTGTTGGTCCATCCGCCACCGTGAACAGGCCCGGCAGGGCGGGTAATAGCGCCGACCGCCGCAATCTCCGCGCCGGGGCCTCAAGGAAACCCTCGGCAGGTCGGGCCCTGGCCGGTAAGTGGCTGCCAACCATGGTAGCGGAAAAATATCCACACAGCGGTCAATCACCCTGTATTCATAGTCTCCGCGCTGCCCGCGCGCGGAAATATGCTATAAAAAATTCCTAAGTCATTGATTCAATATTATTAAAGGCGGTTTCCTGTTTTCCCGGGCAGCTGGCCTGGAGTGCCCGGACGGGGCCAGGTGTCAGAATTCTTGACACTCTGTCCCCACAGTTATCCACAGGGCGCCCTGTGGATAACTACTCAGGATCTGCCACTTTAAGCATTTGCTTGCCGGTGTTGCGGCCGTCAAACAGGCGCTGCAGCGTGGCAGGGATATGCTCGAAGCCCTCCTGGACATCATCCCGCCAGGCGAGTTCGCCCGCGGCGACCCATTCGCCGAGCGCGGCGATGGCCTCCGGCGCCCGCGCCAGGTAGTCGAGCACGATAAAACCCTGCATGCGGATTCGCCGCGCAACCAGCTTCATCAGGTTGTTTGGTCCGGGGCGCGGTGTTTCATCGTTGTAGCTGGCGATGGCGCCACACAGGACAATGCGTCCGAAGTCGGCCATGTGATTGATGCCGGCTTCCAGGGTATCGCCGCCGACGTTGTCAAAAAAGACATTGACGCCGTTGGGGCACAGTTCGCCGATGCGCTTGTCGAGATCCTCGCTTTTATAGTCGATTACCGCGTCAACCTTGCAGGCCTCCACCAGCCACTGGCACTTCTCGGCGCCGCCGGCTATCCCCACAACCCTGCAGCCCTTGAGGCGGGCGATTTGCGCTACCACCGAACCGGTAGCTCCCGCGGCACCCGACACCAGCACGGTTTCGCCCGCTTGCGGCTGGCCAACATCGAGCAGGCCAAAGTAGGCTGTCAGGCTGGTGGTGCCGAAAATACCCAGCGCCAGGTTCGGGGGGACGCCAGCTGGTATCGCTGTCGGCGCGATCAGCGCCGCCGGGTCGCCGATGCTGTACTCCTGCCAGTTGAGCAGGCCCTGCACCAGGGCGCCCACGGGCAGATCGGGATTCTCCGAGCGCACCACCTGGCCCACCCCGCTGGCACGCATAGGGGCGCCGAGGGCGACAGGCGGCAGGTAGCTTGGCTCATCCATGACCCAGCCGCGCATGGCCGGGTCGAAACCCAGCATCAGGGTTTTGACGAGCACCTGCCCGGCCCCGAGGTCCGGAGTGGGCAGGGGAGACTCCACCAGCTCAAAATGTTCCGGCCCGATCGTGCCTACCGGGCGTGTCTTCAGCAGCCATTGCCTGTTGGTTTCGCTCATCGTATGTTGCTCCCGGGTATGGTTTGTTAAAGGCCGGGTATTACAACAGTAATAGCCGGCGCTGGAAAGTTGTCCGTGCTGCCGGCTGCCCCGACGCGCCGGTAACGCCCGCCGGGCATGACAGCCACCGCCCACTGTGTTCCAATCCGGCTGCCCGGGTTTTGCCAACGGAGTTTCATGAAAACACTGCTTATTGCCTATCACAGCCAGAGCGGTGCCAGCGCGCAACTGGCTCGGGCCGCGTGGCGCGGTGCAGTCATGGAACCGGGTGTGGCCGTTACCGTGCGGCGCGCATGGGATGCCGGGGTGGAGGACCTTGCCCTGGCGCAGGGTCTGCTGCTGGTGGCGGCGGAAAACTCAGGCGCTCTCAGTGGTGGCATGAAGGATTTTCTGGATCGCACGTTCTATCCGGCGATCGCCCGGGGCCTGGTACTGCCGTACGCGCTGTTGGTGAGCGCCGGCAACGACGGCCGCGGGGCGGTCCGGCAGCTTGAGCGCATCATGTCAGGATATCCCTTTCCCGCAGCGGCGGAGCCATTGGTGTTGCGCGGTGAGGTCGGCGACGCTCACCTTGATGCCAGCCGGGAATTGGGTGCGGCCTTCGCCGCCGGCCTGGCAATGGGCATATTTTGAATCGGCTTGAGGCGAGCCATTTTTGCGGGTGACGCAGTATGAGTGAAAGGATTGTGGAACAAGTGCCCGATGGTTTTGCCAGGCTGCCGGAGGGGCTGGGCTTCAGTGATATGCTCCAGCCCAGCTATCGTCGCATCGAGGGCGATTCCGTCAGTTTCGGGCTGGTGGTGGGCAAGCAGCATGGCAATCTCATGGGAGTGTGCCACGGCGGCGTCCTGATGACATTGGCGGATGTCGCGGCGGCAAACGGCGTTCACGCGGCCCGCGGTGAGTTGGTGGCAAGCCCGACAATAAACCTGGCAGTGGATTTTGTTGCAACCGCGCGCCTGGGGCAGTGGATTCAGGCGGATGTGCAACTGGTTACCGTAAAGCGGCGCTTCGCTTTTTCCAGCGGTGTTATTGTCAACCGCGATGGCGTGGTGGCGAGGTTTAACGGAACTTTTTACCTGCCTGATCACAAGGGCATGGTAAAACCCGGGGCGATAGGTGACGGTACGCCATTCTTCATGGACGGTTAGCCCTTAAGCCCGGACGAAGCCCGCAATACCTCAATGAACGCCCCGGCCGCACGCGACAGGGTGCGCCCCCTGTGATAGACAATACCCAGGGTCCGCTCGATTCTGGTGCCGCTGATCTTCAGAGTCTGCAGGGACTCGTCGGACATGCTGCGCGGCAGTACCGTCCAGCCCAGTCCAACGGACGCCATCATGCGAATGGTTTCCAGGTAATTGGTTGCCATTGACACCTGCAGGGACAATTGGTGCTGGTCGAACAGCCGTGCCACGATCTGCCCGGTATAGGTATTGAGCCCGGGCAGGATCGCAGTGTGTTCGCTCAGAGCCTGCAGGTCGAGACCGCGGTGCCGCGCCAGCGGGTGGTGCCTGGCCACCATGAAATCCAGGGGATCGGGCCACAGCGGCAGGGTGACGAGACTGGCCTCGCGCACTGGTGCCAGGGTTACCACGGCGATTTCCGCATTGCCCTGCATGATCAGTTCGTAGGCCTGTTCCGAGTCCATAAAGTCGATATCAAGCTGAACTGCACCGTGGGCCTTGCTGAACGCGCTGAGTACCGGCGGCAGGCGGTGCAGGCCGATGTGATGGCTGGTGGCGATCCGCAGCTGGCCCGCCACCGCGCCGGAGAGATCGCGCACCGACTGTGCCGCCGCTTCCAGTTCCTGCTGCACCGCGCGGGCGTGGGGCAGCAGTGCCTGGCCGGCCTCGGTCAGGCTGATATTGCGCCCGATACGGTCAAACAGGCCGGTACCCAGCTGCTCTTCGAGCAGGGCGACCCGCTTGCTGACGGCCGGTTGGGTCAGGTGGAGCTTTTCCGCGGCCGCTGAGAACGAGCCGGTTTCTGCCACCAGTACAAAAGCCCTGAGGTTCTGCGTGTCCATATGAGATTCCTTTCAGGAATGCGATATATAAAAATAATAAATTTGAGTTATCTAAAGCGCAAGCCCATAATTCCCGCGGTATCCCGGATATTTTCTTTTTCAGCGATGAGGTGAGTCCCATGGCCGCACAGACGTTGTATGACAAGTTATGGCAAAGCCACGTGGTGGTGCAGCGCGATGACGGCAGCGCGTTGATCTATATCGACCGCCACCTGATTCACGAGGTGACCTCGCCCCAGGCCTTCGAAGGCCTGCGCCTTGCCGGCAGGTCGCTGTGGCGACGGGACGCGAACCTGGCCGTTCCAGACCACAATGTCCCCACCGAGCGGGTAGAGCGCAGCGGGGGAGTCGCCGGGATCGCCGACCCGATATCGCGACTGCAGGTGCAGACCCTGGACGACAACTGCCGGGACTACGACATCGTCGAGTTTGAGATCAACGACCGGCGCCAGGGCATCGTGCACGTGGTGGGTCCCGAACAGGGCGCGACCCTGCCGGGTATGACGGTAGTGTGCGGTGATTCCCACACATCCACCCATGGCGCCCTCGGCGCGCTGGCCCACGGTATCGGCACCTCGGAGGTTGAGCACGTGCTCGCCACCCAGTGCCTGATCCAGCAGAAGATGAAAAACATGCTGGTGCGCATCGATGGCTCCCTGCAAAAAGGTGTGACTGCGAAAGACGTGGTACTGGCCGTCATTGGCAAGATAGGTACGGCGGGAGGCAGTGGCTACGCGATGGAATTCGGCGGCGAAGTCGTGCGCAACATGAGCATGGAAGGCCGCATGACCATGTGCAACATGTCCATCGAGGCGGGGGCGCGCATGGGTATGGTGGCCGTAGACGATATCACCCTGGATTACGTCAGGGGCCGCACCTACGCCCCCACGGGTGATATGTGGGAACAGGCCGTGGCGGCCTGGCGCGAGCTGCACAGCGATGACGACGCCCATTTCGACCGGGTGGTTGAATTGCGCGGCGAGGATATAAAGCCGCAGGTGACCTGGGGTACATCGCCCGAAATGGTCCTGCCCATCGACGGCCATCTGCCGGACCCGGCAAAAATAGAGAATCATACGCAGCGCGAAGGCGTGCTGCGCGCACTGGAGTACATGGGTCTGCAGGCGGGAATGCCGATCACGGCAATCAGGCCCGACCGGGTATTTATAGGTTCCTGTACCAATTCCAGGATCGAGGACCTGCGCTCGGCCGCAGCAGTGGTCAGGGGTAAGCGGGTGGCGAGCTCGGTCAAGCAGGCGCTGGTAGTGCCGGGCTCGGGGGAGGTCAAGCAGCAGGCCGAGGCCGAAGGGCTGGACAGGATATTTATCGATGCGGGCATGGAGTGGCGCGAGCCGGGTTGTTCCATGTGCCTGGCGATGAATGCCGACAAGCTGGGAGCGGGGGAGCACTGCGCGTCCACCTCCAATCGCAATTTCGAGGGTCGTCAGGGTTTTGGCGGCCGCACACATCTGGTCAGCCCCGCCATGGCCGCAGCGGCGGCAATCGCAGGGCATTTCGTCGACGTGCGTGAGTGGTAGGGAGAGGATACGGTAATGAAGAGCTTTATTGCTGAACGGGGCGTGGTAGCGCCCATGGACCGGGCCAATGTGGACACCGACCTGATTATTCCCAAGCAGTTCCTGAAATCGATCAGGCGCAGCGGCTTCGGCCCCCACCTGTTTGATGAGCTGCGTTACCTGGATGAGGGCTATCCCGGCCAGGACTGCAGCAAGCGGCCGCAGAACATGGAGTTTGCCCTGAACCTGCCCCGTTACCAGGGCGCGTCCATCCTGCTGGCGCGGGAGAACTTTGGCTGTGGCTCCAGTCGGGAGCATGCGCCCTGGGCACTGGAAGACCAGGGCTTTCGATGCATTATCGCACCCAGTTTTGCCGATATCTTTTACAATAACTGTTTCAAGAATGGCATCCTGCCAATCGTACTCGGGGCCGATGTCGTCGATAGCCTGTTCCGGGAGCTGTACGCTGCCGAGGGCTATAAGTTGAAGGTGGACCTGGAGGCACAGCAGGTCACTACCCCGTCCGGTGACGTATACGGTTTCGAGGTCGATGAATTCCGTCGCCACTGCCTGCTGAAGGGGCTGGACGACATCGGTCTCACCCTCGAGGATGCCGCCATGATTCGCGCCTACGAGCAGACTGCGCGGGAACGTTCCCCCTGGTTGTTTGACGTCATTAAATAGCGGGAGATCAACAGGACATGGCAAGAAAAATACTGGTGCTGCCGGGCGATTACATCGGGCCCGAAATCATGACCGAGGCTGTCAAGGTACTGCAGGAGGTGGACGCCCGCTTCAAGCTGGACCTCGAGTTGGAATATGGCCTGCTGGGCGGCGCGGCCATCGATGCCACCGGGCAGCCGCTGCCCCCGGAGACGCTGGCGAGCGCGCGGTCGGCCGACGCGATATTGCTGGGCGCTGTGGGCGGGCCCAGGTGGGATAACGTGGAGCGCCACCTGCGCCCCGAAAGGGGGTTGCTGGGCATACGCTCGGAATTGAAACTCTTTGGTAACCTGCGTCCGGCAATTCTCTACCCGCAACTGGCAGACGCGTCCAGCCTCAAGCGCGAGGTGGTGGCGGGGCTGGACATTCTTATCGTGCGCGAGTTGACCGGCGGCATTTATTTTGGCGAGCCGCGGGGTATTCGCACCCTGGAAAACGGTGAGCGCGAGGGTTTCAATACCTATGTCTATCGCGAGTCAGAGATTCGCCGGATAGGCCACCTGGCGTTCAGCCTTGCACGCAAGCGCAACAACAGGGTGTGTTCGGTCGACAAGGCAAACGTGCTGGAAGTGACCATGCTATGGCGCGAGGTGATGGAAGAGGTGGGGGCGCAGTACCCGGACGTGGAGCTGAGCCATATGTACGTCGACAATGCCGCCATGCAGTTGCTGCGCGCTCCCAAGCAGTTCGATGTGCTGGTCACCGGCAACATGTTCGGCGACATACTGTCGGACGCTGCAGCGATGTTAACCGGCTCGATAGGCATGCTGCCGTCAGCCTCCCTGGACGAGAGCGGACGCGGCATGTATGAGCCATGCCACGGTACGGCGCCGGATATCGCGGGGCAGGGCAAGGCCAACCCCCTGGCGACTATTCTCTCAGTGGCGATGATGCTGCGCTACACGCTGGCCAGCCCCGCGGCCGCTGACGCGATAGAACAGGCGGTTAGTGTGGTGCTGGACCAGGGCCTGCGCACCCCCGACATATATACCCAGGGCCAGCAGCTGGTGAACACGAGCGCTATGGGCGACGCGGTCATCGCGGCCCTGCGCGCCTGATCAATAAATCCTGACAGTGGGAAAATGCAGATGAGCAAGTTATACGATGTGGCAGTGGTAGGCGCAACCGGCGCCGTGGGCGAGGCGATGATCTCTATCCTGGAGGAGAGGGATTTCCCGGTCGGTACGCTGTACCCGCTGGCAAGCAGCCGCTCTGCAGGTAAAACCGTCAAGTTCCATGGCAAATCGGTGAAGGTAACGGACCTGGCGGAATTCGATTTCAGCCGGGTCCAGATCGGCCTGTTTTCAGCCGGTGGCAGTATTTCCGCCGAGTTCGCCCCCAAAGCCGGCGCCGCCGGGTGCGTGGTGATCGACAACACCTCCCACTTTCGCCAGGACGAGGACATCCCCCTGATCGTACCGGAGGTCAATATTGAAGCGCTGGCGGGCTACACCCGCCGCAACATCATAGCCAACCCCAACTGTTCCACCATCCAGATGCTGGTGGCGCTCAAGCCGATCTACGATGCCGTGGGCATTGAACGCATCAACGTGGCCACTTACCAGGCGGTTTCCGGCACCGGCAAGGAGGCGATCGAAGAGCTGGCAGGCCAGACTGCCCGCCTGCTGAACGGGCAGGAGATCCAGTGCGAGGTCTATCCCCGCCAGATCGCCTTCAACGCCATTCCCCATATCGACACTTTTCAGGACAACGGCTACACCCGGGAAGAGATGAAAATGGTATGGGAGACCCGCAAGATCTTCGGCAACCCGTCGATCCAGGTGAATCCCACCTGTGTGAGGATTCCGGTGTTTTTTGGCCATTCCGAGGCAGTGCACATCGAAACAGTGGACAAGATCAGTGCCGCCGAAGCGCGTGCATTGCTCGAACGGGCGCCGGGTGTCACCGTTATCGACGAGCAGGCAGCCGGCGGCTATCCAACCGCGGTCTCGGACGCAGCCGGCCACGACCCGGTTTTTGTCGGCAGGATCCGCGAGGATATTTCCCACCCGAGGGGGCTGGATATGTGGATTGTGTCCGATAATGTGCGCAAAGGGGCGGCCCTGAATAGTGTGCAAATTGCTGAAGCATTAGTGACAACTTACCTTGATTAATGCTGGTACATCACTAATACTTGGGGGTAATTCGGACTATAGAGAGTGCATGGAGGCACCAGCCAGCGCTGCGTTCTAGTCGCAGAGCAGGCGCCTGCAGGGGCAAATTGCAGGTGTTGTGTGATTCATATTCCGAATCAGCTGCCGGACCTAGGGGAGGCCGGTGTACGATCAAGCAGGTAAAATAATTAGGCGTCGGTATGGCTCGAAAATTTGCTGCTGTAGTTTTTTCTCTGGGGTGTGTGCATACGAGTTCCTTGATGGCTCTGGGGCTGGGCGAGATAAGCCTGGACTCCTACCTCAATGAACCGCTCAAGGCACAGGTAGACTTACTCAATATAGGTGGGCTGCACGAGGATCAGATCAGGATCCGGCTTGCCACCAGTGAAGATTTCAAACGCATGGGCGTGGATCGCGCCTACTTCCTCACCAGCATCAGCTTCGATGTGGAAATTGACGACAACGGCCGCGCCCGTATCATCATCAGTTCCGAAGACCCGGTGCTCGAACCCTACCTGGATTTCATACTCGAAGCCCGCTGGCCTTCCGGTCGCCTGTTGCGCGAATACACCGTACTGGTTGACCCGCCCGTATTCGACACTACCACGCCGGTAGTGTCGGCCAGCAGCCGGGTCGCGCAGGTAGATGGCGAACCCGAGCCCGCAAAAAAAAACAGCTCGCTAGCCAGCAGTAGCGGCACCCGCGTTGATATAAGGGATTCGGACCTGGCGCCGGGGCAGATGCCCTCGCGCGCCTTCAATGCCACCACCGCTCCGGCACCGGTTCCCGGTACCCGCTATATGATCCACCGTGACGATACCCTGTGGCGCATCGCGTCCAACGCGCGTCCGGGCGGGGCATCCGTGCACCAGACTATGCTCGATATCCAGCGCCTCAATCCGGACGCGTTTATCGACGGTAATATCAACAAGATCAAGGCGGGGTATATCATTTACCTGCCTAACGAGGGCGAGATCAGCTCCGGCGATGCGTCCCAGGCGCTTGCCGAAGTGCGCTCCCAGAATCAAGCCTGGCGCGAAGGGCGTGCCAGTGAGCCTGATTATGGCAGCGGCCCCTCGCTGCGTATCTCCGCCGAGCCCGATGACGCTGCGGCGGCCGAGCCTGCCCCGGCAGCTGAGGTGGCAGCCAACGCGGCGGCCCTGGAGGATGCCGAAAAGGCCGGGCTCGAGCGTGCCGAGCTTGAAGAGCGGTTGGCCTCCATGGAACAGCAGGTTGAAACGCTGCAGCGGATTGTCACGCTGAAGGACGACCAGATCGCCGCGTTGCAGGGCGTGCTGGCAGATAATCAGGTAGAGTCCGGCGCCGCATTGCCCGGGGCCGAGGCGCTGGAACTCGACTCCCTTGTCGGCGAGGCCGAGGAGGCTGCCGGCAGCGTGGACGAGGCAGTGGCCGTTGATGCTGGCCCTGGCGGGGAAGAGCCCGCAGTTGAGGTCGAGACAGTGACTGTCTCCGAGCAGCCCGCGCCGGTAACGGCAGCGCCGGAGCCGGCGTCTACCGCAAGCGAGGCCAGCGGAGAGTCCCAGGGATTTTTCAGCAACCTCTGGTTCGTGATCGGCGCAATCGTGCTGGCGCTGCTGGGTATTCTGTACATCCGCAGGCGCGGGCAGGGCGATGAATCTGTGGAGGACGAGCCGGCTCAATCGCGGGAGGTTTTCGCCGACGTCGAGTTGAAAGAGCAGGCGCTGCAAGTGGATGAGCCCGCCAAGGACCCGCTGCGGGCAGCCGAAGAAGAGCTCGCTCCGGAAGCTCCTGGTGCCACCCCGGCAAATCGGGGATATGGCCAGCGCAAGCACGATGAATACGCCTCTGATGAAGGCAGTGACGCACTCGCCGAGGCGGAAATCTACATTGCTTACGGTCGTTACCCGCAGGCGATCGAGCTTCTCAGGAACGCACTGGGCAGTGACCCGGACAACGCTGCCTACAGGCTCAAACTGCTGCAGCTCTACATGGAGACCGGCAATCGGCCAGATGCAATGCAACAATTTGCCGAGCTCGAATCCATCGGCGATGCCGGGCGGATCGCGGCCGGGCGCGAGGCGCTGGCTGGCGGTCAGAAACCTGCACACCGGGAAGACTTTGCCACCGAGGGCAAGCACGCTGAGGATGGACTGCTGGCTGATCTTGACGACTCTCTGGAGTCCGACTTCAGTGACCTGGAAATCGAGGATGCCGGACCGGGCATCGCTCTGGACGACGAACTCGATCTTTCGGCAGACTTCGATGATGCCGAAACGACCGTGGAGCCGGATGAGGAAGACCTGCTCATCGCAGCCGAAAGCAATGGCCTGTCCACCAAGCTCGACCTGGCTCGCGCCTATATGGATATGGGTGATGAAGACGGCGCTCGCCAGATCCTGGAAGAAGTGGCCGCCGAAGGTAACGAGGAGCTCCAGGCCGAGGCCCAGGCTTTGCTGGAGCGAATTGGCTGACGGTTTCGCCCTGCTTTGCGGCGGACCCGCTTCCTGCGGGTAGCCGCATCGCCTGCCGCATCGAGTACGATGGCAGCTGCTACAGCGGCTGGCAGGCACAACCCCATCTCACCGTAAAAACCGTACAGGATACCCTCGAGCGGGGTATCGCTGTGGTCGCCAACGGGCCGGTGCGCGTGCATTGTGCCGGCCGCACCGACACCGGTGTGCATGCGTTTGCCCAGGTAATCCATTTTGACGCGCCGGTGGAGCGCAGCCCGAAGGCATGGGTGCTCGGCGTCAACGCCAACCTGCCGCCAAGTGTTCGAGTGCACTGGGCAGTCCAGGTTCCCGGGGATTTCCACGCGCGCTTTTCAGCGCTCGCCAGGCGTTATCGCTACCTTATCGCCAATACGCCAGTCCGTCCCGCCCTGTTGTTCGGCAAAGTCAGCTGGCAGCGCCGCGCGCTGGATCACCAGCGGATGCACGAAGCGGCCCAGTCCCTGCTGGGAGAGCGGGACTTCTCTGCTTTTCGGGCTGCTTCATGCCAGTCCAGTACGCCGATGCGCAACGTCCATTCACTGGTAGTGGACAGAGTCGGCGACCTGGTCGTCGTGGACATCGCGGCCAACGCCTTTTTACACCATATGGTGCGCAACATTGTCGGCTCGCTGATGGCGGTCGGCACAGGGCGTCAGCCGCCGGGGTGGATTGGGCAGCTGCTGAGGGGGCGTGATCGCACATTGGCTGCCGACACGGCGCCGGCGGACGGCCTCTACCTGGCGGAGGTGGAATATCCGGCGCAATACCGACTTCCCCGGACAGCCGGCGGCCCGATGTTGCCGGGTTTACCCTGGCACAATTGAGTCCGGTGATTTGCAGACAGCGGCGAGACCTCTCTGCTATCATTCGCGCCTTGTTTTAAAGCCCAGTTCATCGAGCAAGTGACCTACACGCGAATCAAGATTTGTGGCATCACGTCGGCGGAAGATGCCCGCGTGGCAGTCGATAGTGGCGCGGACGCCATTGGCCTGGTTTTTTACCCGCCCAGTCCCCGGGCTGTAACGGCTGAGCAGGCAGCCCGTATCGTCGCGGCGGTGCCGCCGTTTGTTACCGTGGTGGCGCTGGTTGTCGATGAACCGGCTGAGAGCATCCGACGTATACTCGAAAGCGTTCCGGTGGATCTTGTCCAGTTTCACGGCGAGGAGCCGGCCGCTTTCTGCGAGCAATTCCAACGGCCATGGATCAAGGCCCTGCGCGTGCAGGCCGGCATGGATCTTGTTGCCGGTTGTGCGAGCTACCAGGCGGCCCGGGCCGTGTTACTGGACAGCTGGCAGGACGGAGTGCCGGGCGGCACAGGCCGGACCTTCGACTGGAGCCTGGCCAGGGGCAAGCTGCCCTTGCCGGTCGTGCTGGCCGGCGGCCTCGACGAATTCAATGTGGGCGAGGCCATTGCCGGATTGCGACCTGCGGCGGTCGATGTCAGTGGCGGTGTAGAACAGTCCCCGGGGCTCAAGGACGCTCGTAAAATCAAACGGTTCGTTGCGGCGGTGCGCGCCGCAGACGCTTTATTGGATGGAGCAGCTGATGACGATTGATGTGAAAGACAGTGTGTTTAACGCGGTACCGGATGCGGACGGTCGCTTCGGAGTGTATGGCGGCAAGTTTGTAGCCGAGACCCTGATGTCGGCACTGGCTGAGCTGGAAGCGGTCTATCGCAAGCTTTCGGTGGACCCTGACTTCCAGCAGGAACTTGATGAGGACCTGGCGCACTACGTGGGACGGCCGTCACCTTTGTATGAGGCAAAGCGCTGGTCGGCATCTATCGGCGGCGCACGCATCTTTCTCAAGCGCGAGGACCTGAATCATACCGGCGCTCACAAGGTCAACAACACCGTCGGCCAGGCACTGCTGGCCAAGCATATGGGCAAGCCCCGGGTCATCGCCGAAACCGGCGCGGGCCAGCATGGCGTGGCGACCGCGACCATCGCCGCGCGGCTGGGGCTGAAGTGCCAGGTCTTCATGGGTGAGGAAGACGTGCGGCGCCAGGCGCTCAATGTTTACCGGATGAAGCTGCTGGGAGCGGATGTCATTCCCGTGACCTCGGGCTCGCGCACGCTCAAGGATGCGATGAATGAGGCGATGCGGGACTGGGTGACCAATGTCGATGATACCTTCTATATCATAGGCACCGTGGCCGGGCCGCACCCCTATCCCATGCTGGTCAGGGATTTTCAGTGTGTGATCGGCCGCGAGGCGCGACGCCAGTCCCAGGCGCAGACCGGAAAGTTACCGGATGCGCTGGTTGCCTGTGTCGGTGGCGGCTCAAATGCAATCGGCCTGTTCCATCCTTTTCTCGGCGACGAAAGTGTGGCGATGTACGGCGTGGAAGCCGGTGGACATGGCATAGCGTCCAACCAGCACGCCGCGCCGCTGACCGCTGGCACACCGGGTGTGTTGCACGGCAATCGTACCTACCTGATGCAGGACGCAGACGGGCAGATCATGCACACCCATTCGGTGTCGGCCGGTCTGGATTATCCCGGTGTCGGCCCCGAGCACGCATGGCTGAAGGACCTGGGTCGGGTCAACTACGTCGTCGCCAACGACGACGAGGCCCTGCGCGCGTTTCATACCCTGACCAGGGTGGAGGGCATCATGCCCGCGCTGGAAAGCAGTCATGCACTGGCCTACGCCGAAAAGCTCGCTGCAGGGATGACGCCAGACCAGGTGATTGTGGTCAACCTGTCCGGGCGCGGGGACAAGGATATTCACACTGTTGCCCAGATCGACGGCATTCAGTTTTAGGCACCGGGGCCGGATTCCGGTCGGGGCAGTTGCAGGGGGAGAGTGCATTGAGTCGAATAGCGGGACGTTTTCAGCAACTGGCGCAGCAGGGGCGCAAGGCGCTCATTCCTTACGTGGTCGCAGGCGACCCGGGGCTGGATGTGACAGTGCCGCTCATGCACCGCATGGTGGCTTGCGGCGCAGATATCATAGAGCTGGGCGTACCCTTCTCGGACCCCATGTCCGAGGGGCCTGTGCTGCAACTGGGTCACGAGCGCGCCCTGGCAAATGGCACCACTCTGCGCACTGTATTGGCAATGGTTGAGGAGTTCCGCCAGCAGGACCAGGACACGCCGGTGCTGTTGATGGGCTATGCCAACCCGGTGGTGCACATGGGTTATGCGAAATTCGCCGACGCCGCAGCCGCGGTGGGCCTGGACGCCCTGCTGACGGTCGATATTCCGCCAGAAGAGGTCGCCCCCCTCAACGCGGAGCTGCAGCGCGTCGGTATGGACAATATATTCCTCGTTGCACCGACCACCCCGGCCGAGCGCATCCAACGTATCACCGACACCGCCAGCGGTTTTATCTACTATGTCTCGCTGAAGGGTGTGACCGGCGCCGGACATCTTGACGTGGCGGATGTCGCGCACCACCTGGGCCTCATCAGGGACCGCTCAAACCTGCCCGTGGCGGTGGGCTTCGGCATCAAGGACGCGGCCTCGGCGGCGGCGGTAGCGAGTGTCGCTGACGGCGTCGTGGTCGGCAGTGCCCTGGTCAACACCATGGCCAGGGCGATCGATGATGGTGGCGACCATGAGACGGCGATGGCGGCGGCCGTAGCCCTGCTTACAGAGATTCGCCAGGGGATCGATAACTCGGCTTCCTAGATGCCACACAGCGCGTTTATAATGGCGCCATATTTGGAGCGGGGTTTGTCATGAGCTGGATAAACAAGATTCTGCCCTCCGGCGTACGCAGTGGCGAGGGTGACAAACGCTCCAATGTGCCTGAGGGACTGTGGAAAAAGTGTGTCAAGTGCGACGCGGTTCTATACAGGCCTGACGTAGAGCGCAATGACGATGTCTGCCCCAAGTGCGACCACCACATGCGTATCGGTGCGCGCCGGAGGATCGATATCTTTCTCGACCCCGAGGGCCGGGAAGAAATACTGACCGATATAGAACCGGTAGACCGCCTCAAGTTCAAGGACAAGAAGCGCTATCGCGACCGCCTGACGGCAGCGCAACGCTCCACCGGCGAGAAAGACGCGCTGATCGCTTCCACCGGCGCTTTGCAGGGTCTGCCGCTGGTAGTCGTGGCCTTTGAGTTCGAGTTCCATGGCGGCTCAATGGGCTACGCCGTGGGTGAAAAGTTCACCCGCGCAGCGCAGCTGGCGCTGGCGGAGCGGATCCCACTGGTCTGTTTTGCCGCCTCCGGTGGTGCGCGCATGCAGGAAGCCCTGATATCCCTGATGCAAATGGCCAAGACCAGCGCCGTGATAGAGCGGCTGCGCCTCGAAGGCGTGCCCTATATCTCGGTGATGACCGACCCGATATACGGAGGCGTTTCAGCCTCCCTTGCACTGCTGGGCGATATCAATATTGCCGAGCCGGAAGCCCGGGCCGGCTTTGCGGGCCCCAACATCATTGAACAGACCATTCGGCAGAAACTTCCCAAGGGCTTCCAACGCAGCGAATTTTTGCTCGAACATGGCGCGATCGACATGATCGTTCACCGCACGGAGATGCGAGACACTATTGCGCGGCTGCTGTCCAAGCTCAGTCACAAGGCACTCGTTCCGCTGGAAGTGGAAACGCTGCCCGCCGGTGGGGAATAGCCTGTCTTCAGAATCTCAGCAGCAGAACATGGACACGACCTCTCTTGCCGGCTGGCTCGCACGGCTTGAAACGCTGCACCCGAACCCTATCGACCTGGGGCTTGAGCGGGTGGCCTCGGTGGCCCGCGCGCTCGACCTGCTGCCGGTCAGGGCGCCTGTCGTCACCGTCGCCGGAACCAACGGCAAGGGGTCTACGGTCGCTGTGCTCGAGGGCATACTCGGTCAGGCCGGACAGCTGGCCGGTGTGTACACCTCACCTCATCTGCTGCGGTTCAACGAACGCATCCGGGTGGGTGGGATCGAGGCCAGCGACAGTGAAATAGTTGCGGCCTTCAGAGCTATCGATGCCGCGAGAGGCGAGACCAGCCTGACCTATTTTGAATTCGCCACACTTGCGGCCCTGCTGGTTTTCAAGTCCAGTTCGGTCGACGTGCTGGTGCTGGAGGTGGGCCTGGGCGGGCGCCTTGATGCGGTCAATATTGTAGATCCCACGGTTGCCGTCATCACCCGTATAGATCTGGACCACCAGTCCTGGCTGGGAGAGGATCGCGGCAGCATTGCGAGGGAGAAGGCAGGCATAATGCGTCCTGGTATCCCCGTGGTGATCGGCGACCCGGAGCCGCCGCGGGAACTGCTCGACTGCGCCGCGAAAGCAGGCGCAGGGCCGGTCCTGCGCATTGGCACGGATTTCCGGTTTGGAGTTGACCAGGGGAGCTGGCAGGGCACACTGCACTGCCGGGATGGCAGGGCCAGGGTGTTACCGGCGCTGCCGGGCGGCTCGCTGATGCCGGCCAATATCTGTACTGCGCTGCAGGCGGCCGTGTTGCTGGGCTGCGAGTTCAGCGACGGGCAGGTACGCGACGCGGTAGCGGGGGCTCGCCCCCGGGGGCGCTGCGAACGGCAGTCGCTGGCGGGCACGGACTATGTGTTTGATGTCGCCCACAATCCGGCAGCTGTTTATAATTTAGTTGAATATTTAAACGTAATGCACTGTAAAGGAAAGACAATTGCAATTTTTTCAGCCATGGGTGACAAGGACATTCGCGCCATGATCCGGGCCGCGGCGGGTCTTGTTGATGCCTGGTTCGTGGCTGACCAGCCCGCCAATCCGCGCGCAGCCAGCGCCGCGGACCTGGCCTCATTGCTGCGGGCCGAGGGGCAATCGATGGTCAGTGTCAGCCAAAACCTGCGACAGGCCTTCCGCCGCGTGCGCGCACTGGCGGCGGCGGGGGACAGGGTGGTGGTGTTTGGTTCCTTTTTCACCGTTGCTGAAACACTCCCCCTGCTGGAGCGGGACCGCAGCAAGGCGGGGGCCGGCGCGTGAACGATATCCTCAAACAGCGGCTCGTGGGGGCGCTGATACTCGTCGCACTGGGCGTGGTGTTCTGGCCGATCATTTTTGTCGAACCCGGTGAGCGTTCCGCTATGGAGCAACGCAGGATTCCGCCTCCCCCCGTTATTGATACAACTCCCATCGAGCCGCCCGACCAGGCGGACCTGCGCGCCTCACCGGAATGGGAGCCGGATATCGCCGGGGCCGAGGAAGATACGGAAGTGGAGGAATGGACGGAGTTGCCCGAGAGCCAGGAGGCCCCGACACAGGAAAACACTCCGGCAGTTGTAGCCGCGCCGGAGGCAGTGCCTGCCCAGCCGAGCAGGACCAGGGAGGAGGCGCCCGTAAAGCCGGTACTGGACAGCAAGGGGGTGCCGGTTGCCTGGATACTGCAGGTGGCCAGCGTCAGCAGCAAGGCCAAGGCGGATGAACTTCGCGACCGCCTGCTGGCGATGCAGGAAAAAGCCTACGTGAAACAACTCAAGCGCGGTGACAAGGATCTCTACAGGGTTTACATAGGCCCGAATTTTGAGCGCGCGCAACTGGAGAAAATCCAGGGCGGTATTGATTCCAGGTTCGGAGTCAAATCGATGATAGTCAGGTACATTCCCTGATGCCGGAGCTGGCTCACTTGACCGCGGTGGACTGGGTGATCATCGTCGTGCTGGCGCTTTCAACCCTGCTGAGCCTGTGGCGCGGATTTGTGCGGGAGGCGTTCTCGCTGGCGGGGTGGGTAGCGGCGTTCCTGGTGGCGAACCTGTTTGTCGACCAGATGGCAACTTTACTTGCCGGTACCATAGCCAATATTACCGGGCGCTACGTTGCAGCCTATGCGATGTTGTTTGTCGCCACACTGGTGGCATCCACCTTTGTGGCTTACCTGGCGGGGCAGCTCGTCAGGGCAACGGGGCTGACTGTGCTGGATCGCCTGCTGGGAACGGTGTTCGGGTTCGCCCGGGGAATTATCGTGATTCTGGTCTGTGTGTTTGTGCTGCGCCAACTGGTGCCGCCCACCGAACTGCTGTGGCTCGATCAGTCCACATTGATGCCCCATGTGGATATGCTGGGACAATGGGCCCAGTCCATGTTTAACGCGGCCAGCAACGGGCAGTGGCCCGCCATATCCACCTGAGCGGGAGTCCGTCTCCCGCAATTTCGAAGAGGTAAGACAGCATGTGTGGCCTGGTTGGAATAGTCGGAAGGTCCGACATAGCCCCTGATATCTATGATGCACTCACCGTGCTGCAACACCGCGGGCAGGATGCAGCGGGAATCATGACATGCAACGGCGGCCGCTTCAGCCAGCGCAAGAGCGAGGGTCTGGTGCGGGACGTATTCCGCCAGCAACATATGCTCACCCTGCAGGGGAGCATCGGCATTGGCCATGTGCGCTATCCAACTGCCGGCAGCTCCGGCACGGCGTTGGCCCAGCCTTTTTATGTCAATTCGCCCTACGGGATTGCGCTGGCCCACAACGGCAACCTGACCAACTCCGAGCAGCTGACGCGGGAACTGTTCCAGGACGACCTCCGCCACCTCAACACGGATTCCGACTCGGAAGTCCTGCTGAACGTGTTTGCCCATGAGATGCAGACCCTGGGCAAACTGAGTCCCACGCCGGATGATATCTTCACCGCGGTAGCCGCGGTGCACCAGCGCTGTCGGGGCGGCTACGCGGCGGTGGGACTGGTTGTGAACTACGGGGTGCTGGGTTTTCGCGACACGCTGGGGATCAGGCCACTGGTAGTCGGTGAGCGCGACAGTCCAAACGGCAAGGAATACATGCTGGCATCGGAAAGTGTCGCGCTGGATGTGCTGGGCTTTACCCTGATCAACGATGTCGCCCCCGGCGAGGCAGTGTTCATCGATATGGAGGGCGTGTTGCATCGCCGCCAGTGCGCGAGCAACCCAAAGCTGCATCCCTGTATCTTCGAGCATGTCTATTTCGCTCGCCCCGACTCGCTGATGGATGAAATCTCCGTCTACAAGACGCGCATGCGCCAGGGCGAGGCACTGGGCAAGAAAATCCGCCGCTTGCGCCCGGACTTGCACATTGACGTCGTCATACCGATTCCGGATACCAGTCGCATCGCAGCCCAGTCCATGGCCCATGAACTGGGGATCAAGTTTCGCGAGGGTTTGATGAAAAACCGCTATATAGGCCGCACATTCATCATGCCTGGCCAGAGCCAGCGCAAGAAATCCGTACGCCAGAAACTGAACCCGGTGCCGCTGGAGTTCGAGGGCAAGAACGTGATGCTGGTGGATGACTCGATAGTGCGCGGCACCACCTGCCGCCAGATTATCGACATGGCGCGCGAGGCGGGGGCGGAGCAGGTGTTCTTTGCCTCGGCAGCACCGCCGGTGCGCTATCCCAATGTCTACGGGATTGACATGCCATCCGCCTCGGAGTTGATTGCCCACGGCAGGACGGTGGAGGAGGTGTGCGAGCTGATCGGTGCCGACTGGCTCGTGTACCAGGACCTGGAGGACCTGGTGAAATGTTCCCTCGAAGGCAACCCCGATGTCGACGGTTTCGATTGTTCCGTGTTCAACGGCGATTATATTACCGGCGATGTTGACCAGAATTACCTTGATCGAGTGGAATCGCTACGCAATGATGATGCGCAGAGCCAGCGCCGCGCCGCATTACAGGCCGACGGTGCGCTGGTTGGCATACACAACGACGTCTAGGGCAAGTACAAGAGATTATGAGTGACGAAAGAGATGACGACGTATTGGCAGGGGCGCATCTGGATACCCTTGCGGTGCGGGCGGGCATCTCCCGCACCATGGAGGGCGAGCACGCCGAGCCGCTGTTCCTGACTTCCAGCTACGTATTTGACAGCGCGGCCGATGCCGCCGCCCGCTTCAGTGGTGCCTCTCCGGGCAATGTCTATTCGCGCTACACCAATCCGACAGTGCGGGCTTTCGAACAGCGTATCGCCGCGCTGGAAGGCGGCGAACAGGCAGTTGGCACTGCCTCGGGAATGGCCGCTATCCTGAGTACGTGCATGGCGCTGTTGAAGAGCGGCGACCACGTGGTTTGCTCGCGCAACGTGTTCGGCACTACCGTCAACCTGTTCAGCAAGTATCTCGCGAAATTCGGGGTGGAAGTGACTTTCGTGCCGCTGTTGGCAGTGGACCAGTGGCGCGCGGCGATTCGCCCCAATACGGCCATGCTGTTCCTCGAAACACCCTCCAATCCGCTGTGTGAAGTGGCCGATCTTGCCGCCATGGCGGAACTGGCGCGGGCCAGCGACTGCCTGCTGGTGGTCGATAACTGCTTCTGCACGCCCGCCCTGCAGACACCGCTGGCGCTGGGCGCGGACATTGTCATCCACTCGGCCACCAAGTACCTGGACGGGCAGGGGCGCTGCGTCGGCGGCGCGGTGGTGGGCACACAGCGCCATATGGAGGAGGTGGTGACATTCCTGCGGACCTGCGGCCCCACCATGAGCGCCTTCAACGCCTGGGTATTCCTGAAGGGGTTGGAGACACTGCGCCTGCGCATGGAGGCCCACAGCCGGTCCGCCCAGGACCTGGCCACCTGGCTGCAACAACAGCCCGCCGTGGAAAAGGTGTTTTATGCCGGGCTGCCCGATCACCCTGGCCACGACCTGGCCTGCCGGCAGCAGCGTGCCTTCGGTGGTGTTTTGTCGTTCGCGGTGCGGGGCGGCAGGCAGCAGGCCTGGAATGTTATCGATGCAGTGCGGATCATGTCACTCACGGCCAACCTCGGAGACGCCAAGACGACGATCGTCCATCCTGCCACCACCACCCACGGTCGCCTCAGTGAAGAGGACAGGGCAGCGGCAGGCATTAGCGATAACCTGATCCGCGTTGCAGTGGGATTGGAGGACGTGGAGGACCTGCGGGCTGATCTGCAGCGCGGCCTGGAGGCGCTGCACTGAATATTACAGCAAAAAAAACCGGGGCGAGGGGCATGAATACACAGGCGTTAATTGAGGCAGCCGTCGCTGAGGTGGGTAAAGTCCTGCTCGGCAAGGAGCCGCAGATCAGGCTGGCCCTGTGTTGCCTGATTGCTCGCGGCCACCTGCTGATAGAGGATCTGCCGGGGATGGGCAAGACCACCCTGTCCCATGCCCTGGCGGACGTACTGGGCCTGTCCTGGAAACGGGTGCAGTTCACCAGCGACCTGCTCCCGGCGGATATCCTGGGCGTGTCGGTTTACAACCGCAACGATGCCAGCTTCACTTTCCATCCCGGGCCGATCTTTACACAGCTGTTGCTGGCGGATGAAATCAACCGCACGACCCCGCGTACCCAGAGTGCCCTGCTGGAGGCAATGGCGGAAAGCCAGGTCACGGTGGAAGGCGAGACCCGTCCACTGCCCCAACCGTTTTTCGTGATCGCCACCCAGAATCCTATCCACCAGTCCGGAACCTACCCACTGCCCGAGTCACAGCTGGACCGTTTCCTGATGCGACTGGAGCTGGGTTACCCTCACCCCCATGCTGAGCGGGAGATGTTCCAGCGCCGCCAGGTCAAGGGCGCCGAACGCATCGCGGTGGAGCAGCGTATCAGCAACGGGCAACTGGAGCTCATCCGGGAGGAGGTCGACAGGGTGCACGCCTCGGATAACCTGCTGGATTACCTGCAGCGCCTGGTGGCCTATACGCGCACCGCGGCCGAGTTTGCGGTCGGGCTTTCACCCCGGGGGGCGCTGGCCCTGCTGGAATGTGCGCGCTCATGGGCGGTAATGCAAAACCGTGGCCACCTGGTGCCGGAGGACCTGCAGATGGTGTTGCCCGCAGTGGCCTCCCACCGGCTGGTGCCCAGTGGCGACTATGCCGGGGATGGTATGGCGCTGGTGGAGCTGATGCGTCGCAATGTGGATGTGATCCGGGGCTGACCCGGAATCGCTGTGCAGGGACGCGTGGGCAGAACTGCCGGCCCGGGGCTCAGGCACCGGCTGCGCCAGCGCTTTCGCGAGTGGGTGAATCGCCGGATCCCTGCCGCCCGGGCGGTCACTCTCGACCAGAAGCGGATATTCATATTTCCCAGCCGGACCGGCCTGTTTTTCGCACTGTGCCTGCTGGTCATGCTGATCACCGCCATCAACTACCAGAACAACATGAGTTTTGCGCTGACCTTCCTGCTGGCCACGCTGTTTGTGGTCGGCGTCCTGCATACCTACGCCAACCTGTCGGGCCTCACTATCCGTGCGCTGCGGGCCACCCCGGCATTTCCCGGTCAACAGAGCGAGTTTTCGCTGCAGGTGGAACGTGGCAGGCAGCGTGACCACTTTGGACTGCACCTCAAGTGGCCTGGTAGTGGGGACACCTGGGTCAACCTGACCGACCAGGATATGGTGCAGGTGCATTTGCATATGGCGGTGGGTGACAGAGGTTGGTTCAGCCCCGGTCGACTGCTGCTGGAATCCACCTATCCCCTTGGCCTGTTGCGTTGCTGGACCTGGATTGACCTGGACCTCTGTGCCATGGTGTATCCGCAACCGCTGGCCTGCCCCGAGCTGCCCGGGTTGGCGACAGACAACCCCGATGGCGCTGCGATACCCATTGCCGGCAGCGATGATTTCTATGGTTTCACGGATTACCGCGAGGGCGATTCGCTGCGGCAGATACACTGGAAGGGCCTGGCACGTGGCCAGGGTGTACAGACCAAACGCTACGCCGCCTATGCCGACCGCAGCGTGTGGCTCGACTGGGACATGTTTGCCGGTATGGGTACCGAGCGCCGCCTGTCACACCTGTGTTACTGGGCTCTGCAGTTCGAGAGCCGGGACCAGGAGTACGGCCTGCGCCTGCCGGGGCTGGCGCTGGAACCCGGTAAGGGTGACAGACATCGCGACCGGGTGCTGCAGGCGCTGGCACTGCACGGCATCCAGAGCAGGCCCCGGTGAAGCCCGACCAGCAAATACCTCGCAACGCACTGGTGTGGATCATCATCAGTTTGTTTACGCTGGTGGCGCCACATGCCGAACGACTCCCTCTTTGGGTGCTGGGCGTCTATGTCTTCGCCGCGTGCTGGCGCATCATGGTTTACCAGGGGCGCTGGTCATTTCCCGGCCGCTGGGTCAAAGCCGGCCTTATCGTCAGTAGTTTTGCCGGTATTTACTTCAGTTATGGGTCACTTATCGGCCTGGAACCCACCGTCGCGTTGCTGCTGACGGCCTTTGCGCTCAAGCTGATCGAACTCGCCCGGCGCCAGGACGGTTACGTCCTGCTTTTCCTGGGTTATTTTATCTGCATTACCGAGTTCCTGTTCAGCCAGGATCTGCTGATCGTGTTGTATTCCCTGTTGAATGTGACCCTGGTAACCACCGGGCTGGTTGCCATGCATCGCCCGGGTGAAAACCAGTTCAACCGCAAGACCATTCGCCTGGCGACGGTGATGTTGCTGCAGGCCCTGCCGCTGATGGTGGTGCTGTTCTTCTTGTTCCCCCGCATCGGGCCATTGTGGACGGTACCGATCAAAAGCCACACGGCGAAGACAGGCGTGAGTGATTTCATGAAGCCCGGAGATATCTCTCGCCTGGGAAAATCCGATGACGTGGCCTTCCGGGCAGAGTTTAGCGGTGATATTCCCGACGCGGCGGACCTGTACTGGCGCGGACTCGTGTTCAGCGTGCTGGAGGAGGGCGCCTGGCGCAGCGTGCGCTACTACGACATACCCGCGGCAGAGCGGCGACCTGGCCCCGTGGAGACTTCCGGAGCGCCACTGACATACCGGATTATTATGGAGCCCACCCAGCAGAACTGGCTGTACAGCCTCCGCTATGCAAGGGCCACTTCGCCCGGCGTGATGGCCGGCTCCGACCACGTGCTGTTCTCTCCCACCGAGCTCGAGGATGAGCGGCTTTACAGCGTGGAGAGCTGGCCCGACGCCGTGCTGGACCCGACCCTCTCGCAGTGGCGCCGCGAGGTGGAATTGCGACTGCCGCAGGGCGAGAACCCGGAAACGGTCGCCTTCGCCCGGCGCCTGCGCGCTGAATCCGGCAGCGACGCGGCTTTTGTCGATGCCGTGCTCGCCAGGTTTACCCGGGAACCCTTTGCCTACAGCCTCAATCCTCCACTGTTACCCGGGCGCAATCCGGTGGACGCTTTCATGTTCCAGTCCCGCACGGGGTTCTGCGAGCACTACGCCGCGGCCTTCGTGGTCACCATGCGCGCCGCCGGTGTGCCGGCCCGGGTTGTAGCGGGCTACCAGGGCGGGGAGATCAATCCCGTCAACCGCACGGTCATCGTCCACCAGTTTGACGCGCACGCCTGGGCTGAGGTCTGGTTGGCGGGGCAGGGCTGGGTGCGCATAGATCCCACCGCGGCGGTGTCGCCGGACCGCATTGAATGGGGTCTGGAGCGGGCCCTGGCCGGGGAGGGCAGTTTTCTGCGCGATTCGCCCCTGTCGCTGTTACGCTACCGCGGAGTGGCCTGGGTCAACATGTTGCGCCTGCGTTACGACGCGCTGACCTATCGCTGGCAGAGCTGGGTCAACGGCTTTAACCGGGAGAAACAGTTTCAGCTGTTGAACGACGTATTCGGCGGTATCAGCGCGCGCAAATTCATACTGGTGTTGATAGGAAGCTGGGTCCTGATACTGGGCCCGGTGGCGTTTGGTCTGCTACGCAGGCGGGAACGACGCGCCACCAGCCCGTCGGACAAATACTACCTGGCATTCTGCGACAAACTATCCAGGGTGGGAGTTACCCGCGCAGCCGGCGAGACCCCTGAGCAGTACAGTGCCAGGGCGGAGCGCGCAATGCGTCCCATGGCTGAACAGATACGACAGATAACCCGCCTGTATACCGCCCTCGCATACCGGCCTGCGGCAGTGGCGGACGGCCGGCTGAACACACTGGAGCGGGAGTTGGAGCGCTCGGTCCGAAACTTCCGCCCGGGGCGGCGCTGAATAGCGGCAAATCACTGCCGGGCTGAGCCTGCCAGCCGGCGCAGTACGTAGTGCAGGATGCCGCCGTGCCTGAAATAGGAAAACTCGTTGGGCGTGTCGATGCGGATAGTCGCCTGGAAGATGACCTCCTTGCCGTCAGGCGCCAGGGCCCGCACTTCGGCTGCGCGATCCGTAGCGCCGATTGCTCCGATGGTAAAGTACTCCTTGCCGCTCAGTCCCAGGCTCACGGCATCCTGCCCTTCGGCATATTGCAGCGGCAGGATTCCCATCCCCACCAGGTTGGAGCGATGGATGCGTTCGTAGCTCTGTGCTATCACGGCTCTTACCCCCAGCAGGGAGGGCCCCTTGGCCGCCCAGTCGCGCGATGAGCCGGTACCGTACTCCCTGCCCGCCAGGACCACCAGTGGCACCCCGGCCGCGCGGTACGCTACCGCAGCGGCGTAGATGGACATGCGCTGGTCATCCAGGAAGCAGGTAGTCCAGCTGCCCTCGGTGCCCGGCGCGAGTTCATTGCGCAGGCGCACGTTCGCAAACGTGCCCCGCATCATTACCTCGTGATTGCCGCGCCGGGAGCCGTAGGAATTGAAGTCAGCCTGCGTCACCCCCTGTGCCCGCAGGTATTCCCCGGCCGGGCTGTCCAGTGCAATTTCCCCGGCGGGGGAGATGTGGTCGGTAGTCACGCTGTCGCCGACCTTTACCAGGCAGCGCGCGCCTGACACGCCCTGCACCGGTGGAGCGGTCGCAGGCATACCCTCGAAAAAGGTTGGCTTACGCACGTAGGTGGAGTCGGGCCAGTCAAAGCGTTGGCTGTCATCGACCGGCAAGGTGTTCCAGGCCTGGTTGCCGGTGTAGACATCGGCATAACGGGCCCTGAACATGGCGGCGTCGACATTGGCTGAGACGATGTCATTGATCTCCCCGCTGTCGGGCCAGATATCCGCGAGGGTGACCGGCTTGCCGTCGTGGTCGGTACCGATGGCATCGGTGTAGAGGTCGATACCCATATTGCCCGCCAGTGCGTAGGCAACCACGAGGGGCGGTGATGCCAGGTAGTTCGCCCTGACATCCTGGTGAATGCGGCCCTCGAAGTTGCGGTTGCCCGACAGCACCGAGCTTACCAACAGCCGGCCCTGCCGGATTGCCGCGCTGATCTCGGCGGGCAGTGGCCCCGAGTTGCCGATGCAGGTGGTACAGCCGTAACCCACCAGGTAAAAGCCAAGTGCCTCGAGGTCGTCGAGCAAGCCCGCTTTTTGCAGGTATTCGGTCACCACTTTAGAGCCCGGGGCCAGGCTGGTTTTTACCCAGGGTTTACTTTTCAGGCCGAGCTGTCGCGCCTTGCGCGCGACCAGTCCGGCGGCAACCAGCACTGCCGGGTTGGAGGTGTTGGTGCAGCTGGTGATTGCGGCGATGACGACCGCGCCGTGATCCAGGTGAAAGCTATTTTCTCCCATAGTGACGGGCACGCCCTGCATCGCAGGCGCCGCCCCGGATACATGCCCACCCTCGTCCGCCCACCCGGCCTCGCTGCCGGTGGCCACCTGCAGTTGCTGGAACTCAGCGAGCTCCCGTTCGAAAGCCGGCTTGCTGTCGCGCAGGGAAATACGGTCCTGGGGCCGTCTGGGCCCCGCCAGGGAAGGCACCACAGTGCCCAGCTCCAGTTCCAGGGTGGCGCTGTAGCGCGCCTGTGGGGCATTTTCATCATGCCACATGCCCATCTCGCGCATATAGGCTTCCACCAGTGCCAACTGGTGCTCGTCGCGGCCAGTGAGTGCCAGGTAATTGATGGTTTCCGCATCCACCGGGAATATGCCGCAGGTAGCGCCGTATTCGGGCGCCATATTGGCGATAGTGGCGCGATCCGCCAGGCTCAGCTGGCCCAGCCCAGGCCCAAAAAATTCGACAAATTTACCGACCACTCCGTGTTGGCGCAGCTGCTCCGTGACCGTCAGCACCAGGTCGGTGGCGGTGGCGCCCTCGGCCATCCTTCCGGTCAGGCGGAAGCCCACCACCTGCGGGATCAGCATGGTCACGGGTTGCCCCAGCATTGCGGCCTCCGCCTCGATACCGCCGACGCCCCAGCCGAGCACACCCAGGCCGTTGATCATGGTGGTATGGGAGTCGGTGCCCACCAGCGTATCGGGGTAGGCCAGCAGTGCCCCATCCTGCTCCCGGGTAAACACCGTGCGCGCCAGGTATTCCAGGTTGACCTGGTGGACGATCCCGGTACCCGGCGGCACCACCTTGAAGTTATCGAACGCCTGCTGGCCCCAGCGCAGGAAGCGGTAGCGCTCCAGGTTGCGCTGGATCTCGATACTCGTGTTGCGATCCAGCGAGTCCGCCGCTCCAAAGTGATCGACCATCACCGAGTGATCGATAACCAGTTCAACCGGGGAGAGGGGGTTGATTTTGCCGGGGTCCCCGCCCAGCTCCACCATGGCATCGCGCATGACCGCCAGGTCGACAATGGCCGGCACACCGGTGAAATCCTGCAGCAGCACGCGTGCGGGCACGAAGGCCACCTCCTGCGAGGGTTTGGCCATCGGATCCCAGTTCAGAAGCGCCTCGATATCCGCGCTGCTGACAAATTCCTCATGCTGGTGGCGCAGCAGGTTTTCCAGCAGCAGCTTTAGACAGTAGGGCAGGGTATCGACTGATGAATCACCCGCGAGGCCGTCAAAGGGAAAAATAGTGTATTGCCTGTCGCCTACTGCCAATAAACGGCTCTGTGTCCCGGCTGAATCCATCGCTTGTGTCTCCCTGTCGGCGCCAGCCCGGATGCGGGCTGGCTGAAAAATACTATGCTTGAGTCACCTCTGATCAATCAGCTGATGCCGTCGGCTTTGCGTTCAGGACGGCCCGTGCCAATGCTCGCCCGAGGCGCCGCTGAGGTGTTGCCGCATTAACCAGAGGTGCATTAACTATAGCAGCGGAGAATTGCGATGGAATATCGTCTCGAACACGACAGCATGGGTGAGGTTCAGGTGCCAGTGGATGCACTGTATGGCGCGCAGACCCAGCGGGCAGTTGATAATTTCGGTCTTGCCGCTCGTCCCATGCCGGCACTGTTTATTCACATTCTTGCCAGGATCAAAGCCGCTGCCGCCGCTGCCAATGCCGCCTGTGGCAGCCTCGAGCAGGACCTGGCCACAGCGATACAACAGGTTGCGGCGCGGGTGGCGGCGGGAGAGCACGATGCGCAGTTTCCGGTGGGAGTATTCCAGACTGGGTCCGGCACCAGTACCAATATGAACATGAATGAGGTGCTCGCCCGGCTTGCAACACAGCAATGTGGCAAGCCGGTGCACCCGAACGACCATGTCAATTGTAGCCAGAGCAGTAACGATGTGATCCCCACCTGTATCCAGGTGTCCGTGACCGCGGCGCTGGAGCGGCAATTGCTCCCTGCGATGCAGCGGCTGTCTGCAGCCCTGGAGCAGCGCTCCACTGAGCTGGCCGCTACGGTAAAGACCGGACGCACCCACCTGATGGATGCCATGCCGGTCACCTTCGGGCAGGAACTGGCAACCTGGGCTTTCCAGCTGGACGAGTGCAGGCAGCGCCTGGCTGATCTCCAGCCTCGTCTGCGCAGCCTGCCAATCGGGGGCTCAGCAGTGGGCACGGGTGTCAATGTGCCGCCCGCCTATGCAGACGGGCTGGTACAGCACCTGGGCGACTTGCTTGATATGCCGTTCTCTGTGAGCCCTGTCCCATCCTCGCGGATGTCGGGCCAGGAAGTTGCGGTGGAATGCTCCGCCTGCCTGCGCTCGCTCGCACACGTCCTGTCCAAGATCAATAATGACCTGCGCTGGATGTCATCGGGACCGCTGGCCGGACTGGCGGAAATACAGCTCGAAGCCTTGCAGCCTGGCTCATCCATCATGCCGGGCAAGGTAAACCCGGTGTTGCCCGAGGCGGCGCTGATGGCGGCGGCTGAAGTGGTCGGCAACGATGCCACCATTGCGATGGCTGCCCGCTCCGGCAATTTCCAGTTGAATGTGATGCTGCCACTTATCGCCGACAAGCTACTGGCCAGCGTCGAGCTGATGAGCGCCGCCTGCGACGCTACCGCCCGGGCGGTAGCGGGCTTCACCGTCAATCACGAAAAGGTGGAACAGGCCCTCGCGCGCAACCCCGTCCTGGTCACCGCACTGAACACCCGCATTGGCTACGAGGCGGCAGCGGCGATTGCCAGGCGGGCCTATGCCGAGCAGAGGCCGGTCATCGATGTCGCCGCCCAGGACACGGGAATTCCCAGGCAGGAGCTTGCGGCAATGCTGGATCCGGCCCGCCTGGCAGGTTTGAAAAGCGACTCATGAGCAGACATCAAAAACTGCGCTGGCCTAAACCACATGTCCCGCGCGGGTGCCGCTGCGTTTTCTTTACAGCAAAAAAAACCCCGCGGGGCGGGGTTTATTCGCACTGCAGGTTTGATCAGGCACGCAATTCCTGAATCTCAACTGCGGCGATACGCTTGCCTTCTTCAGCGCTCTTCTGGAACTCCAGGATCTGGTCGAAATTCATGTAGCGGTAAATCTCGTCAGACATGGCGTCCAGGTCACTGGCAAACTTCAGGTATTCCTCGGGAGTGGGCAGTTTGCCGAGAATGGCGCCCACTGAGGCGAGCTCTGCCGACGTCAGGTAGACATTGGCCCCGTCGCCCAGCCGGTTGGGGAAGTTACGGGTGGAGGTGGAGAGCACGGTTGAATTTGCCGCCACCCGGGCCTGGTTACCCATGCACAACGAGCAGCCCGGCATTTCGGTGCGCGCTCCCGAGGCGCCGAAAATATTGTAATAGCCTTCCTCCATCAACAGGTGCTCATCCATACGGGTGGGCGGCACTATCCACAGCCGGGTGGAAATTCCGCCCTTGTGTTTCTCGAGCAGTTTACCCGCCGCGCGGAAGTGACCGATGTTGGTCATGCAGCTGCCTATGAATACCTCGTCAACCTTATCGCCTGCGACAGACGACAGCAGGCGGGCATCGTCGGGATCGTTGGGTGCACAGACGATGGGTTCCCTGATATCCGCCAGGTCGATCTCGATTACCGCCGAGTACTCCGCATCCGCGTCGGCCTTCATCAGGGTGGGGCTGGCAAGCCAGTCCTCCATCTTGCGGGCCCGGCGTTCCAGCGTGCGGGGGTCGCCATAGCCCTCGGCGATCATCGAACGCAACAGGACGATGTTGGAGCGCAGGTATTCCGCGATGGTCTCCTCATCCAGGTCGATGGTACAGCCGGCAGCGGAGCGCTCCGCAGAGGCGTCCGAAAGTTCGAAAGCCTGTTCCACGGTGAGACCTTTCAGTCCCTCGATCTCGAGAATACGGCCGGAGAAAATATTCTTCTTGCCCTTCTTCTCAACCGTGAGCAGCCCCTCCTGGATAGCGTAATAGGGAATGGCGTGCACCAGATCCCGCAGCGTGATACCCGGCTGCATTTCACCCTTGAAACGAACCAGCACCGACTCGGGCATATCCAGTGGCATAACCCCGGTGGCGGCCGCAAAGGCCACCAGGCCGGAACCTGCCGGGAACGAGATGCCCATGGGGAAACGGGTGTGGGAGTCGCCACCGGTACCCACGGTGTCGGGCAGCAGCATGCGGTTCAGCCAGGAGTGGATGATGCCATCGCCCGGACGCAGGGAAACGCCGCCGCGGGTCATGATGAAATCGGGCAGGGTATGCTGGGTGTCGATGTCCACGGGCTTGGGATACGCCGCGGTGTGACAGAACGACTGCATGGTGAGGTCTGCGGAAAATCCCAGGCAGGCCAGGTCTTTCAATTCGTCGCGGGTCATCGGGCCGGTGGTGTCCTGGGAGCCGACGGTGGTCATCAGCGGTTCGCAGTAGGTGCCCGGACGAATGCCGTCGGTACCACAGGCCTTGCCCACCATTTTCTGGGCAAGAGTAAAGCCCTTGCCAGTATCTGCGGGTACTTCCGGCGTGCGGAACAGGTCGGTAGCGGGCAGCCCCATGCTTTCACGGGCCCGGGTAGTGAGGCCGCGTCCGATAATCAGGTTGATGCGGCCACCGGCGCGCACTTCATCCAGCAGCACATCGGACTTCAGTTCAAATTCGCTGAGAACTTCTCCCGATTCGGACAGGATCTTGCCGTCGTAAGGGCGGACCTCGATGACATCGCCCATACCAAGCTTGTCCACCGGTGCCTCGAAGACCAGAGCGCCTGCGTCTTCCATGGTGTTGTAGAAAATAGGCGCAACCTTGCCGCCGATGCAGATACCACCGCCTTTCTTGTTGGGGACACCGGGAATATCGTCGCCGAAAAACCACAGCACCGAGTTGGTGGCGGACTTGCGTGAAGAGCCGGTACCGACCACGTCGCCGACAAAAGCCACCGGCAGGCCTTTGGCCTGCAGGTCTGCAATCTGCTGCATCGGCCCGGTGACGCCGTGCTCAGCAGGCTCAAGGCCCTCCCTGGTCATCTTGTACATGGCCAGTGCGTGCAGCGGGATATCCGGGCGGGACCAGGCATCAGGAGCGGGGGACAGATCGTCGGTATTGGTCTCACCAGTGACTTTGAAAACGGACAACTTGATGGACTCCGCCACGTCGGGGCGCGAGGTGAACCACTCCCCATCGGCCCAGGACTGCATAACCGCCTGGGCGTTGGCGTTGCCCTTGCCAGCGAGTTCCGCCACGTCGTGGAACGCTTCGAATACCAGCAGGGTGTGCTTGAGCTCCTTTGCCGCGACAGGTCCCAGGTCCTTGTCGTTCAACAGGGATACAAGGGTCTCGATGTTGTAGCCGCCGTGCATGTTGCCCAGCAGTTCAACCGCCTTCTGCGGTTCAATCAGCGCACAGGCAGTCTCGCCCTTTGCAATGGCCGAGAGAAAGCCCGCCTTGACGTAGGCGGCCTCGTCGACACCCGGGGGTACCCGATTACTGATCAGGTCCAGCAGGAATTCGGCCTCACCGGCCGGCGGGTTTTTCAGCAGTTCTACCAGCCCGGCAACCTGCTCGGCACTGAGCGGCTTGGGGGGGATGTTCTTGCTGGCGCGTTCGGCCACGTGTTCGCGATATGCTTCAAGCACGGTAGAGCTCCTTTACGTTGCTGGATCGCCCCGGAGCGCGTGCCGTGGGGCGATAGCAGTGGAAGTGGAATCGGAGCCGGAGTATAGCGCAGGCGAGGATCGAGATAAATTGGAGAGACGCTTATATCGTGCATTCACTGGGGTGATAACGTACACTTGCGGCGTCATGCCGGCAGTGAAAAACCCCGCAAAAAATGCTCGAACGCCCCGTTAAAACTCCGTGTATCGGTGTCTGTTCCACCGGTATCGGCGACTCCGTCTGTCGCGGCTGCAAGCGCTTCGCCCACGAGGTCATCGCCTGGAACAGCTATACGCGTGAGCAAAAGGAAGTGGTCGACCGGCGGCTGGGCGATTTTCTCTCCCAGTGTGTCAGCAACAAACTGCAGGTGACTGACAGGGCGCTGCTGCACTGGCAATTGCAGGTGCAGCAGTTGAGCTTTGTGCCGCATCATGACGAGTACTGCTGGGTATACAGCCTGATCAAGGCCGGCGCCAGCCAGATCGGGCAGACCGAGGACTACGGTTTTGTAGTGGACGAGTCGTTCCGCCATTTACCCCTGGCTGAGCTGCGTGAACTGATCGACCGGGAGTTTTACATTCTGTCCCAGGCCCACTACGAGCGTTACATACTTACTCCGGACCTGTTTGCGGGGCAGGGCGAATGAAAGTCGACACGGACCTGGCGCCTATCGAGGCCTTCCTGCACTGCCCAACACCGCAGGCCTGGGTCGCGTGGGCCCTGGCAAACCCGGAGATCCTGCTGGTGGATCACGCCAACTGCGAGAAAAAAGCGGCATCCACTGCGCTCAACCTGATGTACCGCTACGTGGACCATCACCGCCTGCTCACCCGCCTGTCGCGGCTGGCCAGGGAGGAGCTGCGCCATTTTGAGCAGGTGATCGCGCTGATGGAAGCCCGGGGAGTGGCCTATCCACAGTTGACGGCGGCCCGCTATGCCGGTGAACTGCGCCAGCTGGTGCGCAGCCATGAGCCGGCGCGGTTGGTCGATACCCTGCTGGTCGGGGCGATTATCGAGGCCCGTTCCTGCGAGCGCTTTGCCGCGCTCGTACCCGTACTGGATGATGAACTCGCGGGTTTCTACGCATCCCTGCTCAAGTCCGAGTCACGGCATTTCACCGATTATCTCAAGCTGGCGCAGGAGTTGGGCTCCCCGGAAGAGGTGGCGGCGAGATTGCCGGTGTTGCTGCAACGGGAGCGCGAGCTGATCGAGTCACCGGATACGGAGTTTCGCTTTCACAGCGGTGTGCCCGTTCGTCACTAGCAGCGCAACGCCGACTCATGCTGACCCGCGGCGGCGAGGCTGTGGAGCATATTAATAAATAACGTGAGAATATATTTTTAACTTACTGATATATATTAATTTTACTTAACTTTAGTCCGGTCACCCCAGCTTCCAGGACCCAGCCCTGCTCCTCCCAGGCACCGAGCACCCAGCGCAGCCCTGTGTCGGTCTCATGCCGGGCCGGACGGTGGGTGTGGCCATGAATCAACTGGCGCACTCCGTGGGCGCGCATCTGCCGCGCTACTTCCGGCGGGCTCACATCCATGATGTCCTCGCTCTTCAGGCTGTTGGCCTCAGTGCTCATGGCGCGCAGGCTCACCGCAAGCGCTCGACGCTCCGCAAGGGGCCGGGCCATCATGCTGGCCTGCCACGCGGGGTCCCGGGCCGTGCGGCGAAATTTCTGATAGTCGGCGTCCGCGGTACAGAGACTGTCACCATGCATCAGGAGGGTGGGCTCGCCGCAGAGGTCTATGACCGTGGGATCGGACAGCAAGGTTGCGCCCGCGGCGCTGCAGAATTGCTCACCGATGAGAAAATCCCTGTTGCCGCGCATGATATACAGCCCGGGGCCCGCGGCGCTGAAGTCACGCAGCATGTTGGCAACCCCGGTGGCGACGGCCGAGTCGTCGTCATCACCGGGCCAGGCCTCGAACAGGTCGCCCAGGATATACAGTTTCGCACAGTGAGTGTGCCGCTTGAGAAACGCCGCCAGCGCCTGAATGACAGCGGGTCTGGCGGGGTCTAGATGGAGGTCGGAGATAAAGCACGTGCTGGACACGTGGGCAGCTCCGCGAGAGGCTTTGCGTGTAGATCTAGTCTTCGACGACTTCAACCGTTTCGATAATCACCGCGTCATTGGGGACGTCCTGATGGCCGTTGCGACTGCCCGTGGGGACGTTGCGGATCTTTTCCAGCACCTCTTCGCCCTCGACCATCTTCCCAAACACGGTGTAGCCCCAGCCCTGCATGTTCTTGCCGCTGTGGTTGAGAAAGTCGTTGTCTTTCACGTTGATAAAAAACTGGGCAGTGGCCGAATGGGGTTCCATGGTTCGCGCCATGGCGATTGTGCCAAAGTCGTTTTTCAGGCCGTTGTCGGCCTCATTCTCGATGGGCTTGCCAACGGCTTTCTGTTGCATATTGGTGTCAAAGCCGCCGCCCTGGATCATGAAATTGTTGATCACGCGGTGGAAAATCGTGCCATCGTAGAACCCGGCCCTGGCATAGTTGAGAAAGTTGGCGACCGTGACGGGGGCTTTCTCGGCGTCGAGTTCCAGTTTGATGTCGCCGAAGGTAGTGCGAATGATGACCATGCTTATTCCTTGCTGGTGAATGTCCGAAGCGCTGCAATAATACGGGCTTTTGCGGGGCAGGAAAACACTCGGGGCGAAAGTTGGGCATAAAACCGCGTTAATCCACCTCCTCGAAGTGCCCGGTGGGTATAAGATGGACGGATCTGCGGCTATAATACGCGCCCTTTTTATGCCGTGGCCGTGACGATTTTATGGAAACCCCCAACGCCAGCAACTTTCTGGAGACGATTATCGCCGAGGACCTCGCCGCTGGCAGGGTGCAGACCGTGGTTACCCGCTTTCCCCCGGAACCCAATGGCTACCTCCACATCGGCCACGCCAAGTCCATCAGTGTGAATTTCGGCCTGGCGGAGACCTTTGGTGGCCGCTGTAACCTCCGCTTCGACGATACCAACCCGGAAAAGGAGAGCCAGGAGTACATAGACTCCATACAGGAGGATGTGCGCTGGCTTGGTTATAACTGGGACGGCGAGGTGCGCTTCGCATCATCCTACTTCCAGCAACTTTATGACTGGGCGGTATACCTGGTGGAGCAGGGGCACGCTTATGTCTGTGATCTCAATGCCGAGCAGGCCAGGGAATACCGCGGCACACTCACCGAGCCGGGCAGGAACAGTCCTTTTCGCGACCGCAGCGTCCAGGAGAATCTCGATCTGCTTGCCCGCATGAAAGCGGGGGAGTTTGCCGAGGGCGCAAAAGTGTTGCGTGCGAAGATAGATATGGCCTCGCCCAATATGAATCTTCGGGACCCCATTTTGTACCGTATTCGCAAGGTACCGCACCACCAGACCGGGGACAGCTGGGTGATTTATCCCACCTACGATTTCGCCCATGGCCAGGAGGACGCTATCGAGGGCATTACCCACTCGGTCTGCACCCTGGAGTTTGAGGACCACCGCCCTCTCTACGACTGGTTTATCGAGCACCTGCCGGTGACTGCCCGCCCGCGCCAGTATGAATTCGGCCGGCTCAACCCCAGCTACACCATCACCAGCAAGCGCAAGCTCAAGCAGCTGGTGGATGATGGCGTGGTGGCAGGGTGGGATGATCCGCGCATGCCCACCATAGCCGGCATGCGGCGTCGGGGCTTCACCCCTGCCGCGATACGCAGGTTCTGCAAGATGATCGGCACTACCCGCAGCGATGGCGTGGTGGATGTGGCCATGCTGGAGTTTGCGATTCGCGAGGACCTCAACGAGAACGCGCCGCGTGCCATGTGTGTGCTGGACCCATTGAAAGTGGTGTTGACAGACTATCCGCAAGACAAGGTCGAGGAACTGCTGGCAGCTCGTCACCCGTCGCGTACCGAGCTGGGCGAGCGCATCGTACCGTTCACACGCGAGCTCTACATCGACGCCGATGATTTTCGAGAGGAAGCCAACAAGAAGTACAAGCGGCTGGTACTGGGCAAGCGCGTCCGCCTGCGCAACGCCTATGTGATCGAAGCCGTGGATGTGGTGAAGGACGCCGCCGGCAAGGTGCTGGAAGTCCATGCCCGCACCATTCCCGACACGCTGGGTACGGACCCCGCCGACGGCATCAAGCCCAAGGGCGTGATCCAGTGGGTATCCGCATCCCTGGGCAAACGCGCAACAGTGCGCTTGTACGACCGCTTGTTCAACCATGAGTCGCCCGACAAGGGTGATCGTGACTTCATGGCCCATATCAACCCGGACTCACTGCGGGTCGTGGAGCAGGCCTGGGTAGAACCCGCGCTGGTGCGGGCACTGCCAGAGCAGGGTTTCCAGTTCGAGAGGGAAGGGTACTTTGTGGCAGACCGGTACGATCACAGTGAACAGGCACCAGTGTTCAACCGGACTATCGGGCTGCGGGACAGCTGGGCAGAGCAGGGGGGGGCCGGGGAGTGAGCTTGTATTTATACAACACCATGAGCGGGAAGAAGGAACTGTTCGAGCCGCTGGTACCCGATACCGTCACGATGTATGTGTGCGGTCCTACCGTGTACAACCTGGCCCATATCGGCAACGCCCGCCCCGTAGTGGTGTTCGATACCCTGTTCCGCCTGTTGCAGACGCATTTCGGTAACGTGACCTATGCCCGCAATATCACTGACGTGGACGACAAGATCATCGCGGCGGCAAAGGAAGGTGGGCGCAGCATCGAGTCGGTGACTGAGGAGTTTACCGCCAAGTACCGCGAGGACATGGCCCAGTTGAATGCCCTGTCGCCGACACTCGAACCCCACGCCACGCATAATATCGAGGCGATGCTGGAGCTGACCCTGACGCTGATTGAAAAGGGGCATGCCTACGAATCCCAGGGTCACGTGCTGTTTGCAGTGGAATCGATGGCCGACTACGGCAAGCTGTCGCGCCGCTCGCTGGATGACATGCTGGCCGGTGCCCGCGTGGAAGTTGCCGATTACAAGCGTCACCCCGGCGATTTCGTGCTGTGGAAACCCGCGGCGGACGATGAGCCGGGCTGGGACAGCCCCTGGGGCCGCGGTCGGCCGGGCTGGCACCTGGAGTGCTCCGCCATGATCCGCGCCCACCTGGGGGAAACCATCGATATTCACGGTGGCGGCCGCGACCTGATCTTCCCGCACCACGAGAATGAGATAGCCCAGAGCCGCTGCGCCCATGGGGGCGACTACGTGCGCTACTGGATGCACAATGCATTCCTGGATATCGACGGCGAGAAGATGTCCAAGTCACTGGACAATTTCCGTACCGTGCGCGACCTGCTGCAGTCCTATCGCGGCGAGGTCTTGCGTTTCGCACTGCTGTCTGCCCATTACCGCTCGCCGATGAATTTCTCGGCGGAACTGCTGGAACAGGCGGAGACCACCCTGGGCAGCCTTTACAGCACCCTGCGGGACGTACAGGACATCGAACTGGATGTGGAGGTGCCGCTGGCGGATGAGCCGTTTTACCAGGCGCTGAACGACGACCTCAACACCCCGATTGCGATCGCCGAACTGCACGCTTTGGCCAGGCAGTTGCACAAGGCCTCGGCCGGTGAACGCCCTGTGCTGAAAGCCCGCATGCTGGCGGCAGGTGACCTGCTGGGTATCCTGCAGCAGGATCCGGAGGCCTGGCTGCAGGGTGGCGTGAGCGGCGACGCCATTTCCGCGGATGCCATCGAGGCCCTGATCGAGGAACGCCAGCAGGCCAAACTGGCCAGGAATTACGCCCGGGCCGATGAAATTCGCCAGGAACTGCTGGCCCAGGGCGTGGAACTGGAGGATTCCCGGGAGGGAACCCAGTGGCGCAGGAGATAGGGCAGGGGTATGAGAAGGGCCGGTCTGGTTTCTAGGCCAGGCTTTTCTCACCTGATTCAACACTCTGCTTGATCAGGGTGTTGATGGTCATGGGTCCAACGCCACCGGGCACCGGCGTATAGGCGCTGGCCTTGTCCAGCAGGGCCGACAGCTCGATATCACCAACGCCGCCGGGATGGTAGCCGGCATCCACTACTACCGCTCCGGCCTTGACCCAGTCTGCCCTGATGAATTCCGGCTTCCCCACGGCCCCGACCAGTATGTCTGCCTGGGCGACAATGGCGGGCAGGTCGCGGGTACGTGAGTGGCAGATGGTAACCGTGGCGTTTTTCTGCAGCAGCATCATTGCCATGGGCTTGCCCAGGATGGGGCTGCGACCCACCACCACTGCATGTTTGCCCTCGATATCGATCTGGTAGTGTTCCAGTATGCGCATGATGCCCTGGGGCGTGGCACAGCCGTAAGCGTCCTCTCCCATGGCCATGCGGCCGAAACCCAGGCAGGTGACGCCGTCCACATCCTTGGCCAGCGCGATCGCGTCAAAACAGGCGCGCTCATCTATCTGGGGTGGCACCGGGTGCTGCAACAGGATGCCGTGCACATCCGGGTTGGCGTTCAACTCCCCGATTTTAGCCAACAATTGCTCCGTCGTGGTGGTGGAAGGCAGTTCTACGGCCATGGAGTCCATGCCGACGCGCCGGCAGGCGTTGCCCTTCATTTTCACATAGGTTGCGGAGGCCGGGTCGTCTCCCACCAGGATGGTGGCCAGGATGGGTGTCTTGCCCCCGGATTTCTCTTTCAGGCGTTCCACGCGCGCGAGCAGGTCTGCTTCTGTCTGGGCTGCCAGGGACTTTCCGTCCAGGACGAGTGCGGGCATAGGGTGGTATCCTCTTGATTAGTGGTGGCTGTGCGGGGCGCGGGCCGGGCCTGCCCGGGCAAGCGCGAATTGTCCCATGACCCCACCTGCCAGTGGAAGGCTTGAGTGGCCTGCAGCCAGTTAATTTCCGGTTGGTGGCGTTGACGCTTGCAGCGCTGGTGAGTATCATGCGCCCTCCTGAAAACGGGGGCTGGCGTCTGTGCCGGCAATGTAATGTTCGGGGTATAGCGCAGTCTGGTAGCGCGCCTGCTTTGGGAGCAGGATGTCGGGAGTTCGAATCTCTCTACCCCGACCAACTTTTCAGTCACAGTGCGAAGTTGGCAATTCCGTATTTCAGAACCTCACGACGGTGGCCGTAGCTCATCAGGTAGAGCACTGGATTGTGACTCCGGAGGTGGCGGGTTCGAGACCCGTCGGCCACCCCACTTTTACCCGTTTCCAAGACTCGCCAGCCTGCGCTTCTGCCCACCCGGCTTCCGCGGTACCGGTGGTGTTAGCCTCAACCAGTGGCTATAATCCCGCCGGCTGCTGTCATTTGATCTTTGTATCCGCCAGAAGGTGCAGCGACGGTACATGATGTTTTTCGCGCCTATAGCTCAGCTGGATAGAGCACCGGCCTTCTAAGCCGGTGGTCCCAGGTTCGAATCCTGGTGGGCGCGCCACTGCCGAGCGGGTGCTTTCCTGGCACATAGGTAACAGTTTATTCCCAGGACATGGGTAACACTTTCGGAGCAAAGGGATCCTCTCCCACTGGCTCCACCCTGTTCTCGGTCTGGTCAAGAAAGCCTGGTCAAGAAAGCCTGGATCACAATCCATAAAACTGGCAAGCCAGATTTCATCAGCGATCTCTCTAATCCCTACATATTGCCCCGCAAAGACGGTACTGAAGCTGACCTTGCGACGTCCTATGCATATCCGCCCGCACTGCGTGAGCTGGATTGTCCGGTCGTGAAAGGGGTACTCAGGTGATTCAGCCCGCCGCTACTTATTGCCACCGCGCAAGGCATTTATGACGGATTGCAGTATGGCGCTCGTCAGGGAAGGGGACGGGATACTGCCATCGTTGCTACTAATCAGCTCATCGTACTGCTGTGCCGTTGTTTCCTGCGCTGAAGGTTCGGCAATTTTCCGCCACTGAAGGACTATCGTACCACTTGAAAATTCCGGGTCTTCATCGCTATGTTCCATCCATATAAGCCTGGTACCTCGCTGGAGCAGGACAGCTGTAAGGGTTTCAACCGAGGGTTCAACATAATTTATGGCAAATACATAATCAGCGACGAGGGTCGAATCGCCCTTTTCAGCAATCGTCTCGATCATGTCATTTGCATAGAGCGTCACTTTCAAACTTGTAAGTATGGTTGGTCCGCTGACCTCCAGACTTCCAGA
>JAHEBL010000091.1:3469-15232 GCA_024642265.1 Haliea sp. | reverse complement strand
CTACCCCGCGGTGGACGGCTTATGAAGCCAAGCGTTTCGGTGTCAAGATGGACGATCAGGTGCCGATGACAACGCAGGAGCGTGCGTACAGCTCGCCGATCTGGTACACACCATAAGTGGTACCGATGTCATAAGCCAGGCGCGGGCTGACTGTCATCGACTTTCGCAATGCCCATCTGGGTTATCCCCTGACCTGGTATGCACTCGCCGTGCTGACCGTTATCGGGAATTAATCAGATGTTCCTTAAGTTGTCAGTACCCGATTTCGCCATGGACAAGATGGACCCGGGATCAATGGTACACAAATTCGGAGCCATCCAGATCAACGCGCGGCAACTCCTCTCTCTCGTTCCAGTAGTCCTGGGTATGTTGCCAGACCGGGTTACTGCCTCTCCTGGGCATCAGGTGCATTGAACGCTGTAAATAGCCTGGGTTGAAGTTATCGTTATCGATCCACGGCAGGATTTCCATATCTGCATCTTCCGGACGTAGCGCCACCTCCACCGATCTGGCGTGCCTGGTTTTCATATGATTCAGCAGGCGACAGACAAAGTCGCCGACAATATCCACGCGCAAGGTCCAGCTGGCGCGGAAATACCCGAACACCCAAAGCATGTTGGGAACACCCGAGAACATCATTCCCCTGTAGGTCACAGTTTTGGCGAAATCCACCGGCTCGCCGTCAACCGTGAACTGGATTCCACCCAGCACGCACAGGTTGAAACCCGTGGCGGTGATGATGACATCAGCTTCCAACTCCTCACCGGACTTGAGCAATATACCGTTTTTGGTAAAGCGGCCGATCTCGTCCGTCGCCATGGTCACCTTGCCGGCATTGATACCCTGGAACAGGTCTCCCTCGGGTACAAAAGCCACGCGCTGCTGCCAGGGGCGGTATTTTGGCGTGAAGTGCTTTTCCATGTCGTAGTCCGGGCCCAGGAAGGCGCGAACACCGGCGAGTAACTCTTCGCGCACAATCTCGGGTTCCTCCACCGAGCGATGGGTGAATTCGGCCATCTTTTCCAGAACCTGGCGGCGTACGATTTCGTGAATCCAGGCTTCGTCCACTTTCAGGTTGCGCAGCAAGTCCGCCAGGTCATTGGCATTGTATTCGGGGAGAAAATACGTGGGTGATCGCTGTAACACAGTCAGGTGTTCACAATCATTCGCGATGGCGGGAGCCACTGTCGCAGCGGTGGCGCCGGAGCCGATCAGGACTACGCGTTTTCCGCCTAAATCGAGATCTTCGGGCCAGGTTTGGGGGTGAACAACCTGCCCTTCAAAGTTATCCATACCCTCCCACTGGGGTGTATAGCCCTGCGAGTGATCGTAATATCCCTGGCACATCCACAAGAAATTCGCAGTAAAGATAGTTGGCTTGTCATCCTCCAGGCGCAGGCACTCAAGTGTCCAGAGTTGGTCATCGCTGGACCAGCTTGCAGAGACTATACGGTGGTTGTAGCGAATATGGCGGTCGATATCATTTTCATGAATAACCTCGCCCAGGTAATGAAGAATTTCCTCCGCCGAGGCGATCGGTGCCTTGGTCCAGGGTTTAAACCGATAGCCAAAGGTATAGAGATCGCTGTCTGAGCGGACGCCCGGATAGGTATGGGTGAGCCAGGTGCCGCCATAGCTCTCCATTTCTTCCAGGACCAGGTAGCTTTTGCCCGGGCATTGATCGTGAAGGTGGTAAGCGGAACCGATGCCGGAGATTCCCGCACCTGCAATAATCACATCAAAATGTTCGGGTCTTTTTCTGATACTCACTAGACACTCCTGCTTCACTGCGGTGTGGTTTGTCAGGCGGCCAATAAGTATAGATCACCTCGTAAAAAATGCAGGAGAAGGCGCACGATATATCATGCAGCTCGTTATGCCTCAGTGTCTTCAGATGGAGGCACGTCCCCTGCTATAGGGATCGGGTTGCAGAGTTCTCAGGGCCAGAACGAACAGGACAGCAAAGACGCCGTCAGCGGAGGCGGGAATCATGAACTGCCAACTGATGTCGCCGCTCAAGACATTGAGCAGGCCGATGAGTACAACCCCCCACTTAGCCCAAACGGCCAGCCGCACGATAGCCTGGTTGCTATGCAAATCCCTGGAAGCCCAGTAGTAGCCTAAACCGAACATAAAAACCAGGCCGGCGAATTGCTGCACCCAGACACTTTGCTCAGGTAATGGTGCTATGAAAAATAGCGACAGGAATACACCAGGAACAAAGAAAAAACCTAACGCGACTATCCAGTTGAAGATGGCCGCGATGAGGAACATTTTTTTTGTAGTATCGGGAGTCATTCTCGTGCCTCAGGCAGGGGTGGATTGGTCTATGCTATTTCTGGAGAATGGTGCGGTAAACAGCTTCCATGGAATCAACCGGCTGGAGCGATTGCTATAGCTGTCCCACTCGGGATAGCGGGAAATGGAGGCGTCCTTGACGTGCATGCGCGAATAGAAAAACAGGGTGGCGTAGGCCAGCACCAGGTAACCCAGCCAGTGGTTCGCGAGCAGGGCATAGGATGCGTAGATAAATATTTCCCCGAGGAAGTTAGGGTTGCGGGTGTAAGCAAATACGCCCTCTGTAATAAGACCCTTGCGATACTTGAGTGAAAAGTGCTTCTGGCAGTCACCGGCAATCATCCAGGTTATGCCCTGGGTGTGCATGGCGACAGCCACGAACAGCATGAACCCCGAGGGCTCCACATGACGTGACAGGAATAGGTAGGGCAACAGCCAGTACCAGCCCACCAGCACCAGGTAGGTCATCAACGCGCCGCCGTAGGTGACGCGAGTCTCGAAACTGCCGTCGCGGAAGCCGAAGTCCTTGACCAGCCAGCAGTAACCGTAGATGCCGTGCAGGCCAAGGTAGACCCAGGCGGCGGTGCTGAAATTGTCAAAGTGCAGCATCATACCCAGGATGATGAACAGGGTAACGATCTTGTGCAGGTTTATGACCCAGGCCATTTTCAGGTGTTTGGGGCCCGGACCGAAATCTTCCGTCAGCTTGCCCGAGACATCGTAAATCGTTTGAGCCCATGCGGGCGCGCTATATTTGTGCATCGTTCTAACCCTCAATTAGTGGCAGGTATAGCCGCCATCGATCACCAGTTCAGATCCGGTCATGTACTTCGATTCGTCGCTGGCCAGGAACAGGCAGCCATTGGCGATGTCCCGTGGTTCCCCCATGCCCCCCATGGGAATTCCGGCAGTAACGCGCGCCATGAATTCCTGTGCGTCACTCTCGGCCATGGCGGCCACACCGCCCTCCACCAGTGGTGTCATAATGAAGCCCGGGTGAACGGAATTGATTCGAATCGGGTAGCCTTTCTGCCCACAGAGCAAGGCGGCCGACTTGGTAAAAATACGCACACCGCCCTTGCTGTAGTTGTACGCGGCGGTCTGGGGTTCGCCAATGATTCCCTCTATGGACGAAATATTGATGATGGCGCCGCCCCGTTCCCTCATGACCGCAATCGCAGACTGGGTACCCAGGAAGACACTTTCACCATTGACGGCCTGGGTAGTGCGCCAGTCTGCCAGTGTGGCCTCTTCTACTGTTGCGGGTATTACGATACCGGCGTTATTCACCAGTATGTCCAGCGCCCCGTGACCGGCGACAATCTCCTCGATAACGCTGATCCAAACTGTCTGGTCGGTCACATCCTGGGTACGGGCCTCAGCGCGCCCCCCGGCAGCGGTGATTTCGTCGGCAACCCGCCCGGCGCTTTCGGCGTTGAGGTCAGTCACAAAAACCAGGGCGCCTTCTTCGGCAAAGCGTTTGGCGATAGCCTCGCCGATACCACTACCCGCGCCGGTAACCAGTGCAACTTTGTCGTCGAGTCTAAGTGACATTGTATGTATTCCTTGATTACAAAAGTTCGGGGTTGACCAACAGGCTGCCGCCCTTGAGCGCCAGCATCTCGTTACAGCCGTCGGCAATCAGCATGGCGCGGGCGTCCCGCAGCAGCTTCTCCATGGGGTATTCACGGGTCATGCCGTTGCCGCCAAAGATCTGCAGGGCGTCGCTGGCGACCTCGAAAGCGGTCTGGGTCGCGGTGACCTTGGCGGCGATGGAACCCTGCAGGGCGGCTTCGGGTGCCGTGGCGTTATAGGTCATCACCCGGCGCACCAGGGCCCGGGCCGCTTCCACCTTGCGGAACATATGGAACAGCCGGGATCGCACGCTCTGGTGGCGGATAATGGGCAGACCGCCCTGCTTGCGCTCGTGAGCGTAGGCGTGGGCGTGTTCGTAGGCGGCGCGGGCCAGTCCGACCGCCACGTTGCCGACATGGGCGTTGGCCTCAGTCAGGGTGTGGCGTACAAAATCCACATAACCGTCAGGACCGACCAGCAGGTGCGAAAGAGGCACTTCCACGTTGTCGAAGTAGATCTCTCCCTGGTTGAGGCAGCGCAGCCCCATTTTTTCCAGCGCCTTGCCTTTGGTGACGCCCGGCAGGTCCAGGGGCACAATCAGCGATACCCCGGGACGGGTCTTGCCATTTTCCTCTAAGTGGCAATACAGGGCGCACACCTGTGCCACCGCACTGCCGGACACCCAGGCCGATTTCTGGCCATTGACGACGATCTTGTCGCCCTCTATACGCGCCACGCAGTTGGGGCGTCCGTAGTCGCCATTGGCCGCGGCGACACTGCCGTCGGCGTCCAGCATGTCGCTGCCGTGGTCGGGCTCGGTGATGCCCCAGCAGCCCAGCTTGCCATCACAGAAGTCCACCATCTCCATATTACCGGCCAGGGCGGCATACAGGCCGGGCATCTGGTTGACCAGCACCATAGACCCCAGGCCGCACTCGCCCCAGGACAGTTCTTCCGAGGCGATCATCATGATGCGCTCCCGCTCCAGCGGTTCCATATCGAGCATGGCTTTTACACTCAGGCCCAGTCCCGCAGCCTTTTCCAGGATACCCCACAGGGGCGAATCCGGTGCAATGGATTCCTCCGCGGACATCTCGTCGAGCGCAGCCCCGGCGGGACGCAGCACATCCACGGCGAAGCGGTGGGCGGTGTCCTGAACGTACTGCTCCATTTCCGACAGCGGTTCTTCCAGGCCGCTGAGCGGCAGATCGATATAGTTGCTCATAATTCAGTTCTCAGTTAGTTATCGTTTACAGGTAGGTGATTTATCGGTAATCAGTGGTTCGTCAGGTAACGCACAAACCGGCGGCGGCCGGACTCTGGTAAAAACTTATCCACCCAGGCCCAAAGTCTTGCGGAGGTACCCAGGACGTAACCTACACGGCTGCCCTCTACGGCCATCTGGATGGCTTCTGCCACATGTTCCGGCTCCATATTCATAACCAATTTCTCGGTGATCCTGGGATCGACCTGGTGCCCCATGGCGGTATTGACCAGCGGCGGTTTCACCGAGGTAACCCGGATGTCGTGAGGTGCCCACTCGATATGCAACGCTTCGGTGAGTCCGTTGACGTAATATTTCGAAGCGCTGTACACCGCCAGCAGCGGCAGGCCGTGGACGCTGGACACCGAACAGAGATTGACCAGGGTCGAGGCAGGCGTCTGCTTCAGCAGGGGAAAGGCCGCCTGGGCGACATTGGTGAGCCCCTTGACATTAACATCCACGATACGGTCGTGGGCGGCGGGATCGATCTCTTCGAACTTGCCCGAGGCCAGGACCCCGGCGTTGTTGACCAGCACGTCCAACCTGCCGTCTGTATTGGCCGAGAAGTGAGCCAGCGCTTCCTCGATGGAGCTGCGGTCGGTAACGTCACAGTACTGACCGCAGGCGTTGGGGAAATCAGCTGATTCCAGTAGCGTTGACAGTACCTCGCGATTGATGTCGTAGAGGCCAACAAACCAGCCTCGCGCCGCGAACCGTTTTGCTGTGGCCAGGCCGAGGCCGTGAGCAGCGCCAGTGATGAAGATGGTTTGCATGTGAATTTACTCCTGTTAGCTATTGGCCGCAGCCGGGTGTATATCCCGCGGGGTGTTCTCGAAGGCCTCGACCAGGAAGCGCTCCTGCGGCTTTTCCGAGGCGGTCTTCGGAATTTCATCTACAACCTGGATGAAATCCGGCACACTGTTGCGGTCCAGTTTTTCACGGCAGGCTCTCGATACCGCCGCTACATCGAAACTGGCGCGATCTGCGGGTACCACGGCGGCGACGATGTCGCGTTCACCGGGAGCCAGTCCCTCTGTCACTTCCATACCATAGACATACACGTCGGTGACCGCGTCGATCTCCGACATGGCCTTCTCGATAAACGCCGGATTGACGAAATCGCCATTCTTGCGAATGCCGCCACCCATGCGGTAGTGGAAGAACAGCCAGCCGTCCGCGTCCATGTGGCCAATGTCACCCATGTGCAGCCAGCCGTCGGCGAGTTTTTTGGCTGTGGCTTCCGGATTTTTGAAATAGGTCATTTGTGGGCAGCTGCCGTCGGCCTCGCGAAAGCAGATCTCGCCCGCCTCGCCTGGCGCTACCGGGGTGCCGTTCTCGTCGAGGATAGCAATTTGCATGGACGGTGGCGGCTTGCCACAACTTCCAACTGGCCCGATACCCGGGGGGTTGAAAGACAGGCCGCCTTCAGCGGCGCCGTAGAACTCGAACAGATCGACATCGAAGCGCTGCGAAAAATCATCCCAGATAGCGGCCGGCATACCGGCGCAAAGAATCTTGCGTACCGGGTTGTCACTATCGTCGCTGCGGGGGGGTTCTGCGTAGATGGCCGTGGTCATACCGCCCAGCAGATTGAAGAAAGTACAGCCGTAGTGACGGGTGATATCCCACAGGCGTGATTTGGTAAACTTCTGGCTGATCACACAGGGGATGCCCGCATGCAGGCTCATGCCCAGGGTGATAACCTGCGCGTTGGCATGAGTCAGGGACAGGCCGGTGTACAGGCAGTCGTCCTGGCCAAGGCCGAGCACTACGGGCAGGGTTGCGGACACGCCGTAGCGACCGTGGGTTGACATAATGGCCTTGGGGTCGCCGGTGGTGCCGGAGGTGTAGAGCAATTGCATGGCAGCATTCGGGTCCGTAGACACAATATCCAGCTGAGGTGTGGGGATTGGCCCCGCTAGCACCGGCAAAATACCGCTATAATCACCGAGGTCGTCGCCCAACGTGGCAATCCATTTTTGTGTACCCTGCCAAACGCTCTGTACTTCTTGCAGCGCGTTATCTCCTACTACCGCGCCCTTGCACTCGGCGAAATCCAGCATGTACTTCAGCTTGTCCCCCCGGGTGCGGGAATCGATCGGCACAAAGACCGTCCCGAGGATAGACGAGGCCACCATGAAGTCGACGAACTCGGCATGGTTCTGCATTACGAGGGCAAAGGCATCGCCCGCTTGCATGCCTTGGTTTCTCAGCCAGGCCGCCAGGCGCTGACCGTTGTCCCAGAGTTGCTGGTAAGTGCGTGTCTCCTCCTGAAAATTACCCGCGTCATCGATAGCCACAAAGGTCAGGATCTTCAGGTCCGGTTCCCGGTCACACCAGTTGCGCACCAGGTTGGCGAGAATCAATGGGCTGCGCTCGACCATAATCAACCCCCCTTTCGCAGTATGCTGACCACCGTTGCCGCCGCATCGGTGCCGATCATGCCGCCACCGTTGTGGGCCAGGCCGATACGGGCATTTTCTACCTGGCGCTGATGGCTGCGGCCCTGCAGTTGCTCGGTCAATTCGACGATCTGGGCCGCGCCGGAGGCCCCGATCGGGTGACCCTTGCGCAACAGGCCGCCGGAAACGTTGACCGGCAGGCGTCCGCCCAGGCGGGTCGTGCCGTCCTCGATCAGCTTGCCGCCCTGGCCCTTGGCGCAGATGCCAAGATATTCGTAGGCGATGATCTCCGAGGGGGCAGAGGCATCGTGCAGTTCGATCAGGTTCAAATCGGCGGGGCCGACACCGGCTGTTTCATACGCCTTGTTGGCGGCGTAGGCGCCGACAGAGAGATCCCCGGCCTGCTCGTCGTACCCGGAAACCAGGGCAGACGACAGTACCCGTACGGGTTTGCTCAAGCCCATTTCTTTTGCCTTGCGCTCGCTGACCACGACAACCGCGGCGGCGCCGTCGCCGATAGGGGAGCACATGGGCAGGGTGAGCGGCCAGACAATCTCCCGCGAGGCCAGTACTTCCTCCACGCTCATCTCCACCTGGAACTGGGCGCGGGGATTGAGGCTGCCGTGGAAGGAGTTTTTGGCGGTGACGCCGGCAATCTGCTCCACGGTAGTGCCGTACTCCTTCATATGGGCGATCGTCATCAGGGAATAGATATCCATGAACACGGAGCGGGTTTTGCCCGCGTTCACCTTGTCCACCTCTTCACCCGCCTTTGCAGCCAGGGTTTCCAGCGCACCCATCACACCCTGAACATTTTCGATATCCACGGCGCCGTCGAAAGCGGCGAAGCTGCGCATCTTGTCCTCGTGGAACAGCTTCTCGAAACCACAGACCAGGGCGATGTCATAGGCACCCAGGGTGACCATGGCGCAGGCCTGGTTGAACGCGGTAGAGGAGGTGGCGCAGGCGTTTTCCAGGTTGATCACCGGAATCTTGCCGATGCCGAGTTCACGCAGGGCGACCTGGCCGGAAATCATTTCCTGGCCCTGGACTACGCCGCCCGCGGCGTTGCCCATGTAGGCCACTTCCAGGTCGGCACCGGTGATGCCGGCGTCTGCCAGTGCCTCGCGAATCGCCTCGCCGGCCAGTCCCTTGAGGGTAACGTCCAGGTGCTTGCCGAAGCGGGTCATGCCCACGCCGGCGATGTATGCATTCATTTTCATATCGGCTTTCCTTTATAGGTACTTGTCTGCCGCGCCTACATGGAGCCCGGTTCGGGCAGTGCGCTGGTGAAACCCAATTCGTGGAATGTAGTAATCAGCTCCCGGTAGTCGAAAGCCGTTGCCGCGGACTGGAAGCCCGGCTTGAGCAACTTGCCGCCCTGCAGGAGCAGCTTGGCGACTTCGGCTGAAATTTCGCCGGTCCAGGTGTAGGGCGCGGAGAGGTTCATCACATACTGGTTGGTGACCTGCTGGCCCTGGCCACTGGCGACAATGACGCTGCGCTGCACGTCGACAGTGTCCTTGGGGGGCTCACCCACCGCCATGGCGTCACCCATGGCGTTGGTAAAGGCCTCGCGCTCCTCCTGGGGCAGGTGATAGGCCTCTTCCCGAAACTTTTCGATCGCCGCGGCAATACCGTCGACCATCTGCTGGGGAAACACGGTCAGTACTGAGCAGTTGCGCACCCGGGGATCGTCCTTGAACCACACCGGCTCACAGGCGCCGCCCCAGGGGAACGCTCGCAGGGTCCTGGCGCGATAGGGCACGCTGATATCGACCAAGGTATCCCACTCCCAGGGCTGGTACTCATTCAACTCCAGGAAAAGCTGGTCGCCGCAGACCATGCGCAGGAAGGATTTGGTGGAGGCCTCGGAGGGCAGGCCATGATCGATCTGGTAGACGATATCGACACTGTCTATTGCTTTGTTTTCCAAAATGACCTCTGCAGCCAGGGCGCCGGCCGTCCACATATAGGAAGTGGCCGGTGCCAGCAGCAGGCCCTTGTCGGCAAAGGCCTGGCCGTATTTCTCGGCGATAGCGATAGTCCAGTCCTGCTCGCCGGTGGTGTCGGTGTAGTGACAGTTGCACTCCAGGGCGGTCTCCACGACAGGCCAGGCCATCTGCATAAAGGGACCGGCGACATTGATGACGACATCGACCTTCTCGAACAGGGGGCGCAATTCATCCGCATTGTTGGCGGCAGTGACAATTTCCGCGTCAACCGGGCCGCCAAAGCGTTGCTCGACGATTTCCTTGGCCTTTTCAAGCTTGGCCAGGGTTCGGCCCGCCATGTAGAAGGGGATGCCCCGCTGGGCCAGTGATTCGGCAATGATCTTGCCGGTGTAACCGCTGGCGCCATAAACAAGTACTTTTCTTTCGTCAGACATGGTGTTGCCTCCTGGGTTGTTATCTCGATGACAGGTGAAACTTTAATTGGAATCTCCGGCATTTCGAATGTGGCACCGGGACAAAAATTTGTGATTTTCGGCCAGCCCAGTTACACTTTCGCTGAGCCCACCCTGAATACAATAAGATGGCGAAGACTCTGCAAGACCTGCCGCCGCACCCAGTGCGTTCACTGTTGCCCGCACTGGGGGTGATGGCGGATCTGGGCTTCGATCACCAGTCCTGCCTGAAAGGCACCGGCATTCTCCTGTCACAACTCGAGGACGGTAATGCGCGCATGTCGCTGCAGCAGGAACTGGAGTTTTATCGCAATACCCTGGAGCTGACCGGCAACCCGGCGATCGGATTACAGCTGGGGGGGAGTTTTGTGCCACAGCGCTATGGGCTGTTTGGTTATGCCCTGCTCAGCGCCCCCACCTTCCGTCACGCACTCGCTCTCGCAGAAAAGTTTGGCCGCCTCACCTTCAGTTTCTTTACATTGAAATATTGCGTGGCAGGCAGACAAGCATGGTTCGCCATGAGTGAGCCTCCGCCCTTCGAACAGGAACTGGTCGACCTCTACCTGGACCGGGACATGTCGGCAGCCCTGGTCGACTTCAGCGAAATACTGGGGAAGCCATTCCCCGCTCAGGAGGTATACCTGGCTCATGACGGTCACGGCGTGCAAACGGCGTATCGCGAGCACTTTGGCTGCGAGGTACAGTTTTCGTCCGGCAGCGGTAAATTCGTGTTCAGCTCTTCCATCCTGGATAATCCACTGCCCCAGGGCGATCCGGAATCGTCCAGCCATTTCCAGCAACAATGCCAGTTGTTATTGGCCAAACTGACGACCCGTGGCCATTTCGTCGATGACGTTCGAATGTTGATCATTTCCCGGCCCGGCTTTTTCCCCGATATCGAATTTGTGGCGGAAAAGCTGGGTATCTCGGTCCGAACCCTGCGGCGGCGCCTGAAGGCAGAGGGAACGACCTACCGGAAACTTTTGGATGAGATCCGCTTCGAGCTTGCCAGGGAATACCTGGCGAAAACCCGGCTCCCGGTCGAAGAAATTTCAGTGCTGCTGGGTTACACGGAACAAGGGAATTTCAGTCATGCTTTTCGCCGCTGGGGCGGCCAGTCTCCAAGAAGTTGGCGGCAAGCGGCAACTGATACCGAAGACCTTTGACCAGGAGGAGCTATGGCGGTGTCCCTGCCAAAAACTCAATCCAGGACCGTGCTTACATGATGAAAACCACCGTTATGAGGTATCGCCACAACTTTTCCCTGCTCTGATAGTTCATTGGACGTGGTAATGGACTCTGCTTATCGAGACACAAGTGCGTTCTCGGCCGATGATAGTAAGTACTGCAGGATTTCAGTTTCCGCAGAAGGTGCGGTTCATTGAAGATGATCAGATGCATGCGATCTTCCGTTTGATCGGCCTATGCGCCTACGGAAGCGGCCGAAACTCACAATTAATTGACCCTAATCCGCATTCTTTACTGCTCCGGCAGAAAGTATAGTAAGCATCATCGACACGCTAACGCCGAGGAGAACGTACAATGCACAGCAAACGGAAGTACTACTCGTGTTACAAAGAAAGGTCATGGCAACCAAGTCACAGCAGGACGCGTCTCGGCTGGGCAAGAATCTCTACCAGCTTGGTGCCGAAGTTGCGGGGCACGACTAAACCCACCTGTTGATCAATCTGGAGGTTCATTGTGAAGAATAAAAAGTCTACTACTCTCATTACGGGAGCATCCGCTGGAATAGGAGAAGAGTTAGCGCGGGTATTTGCACGCAAGGGTCACGACTTGATACTTGCAGCGCGCCGTAA
>JAHEBL010000091.1:0-3369 GCA_024642265.1 Haliea sp. | reverse complement strand
TCATTGTGAAGAATAAAAAGTCTACTACTCTCATTACGGGAGCATCCGCTGGAATAGGAGAAGAGTTAGCGCGGGTATTTGCACGCAAGGGTCACGACTTGATACTTGCAGCGCGCCGTAAGGAAAAACTGGAAGCTCTCGCCGGTGAATTAATGTCGCAGCACGGTATCTCGGTGGCTACCTATGCAGCGGATCTTGCAAGCGGTGTTGGTGCGAGCAAGCTATACAATCAGGTAATGGCCGATGCCCACGAGGTTGGCATTCTTGTGAACAATGCAGGGGGATTGGCCGATGGCGCGTTTTTTGACGTCGATCTGGTGCGTCACAAACAAATTGTCTCACTTAATATCACGGCATTGATGGAATTGTCACACATGTTCGGCGGTGACATGCGCTCGCGCAGGCATGGACGAATCCTTAACGTCTGTTCAACCTCGGCTTTCCAGCCGGTGCCCGGATTGGCCTCTTATGCGGCAACCAAGGCGTTTGTGTTGTCATTGTCCGAAGCGCTGGCGATCGAAAATGCCCGTTACGGCATCACAGTGACGGCCTTATGCCCGGGCTTCGTCCGAACCGAATTGATAGAAAAAGAAGCCGGGGGACACATGTCCATACCCCTTGTAAAGGTGCTCTCAGCCTCCGAAGTCGCAGAACAGGCCTACCTCGCCACCATGAAAGGCAAGCCAGTGTACATCAACGGCATGGGTAACCGCCTGCTGAAAACACTCATGACTCAACAACCACGCTGGGTCTCCCATCGGATCGGTAGAGTGTTAGAGCAGAGGAATAAAAAATAAGGCGTCCCTGGCGATAGGATAGGTATTGGAAAATTTACTTCTTCAGAAATCCGCTGTCTAAGTTCAAGCAACCTGCCTATGGCTATGAACAGTTGGAAAAGTAAGTAAAGGATTTCCTTCATACTGCCCAAGGGTAATGCCCTTGATGGATCGCGGCAACGGGTAACCAGCTGACATTACCGACAAATCAAAATACGTAGTCCGCTCGCTAGGAATTTCCGTCTTCCTGGAATCGCTCAAGGGAGCTCAGCAAACGTTTCCCATGGAGGACCGCCAGCAGGTGAATCTCCCGCTCATCTTTGCGTATTTCATAAAGCATGCGGAACTGTATACAAAAAGTTCGCGAATAGCTGTGTCGTTCAACTCAGGGACAACACGACCGCGTGCCGGCTGGGTCGCAAGCGAATCACCTAAACCCAAAATGACGCCTACCACCTGCTGTGCGTAGAAAAACGAATCTCGTGCTATGTAATCCGCCAGAGCATCGATATCGTCCAGCACCCCCTCCGACCATACTACGGTGTAATCCATCGACTCAGGCGCGCACGTGCCTCCTCTGACGTATAGCGCTTACCGTCAGCAATAGCTCGCTGACCGCGCTTGACCTTATCCAACACGTAGAGGTGATACTGGATATCTTCTAGTGTGCTGTCGTCCGGCAACTGGAGTAGCAAGTGCTCAACATCTTGTTTCGCCGTTTGCATGATCACCCTCCTCTTGTCTCGTAATGAGGCCAGCATAGCAAGTTTCCCCTCGGCCGACAGCCCATCAATTTCAGGCCTGAAGTGGCTAGCTGCGGGTCTGATGCCCAGTTCGGCCCTGGTTCGGAGTTCGGTTTCTACAATCCCTTACGCTTCTTCGACTTACTGCCACCGACCCTGAAACCCGATCTTACCCGGGTTCGGCATACGGTCGGTTTCGGTCGCCCTGCCGCCGGCCCCCAGAAAAACAACTTACCTTTCTTCCGCTTACTGCCCCGGTTCGGTCCTTTCCCAGCGCCTCATAAGCGGGAGGTGTGTGGTTCGAATCATGCTGCGCCAGAATTTTATAAAGTAGTCATAGAGTTATGGACAACACACCGTCCGACTCCACGAACCTCACAGGGAAGACAAATAGGATGGCATTCACAGGACCTATCCTCTGATCTAGACACTCCCCGTACAGCCTAATGATTGTATTTTATTTTAAGAGTTGCTTTACATGTCTGTGTAGTATGTAGGACTGTAAATTAAATCACGAAATCGCCACTACTGAACAGGCACTGTCCACCAAACAATTAAGTGGACAGTCGGGTTATTCAGCTAGATGGAAGTTAGCGGAAGTTGCATTCTTTGATCGACTGGGTCTATATCAATTCAGAATATTCCCTCAGGAGATCTGCTGTAACTGGCAAACCCCGGGCGGCGAGTGTCTCCAGATATTCCTTCTGACTCAGCTTCGGATTCTTCAGGCGCGCTCTAATTCGCTTGACAGCGGCCATCACTGCTCCCGGGCTCAGTCCAAACTGATGCTCGACAAATTCATCCGGGTGCATCGCCTCGATGCCGTAGGGTTCCAAAGATTCGGGTGGAAAGTCCTTCAGGTTGCTAGTAACGATAATCTGGGCATGACATTTGATCGCGGCGGCAAGCACATGCCTATCATTGGCGTCTGGGAGTTGTAGACCATCGATCAAGGGCTCGAAGTTTTCGACCAGCGCGTCGGGCACGGCCTCATTCATTAGTCGCCGGGTCTGTTGCAGTCTTTCTTCCAATTCGGGGCGAGATCTTAGCAAACCCCGGATCCACTCATCGTGGATCATTTCAGTCCATTTGGCCGCAAACAATTCCGAGATGGCCAGTTCCAACAGTAAGTCACGCAGCGGTGCCGGGTACAGCACACAGGCATCGTACATGACAACAATACTCATCAGTAACCCAGGTTATCTTCCTGAGCCTGCCTGACCAACTCATCCATCGCCCGGTCACTTTGCTCTCGGCATTTCTTCTTATAGGCCATCAGATCTTCAAATCGAATACGCCGATGGGTCCCGACCTTGGTGAAGCCCAAGTCTCCCTGCTCCAGCAGCTTCACCAGGTACGGTCGGGAGACATTGAGAATATCTGCTGCCTGCTGGGTCGTCATCTCAGCATGCATGGGCACAACAGTCACAGCATTGCCTTGTGCCATATCTGCAAGCAAATCCCTTAGCAGGATGAGCGCCTGGCGCGGCAGGATGAGGTCATGCCCGTCCAATTTGATACTCGCACGATCACATTCAGGTTTTTCATTCAACAGTTTGCTGAGCTCCGCCGCACTCGCCCTTGCAAGCTGCGCCGCCTCAACGTCTGGCAGGTGTCCAAATTCTTTTGCTGTACTCATAGCCAATCTACCTAAATTCCTTTCCCGTATGGGAGTTGTCAACCGGCCCGGTATCTAATCTATTGACGCGAAGACAACCTCTTCATAAACTAAACCCCCACACACTATATTCGAAATAAACGAAATAAACAAATCAAACGAAACACATCGTTGGAATAAGTTTGTGTATGAGCCCACGTCACTACCAAGCGCAGCGGGTAGTGACGTGGGC
>JAHEBL010000198.1 GCA_024642265.1 Haliea sp. | reverse complement strand
AGGCCTGGTGTGGACCCCCGGCGACAAGATCAATATCACCGTGGATTACTACAACATCAAGGTGGAGGATCGTCTTGCCCTCTCCTCCAACACCATCAGCCAGCAGAATGTCGATGACCTGGATGCCCAGGGTTATCCGGATGCAGACCTGCTGCTGGGATCGAATGCCAATTACTTTACCAATGGCTTCGATACGGAGGTAACCGGTGTCGACCTGGCTATCACCACCTGGCATGACATCGGTGCCGGAACGTTGACCACCGATATGCGCCACAACCACAACAAGCAGGAGATTTCCAACGTCAAGAGCAATGCGATTGACCAGAGCCGGGTGTTCGACCTGGAAAACCAGGTGCCCGAGGACAGCTCGGTGCTTAGTTTGATCTATGACCTGGCTTCTTTCAGTGGCCTGGTTCGCGTCAACTACTATGGCAGCTGGCAGACTACCCCGGGACTGTTCGGTGACGGTACAGCGTCAAAGGCGAATACCTATCACTACAACGACACGGTGCTGGTCGACCTGGAAGCCAGTTACACTTTCTTCGATCACTATACGGTGACCGTGGGTGGGCAGAACGTGTTTGACGAGTATCCGGACAAGGAAGGTGACGGCACCCTGCAGTTCCTGGGTGATGTCTACGCGGTTACCTCACCCTTCGGCTTCAACGGGGCATTCTGGTACGCGCGACTGTCCGCCGCATTCTGAGGCCCGGTCTGTGCGGGTGCAGATAGCGCCCGCGCAGTCCCTGGATACAAAAAGCCCGGCTATGTCAGCCGGGCTTTTTTTTGGCCTGATGAACCAGGCCCTGCGCGCGGATCAACTCGCTGGAGTCGCTATTTTGCGGCGGCGAGAGCCTGCTCGATATCAGCCAGGATGTCATCGATATGCTCGATGCCGACCGACAGTCGCACCATGTCCTCGCTCACACCTGCGGAAGCAAGTTCCGCCGGGTTTAGCTGGCGATGTGTGGTGCTGGCCGGGTGGCAGGCCAGTGACTTGGCGTCACCGATATTGACCAGGCGGAGGATCAGTTGCAGGGCGTCGATAAAGCGTCCGCCCGCCTCGAAGCCGCCCTCGATGCCGAAGCTGAGGATGCCGGCGGCCTTGCCATTGCAGAACTTTTTGCTGTTTTCCCGGTAGGGGCTGTCCTTGAGGCCGGCATAGTTTACCCACTTCACCTGGGGATGTTTGCTCAGGTACTTCGCAACTTTTTTCGCGTTCTTGCAATGCTGCTGCATGCGCAGGGTCAGTGTCTCAAGCCCCTGCATGATGAGAAAGGCGCTGTGAGGCGACATGGCCGCGCCGGTATTGCGCAGCGGCACCACACGGCAACGACCGATGTACGCAGCCGCTCCCATGGCCTCGGTGTAGACCACGCCGTGGTATGAGGGATCCGGGGTGTTCATGATGGGGAAGCGGTCCGCGTGGGCAGACCAGTCGAACTTACCCGAGTCAACGATTGCCCCGCCGATGGTCGTGCCGTGGCCGCCTATGTACTTGGTGAGGGAATGCACTGCGATATCGGCCCCGTGATCGAATACCCGGCACAACACCGGGGTGGCCACCGTGTTGTCCACGATCAGGGGTACACCGGCGCTGTGGGCAATATCCGCCCACCTGCGGATATCGACGATATTACCCGCGGGGTTGCCGATGGATTCACAGAACAGTGCCTTGGTGTTTTTATCAATCAGTGCTGCCGCCTGCTTGAAGTCATCGGCTTTCGCGAAACGCACCTCGATACCCTGGCGTGGAAAAGTGTGGGCAAAGAGGTTGTAGGTGCCGCCGTAGAGCTGGGTGGTGCTGACGATATTGCTCCCGACTTCGGCGATAGCCTCTATCGCATAGCGAATGGCCGCCATGCCCGAGCCAACCGCTAGCGCGCCGACGCCCCCTTCGAGTTCCGTGAGGCGTTGTTCCAGTACGGCGTTGGTGGGATTCATGATGCGGCTGTAAATATTGCCCGGTACCGCAAGGTTGAACAGGTCAGCGCCGTGCTGGGTGTTGTCGAAGGTGTACGAGGTGGTCTGGTAAATCGGCGTCGTGGCCGCATGGGTGCTCGGGTCACCCGCGTAACCCGCGTGCAGGGCTATGGTTTCAGGTTTCATACTGGTCTCTCGCTGTTCAGTGTTGGCTTGTCGGACGTGCGTGGAGTGCAGAGCTTAGCAAACTACCTGACGCTGGCAAGCGCCGATTAGGGCGGCGGGGTAGGTGCTGGTTTTTTCAGGCTCCGGGAGCGCCGGTGGGTCGCCGGGCCCGCAGGGAGTCCAGTTGTTCACACAATGTCTGTGCTCCCAGCAGAACCCTGGCAGTAGGGCGCTCCAGCAGGTCGGGGTGAATGAAGAACAGGCCATTGTCGCGCACTGCCGGCAGGGCAGGGTAGCGTCGCCACTCGTCGAGCCAGTGAGGGCGGGATTCGTTTACGCCACTGGCGATAATAGCCTGCGGTGCCATTGCCAGCACGGACTCGATATTGACCCGTGGTGCGAGGGTGGTGGCATCTGCAAATATGTTGCGCCCGCCGCAGAGCCGTATCACCTGGCTTATCAGGTGATCGCCGTTGATGGTCTGCAAAGGGTCATTCCAGATTTCGTATAACACGCGTTTCGGCGCCCGCTGGCTGAAGCGTGCCTGCAGGGCAGCCAGTCCCTGTTCTATGCGCTGTGCCTCCGCTTCGCTGGTAGCAACGGTACCTGCCAGCAGGCCCAGGGCACGGATGTCCCGGGGTATGTCTTCGAGCTGCCTGGGTTCACTGACATAAACGGGGATACCCAATACCTCGAGCTTGCCGAGCGTACCTGCGCCATTTCCGGAGCCCCACATGACGATAAGATCGGGTTGCGCAGCGGCGATCGCCTCGAGACTGTAGGCGTTGAAAGTGCCAACCAGTGGTACCGTCCTGGCCTGCGGCGGGTAGTCGCTTGAGCTGACCGTCCCGACCAGCGCCTGTCCCGCGCCGGCGCTGAACAGGTTTTCAACGCTGTGCGGCGCCAGGGTGACGATGCGGCGCGCGGGAGCATCCAGGCTTACCCTGCGCCCGCTGAAATCCACCACGCTGACAGGCTGCGACCACACCTCGGCAGGCAGCAGCGCGGCTATCAGGCTGACGGCGGCAATTGGCAGCAGGATTTTCATCGCTTCACCGGCTGATCACCAGCGGCTGATCGCGGCCGGGGTGTTGCTGGATCACTACGTCGATATCGAAGACGTCACGAAACATGGCCTCGGTGAATACCTGCTGTGGCGAACCACAGGCTGCGATCCGGCCTTTTTCCAGTACGGCAATCGTATCTGCCAGGCCGGCAACCAGGTTGAGATCGTGAATCGCCAATGCAACCGCACAGCCGGTGTCAGCGAGGTGGCGTACCGCGCTAATGACAAGCTGCTGGTGTGACAGGTCCAGGGCGGTTGTGGGCTCATCCAGCAACAGCAGGCCGCCGACGCCGGCGTCCCATATCTGGCTGAATACCCGCGCCAGTTGCACCCGCTGTTTCTCGCCGCCGGACAGTCTTGTGTAGAGCCGTCCGCTCAAACCGGTGATGTCAGTGGCTGCCATCGCCCGTGACAAAATGGCGTTGTCGATGGTCAGCCCCGTGTCATGTGGCATGCGTCCCAGGGCGACGACTTCCTCGACCGTGTAGGGAAAGTTGAGTAGAGACAACTGCGGGAGATAGGCCAGTTTGCGCGCCAGTGGCCGGGCTGACCAGTCGACGCGGGGTTTACCATTTAACAACAGCCTGCCATCACTCAGTGAAATATCGCCAGCTATGAGGCGCAGCAGCGAGGACTTGCCAGCCCCGTTGGGACCCGCCAGGCCCAGCACCTGGCCGGGCTGGAGCGCCAGGCTGATATTGTCCAGCAGCACCGGGCCCCAGGGGGAGGCGCTGGCCCGATCCAGTTGCAGCACGGTCACTGCTGCATGCCGTAGTGGTGACGCTGGCGCAGCAGGGAGATGAAAAACGGTACGCCGATGATCGCCGTTATGATACCCACCGGCAGTTCTGTCGGCGCGATCACTGTACGCGACAGCGTATC
>JAHEBL010000090.1 GCA_024642265.1 Haliea sp. | reverse complement strand
GGGTCCAGGGCCTGGCGGGCGCCGGCGAAGGCCTGGCGAAACAGCGGCGGCACCTGCTGGTCATAGCCATGCGGGCGGTGATCGCGACCGACCGCATGGTGATGGGTAACCGTACCGCCGAGGCTGGTGACCGCCTCGTTGGCCGCCAGCTTGATGGTGCGCCACCTGTCGAGCATGGACGCCATGTCGCCGCTTTTACTGCCCATGCAGTAGAAAGTGAAATACGGTGCGGGGCCATCGGGGTAGACGTGGGTAAAGCGGCAACTGAGCATCGGCTCGACGCCGCTCACTTCCCTGAGCACCTTGCCGACCCGCTCCCGCACGCCTGCGTAGAACGCCTCGAAGCGGTCCCAGGTGATGGCTGTCTCAAAGGTGTCAAGGATAAGTCCCGCCGGGGTGAGGTAATTGCGGTAGTAAGGCGCCCGCAGGAACTGGTTGCGCCAGTCACCGGCCGCGCCCTTGCGGTGTTCGCCCTCTCCCTCTTTTTCCACCGAGGGCGGCGCCATAGAGCGGTTAACGCTGTCCTGGTCCCAGCGACCGCCGTGATCCGCCACCAGCTCCAGGGCGCGGGCCATCCAGGCCTGCAGGGGGTGATCCGCTGACTCAAAGGCCAGCACCAACAGGGCCGTGCTGCCATCCCCCACGCCGTTCACCAGGGCTTCCAGCGGGTCCAGCAGGCGGCAGTTGCTGGGAAACAGGCCCGCCTGGCTGATGGCCCGGACAGCGGCGGCGGCCTGGGGCATACCGGCAAAGGTCACGCTGGCAGATGCCCGAAACCGCGGCCGGTCCTGCAGCCGCATCCAGGCCCGGGTTATAAAACCGAGCGTGCCCTCGGAGCCGATCATCATGCGGTCCGGGGATGGGCCGGCGCCGGAGCCCGGCAGGCGCCGGCTCTCCATCGCGCCCTGGGGTGTCAGCATGCGTACACTTTCCACAAAGTCGTCGATGTGGGTGTAGTTACTCGCGAAGTGTCCCCCGGCGCGGGTGGCAATCCAGCCACCCAGGGTTGAAAACTCAAAACTCTGCGGGTAGTGACGCAGCGTGAGGTCATGGGGTTTCAGCGACGCTTCCAGTTCCGGGCCCAGGGCACCGCCCTCGATCAAAGCCGCCCGGCTGCTCTTGTCCACTTCCAGCACCCGGTTGAGATACTGCAGATCAACGCTGATCACCGCGCCGTAATCACCGCCGACATCCGGCTCCACGCCGCCGCAGACACTGGTGCCGCCGCCGAAGGGTATCAGCGCCGCGCCGCTGCTGGCGGCGAATTCCATCAGGGCGTCGATGTCCTCTTCACTGCGGGGAAAGGCTACCCAGTCCGGCGGATGGGGCATGCTGCGTTGCTGCATGCGCACCAGGTCGGCAAAAGATTTGCCGTAGCCGTGCGTGATGCGGTCGTAGGGTGTGGCGGACAGGATCGGCGCCAGGGCCGCTGGCGCGGCGATACGCGGTGCGGTCAGCTCGAAGTCTTCCAGGCGGGGTTCAGCCCCCGGGGTTACGCCGGCACCCAGTTGCGTCGCCAACTTTTTTACATGGGTCAGCTCCCCCGCTGTCAGCCCGGCATCGGCGTAGCCCCAGCCCCAGAAGCAAAGCTCTTTTCGGTGTGCGAGGGTATCGGACATTACAGCTTTACTCCTGGTTGTTCGTGCCGGCGGCGGGCAGGCGGCGCACCGCCACGGTCAGGTCTGCTCCGCTTACCGGTACATAGGCCCGCAAAACAGCGTAAAAATCCTTGCCGGTTGGAATGGCGTTTACGCCCTCCCCCGCCGGGTTGAGTGACACGGTGTAGGTGCCATCGGCATTGGCAGTTGAAGAGTAGGTGGTGCGATCATACCGCCCCGTGGCATTGGGGATCAGTCCCTTGTTGTCCGTGCCATACACCGTGATGGAATAATAGCCCTGATCGTGAACAATGCCGGCGGGCACCGTGAGTACATAACTGTCCTGGCCACGGAGCGGTGCGCCGCTGTCATCGGTAAGGAGCAACTTGTAGCGCACAGAATCAGTCGGCGTACCCAACTGGCCGAGGTTGACCGCGCGCGCCAGTGCCAGCGGGTCCACATCCCCGGACTTTTTACCAAAGGCCTTATCCGGATTCATTGGCACATCGGTCCGCTGAATCTCGGCCAGGGCGGCTTGCTCTACCTCTGGTGAGAATGTCGCAACGGCCCGTTTCATGTCACCATCGCCACCGGTCATGGTGATCGATTTACTGAGTTCGCGCACTTGATCCATGTTGTCGACCACCACCATGCGGGTAAAGGCCAGACCCTGGTCGGTCTCGAGCTCAACCACCGTGAAGTCGCCCTCCGGAACACTCTGGCCAGGGCGCATAATCACGATCGGTTTCTCCGGGTTGACGATCACCGCGGGTATGTTGTGGTTCATGTCGAAAATGGAGACCGAAAAAAATCGATCGTACTGCGGCGTGTTGATAATGGCAGGGCCGTTGGTCAGGCTGAACCAGTTGTACCCGTAGTCAACGGTTGCCTGGGGTGTCACCACGGTGGTCTCTGTCGGGTCCACCAGTCCGGTAAACCGGAAGGTCCCCGGTTTATTGGTCTTCAGCCAGGCGTTCATCATCCTGGTCTGCTGCTGGTTGGGGTATTCCTTTATGTAATCCTCGACGGTGTCAGCCGCCCACACATATGCGTTTGCGCCAGCCAGGGCTAACACAAGGCCCAGCAGTTTTAGCACGCGCTTGATCACTGAATCCGGCATGACAAATATCCTCTGAAGTAGTGTAAGGCTTGCCCGGTCCACACAACTGGTCCACACAACGCTGGCGCCGCTCAGGCGCGAGCAGGATCACTAGCGCACGTGCATGTAAAAACCCTTGTTTTCAACGTCGAGATAGGCGATCAGGCTCGCCAGTGCAGCGGTATCTCCCGCGCCCGCGGGCGCCGGCTTGCCGGCCAACACATCGCGCAGCTGCTGCGCCGTGAGTCTCACAGCTGCCATATCGGCGGGCAGCGGCCCCGGGCTTATCTCCAGAATACTGTTGCGTAATTCCACCGCGTAACTGTCACCGGAATCCGTAAACTGAAAGCCCAGCACCATGCGGTTGTCACCGGCCTTGTCGGCGTCAACCTGATAGCGCCAGCTTTCCAGTAACTCACCGCCAGCGAGCTGGCTCTGCACCGACAGCATACCGAGCTTCATCAGGCCCGCCGGATTGACCTTGCCGTCCAACTCGTTTGCGCCATTGAGGTACCAGGCCCGGGCAATCGTATTGATCTCCTGGTAACCGCGCTGGCGCAGGCTCGCGGCCTTCAGGTGCCGGGCGTCCCAGTCGTTGTTGTCGATGCGCACCAGTAGCTGGGTCAGCTCGGCGGCAAATTGCCCGTCGCCATCGGCAAAGGCCTGCTTCGCCGTTGCCAGGACCTTGTCTCGCCCACCCATCATCTCCACGTAACGGCGCGCCTTGGTCACCGGTTCCGTGGGTAACAGGTCGGTGGCGTCCCCGCCGAACCAGCTCACCCAGCCGGTATACAGCTCCGGCGCTATTATCCAGGGCGTGCCATACATGGGGCGGGTATAGGGTGCGATATCGAGATAGGGTGGCAGCTCCCTGAACCGCTGCTGCAGTTCCCCCGGGGTGTAGCCCTTGTTGATATAGCGAATGCCCTGATCCCAAAGATACTGGATGGCGTCGTGACTGGTGGTGACATAGCGCTGTATGTCCTCCCGCCCCTCGATAGGCATGATATGGGAACCCAGCAGCCACTCGGGCTTGATCTCGCGCACCGTATCGAGTGCCTTCATGTAGTTTTCCGGCAACCGGGGCTTGGAGCCCCTGATGGAGTGCACGTTGGCGAGGGCGTAGAAAAATTCGTCAGCGATCAGGACCATGTCGAAATCAGGCAGGTACAGGCCAAATTCAGAAATGGCCTCGCCACCGGTATAAAACACCTTGATTCGCACACCGGCAATCGTCAGATCGGTATCTTCACTGAACGTGTCAGTGGGCGGAATATAGCCCGCCTTGCCCCCCAGTACCCGGGGGGCGCAGCAACCGTGGTAGTGTTTCTCTTCCTCCGGCAACAGATCAGGCCCGTAATAAAAAACGCCCATCAGCTGGCGCGGCAATATGGCGCCGAACTCATTGGCGACCTCTTCCTCGAAATTATCCCAGGCATAGATTTTTACACTGCCATCAGCCACCTGCTCAGGTGTGACCAGCGCCGAGGTGCCGTTGTAATGGTCGGTGTGGTGATGCGAGTAAAAAATCGCCTTGATCGGTTTGTCGGAAATCTTGCGGATCTCCGCCGCGATGTACGCGCCTGCGTCGACGTTAACGCTGGTATCGTAGACAATCAGGCCGTCATCGCCCTCGATGATAGTGCTGTTGCCGATCCAGCCACCGGGCACATGCACTGTCCAGACCGGGTATTTACCCGCCTTGTAGGTACCGGCCTGTTCGGTAAACAACTTCTGGTGTTCCAGGAAGTAAGGGGGCCAGCTGCGCTCCACCTGATAGGGATTCGGTGGAGGCTGCTGGTCGGCGGGCGCCGCCCAGGCCTGGCTGGCGGCCGCCATCAAAGTGACAGCGGCCGGTACTAGAAAACTCATTAGTGTGGCGGTCATGCGCATGAACTACTTCCTGTTGTTGTTATTGTCGAAACTGTTCGCCCGCTTGCAGCCGGGGCAGGCAAATCAGTTGTCGATGTATCCGGGCCCGGAATCAATGAACAGCCGGATAGGCCAGTTGGAATTCTTACCGAGGCGAATGATAAGGCCGTAATTGTCCTTGTCGTAGTCGTCTACCCACTCAAAGCTGATATCCAGCGGTTCGGGTTTTTCGGGACGGCGGCCAATCACCACAACTTCCTCGATTTCGCCGGGTTTGTTAATAGCGGATTTAGGGATCGCCAGGGTGACAGTGCGACTGTCCGCGCCTTCGCCTTTCTCGACTTCCTTCATTTCCACCCCGGTGGCCGGGTCGCGATAGCCCTTCACCAACTGCATCCAGTCGCTCTCTAATGACGGGGCATCGCCTTCGGCAAGCACTGCCAGAGGCATTGCCAGAAGCAAGGAGAAAAGAATGTAGCGACAAGCTGAATAAGCCATGCAGGGCCCCTTCTGATAAAAGTGGTTGATAACAGCGGTGATTGTGGCGGATATCCGACCGCAAATTACATGATACCGATCAATTCTAGCATCTCACCCGATAACTGATACTGTAGGGCGCAAAACAGGAGACCTGAACAATGAGTAATGCGGAACAGATTGAGTACTGGAACGGCGAAGCTGGCAAGCGCTGGGCTGAGGACGACGACACCATGGCGCGCCTGCTGGGCCCGATCAGCGAGGCGCTGCTTGACCATGCGGCGCTGGAAGGGTGCAACAGCGCTCTGGATGTGGGCTGCGGTGGGGGCAGCCAGAGCCTGCTGCTGGCGCAACGGCTTGGAGAGAATGCCCGGGTGCTGGGGGTCGACATCTCGGAGCCAATGCTGGAAGTGGCGCGCCGCAAGGCCGAAACACCCGCATCCGGCCGGGCCAGCCTGGAGTTTCTGCGGGCCGACGCCTCCTCACATGCGTTCCCGCCCGGCAGTTTCGATCTGCTGTTTTCCCGTTTCGGGGTCATGTTCTTCGATGACCCGGTAGCCGCGTTTACCAATATGCGTATTGCTCTGCGTGGACGCCTGGCCTTCTGCTGCTGGCAGTCGCCCAAGAACAACGACTGGGTGCGCATTCCCCTGCAAGCGGCGCTGCAGCATCTGCCACCGCCGGAGCCGCCGCCGCCGAATGCACCGGGCCCCTTCGCCTTTGCGGATCCCGCCCGGGTAGAATCCATTCTGGGGGCCGCCGGTTTCAGCCAGGTGAATCTGCACCCCTTCAGCACTACCCTGCGCATCAGTGAGGCGTCGGGACTGCCCGAGGCGGTGCGCGAGCTCGCCCGCATCGGGCCAGTCAGCAGGCTGCTGTCAGAGCAGCCCCAGTCTGTTCTGGATAAGGTATTTCCCAGCATTGAAACGGCTTTGCAGCCGTATTTCACAAAGGGTGCACTGGATCTGCAGGCGGCGGTATGGCTGGTTACAGCCACCAGCCCCTGATCCCGCCAGGCCGGGTGTCGGGAGCGCATTGCACTCGCCCGGCGCTTGCGCCTAACATGACACCCTGATGGCGATTCTGGACCCCAGGAGAGAAAGATAATGAAACTACTACGCAAACATGTTTTCCACCTGAGTGAGATTCCACGGGATCTCGATTCGGTCATCAACATCGACACGAAACAGGAAATCGATCCCCGTGAGGTCGGCCTGTTGCACTCCGATGTCGATCGGATCTGGGACGACATCATCAAGGTTTACCGGACCGGCGTGCACCCGGCCATCACCGCCTGCGTGCGCCACCAGGGCAAGGTCCTGCTGTCCCGCTCCATAGGACATGTGCGCGGCAACGGCCCCGACGACGGGCCCGCAAGCGAAAAGGTGGTCGCCACACCCGACACCCCCATGTGCCTGTACTCCACCTCCAAGGGCATCACCGCGCTGCTGATGCACATGCTGCAGGAAGAAGGGCTGATCAACGTCTCGGACCCGGTGGCGTTCTACGCCCCCGAGTTCGCCCGCAAGGGCAAGGACAATATCACCATCCACCAGATCCTGGCGCATCGGGGCGGCATCCCCGGACTGCCCAAGGACGTGGATATCGAGGTGCTGTGGGACGAGGACCAGACCTGGGAACTGCTGTGTGATGCGGAGCCCATCGTCACCGATGGCTCCAAACTGGCCTATCACGCCATCACCGGCGGCTTTGTGCTGGAGCGGGTGATACGCAAGGTCACCGGGGCCAATATCAATGACTACATCACGAAAAAAATCCGTGAACCCATGGGCATGAAGTATTTCAGCTACGGCATCGAGCCGCAGTACCTGGATGACCTGGCGGCCACCTACGCCACCGGCCCCAGGCCGGGACCGCTGATGGGTGCTTTTATCAAACGCGCCCTGGGCACCGACATCGTCTCACTGGAGCAGGTCTGCAACGATCCCCGCTTCCAGGAAGCCATCATCCCGGCGGGCAACCTGGCCGGTACCGCCGAGGAAGCCTCCCGTTTCTTCCAGATGATGCTCAACGGCGGCAAATGGGGCCGCCGACGCATCTGCTCTGAACGCACAGTGGCCCGCGCCGTGCAGGAATTCGGCACCCGCACCCTGGACCGGACCCTGTTTATCCCCATGCGCTTCAGCGCGGGCCTGATGCTGGGCGACGAGCCCTTCGGCGTGTGGGGCCCCAATACCCGCCAGGCCTTCGGCCACGTGGGCCTGATCAACAAGTTCGCCTGGGCCGACCCCCAGCGGGATCTTTCGGCCGCGGTGCTGACCTCCGGTATTCCGGTCATCGCCCACCACATTCCGGCGCTGCTGAATGTGTTGCGCGGTATCGCCAACACGATTCCCGTCAGGGAGGACCCGACGCCATTTGCGCTGCGCCTGGCGTAGCGGTACCCAGCAGCAGGTTCGCGACCATCTCGGCGTGGCGTTCAACGAACTCGTCGCCGCGCGGATTGATGCCGAACAGTTGTCGGCACTCCTGCTCGGCGCTGAAGACAAAAGCGCCGGCTCCGATAAACAGGTAGTAGCGGTGGGCGTCCCTTTGACCCCACAACAACCCCGCCGCCGCGGGTAAGGTATCCGTCAGTCCGTCCAGCATCGGCCGAATGTATTCATCGACCAGGCAGGCGACGCGCCAGGAGTCGCCGGTGCACTCCTGCATCATCAGCCGGTTCAACTGCGGATGCGCGGCACTGTAGCGCACAAACGCCCTCACCATGGCGCGCGCCGCCTCCGCCGGAGCGACATCCCCCAGGGCAGCTACCCGACTGATAAAGTCATCCCGCAGCGCTGTGAACAATTGCTCTACCGCGGCGCGCCAGAGCTGCTCCTTGTCGCTGAAATGATAGGCCACCAGGCCGCGCTTCACGCCGGCCGCCTCCTCGAGCTGACGGACCGAGACACCGTCGAAGCCTTTCTCACTGAAAGCGGTAATAGCCGTGCCCAGCAGCGCACTGCGGGTATCGAGCGAGCGTTGCTGCCGGCGGCGGGTTGTGACTGCGGCTGTCTCTGGCATGGGCTGGCGTCCGGAAAATAATCTGTGTTGAAAATAATACTTGCAATGTGACAATTTTAAAACTATTTTATTTCGTCATATTACAAGTTTAAGGAGTAGCGCCGATGACCAGCCCAGGTGCCCACCCGGATTCCGGGGTCCCCTACCAGCCACTTCCTGGCGCTCAAAGCCCCTGGGTAAAGGTGCACGACCTGGCCCTGCTGGAATTCGCCGGACCGGAGCCCGAACGCGCCAGGGAGTTCTTCACGGCGTTTGGCCTGCAGTGCAGCGGCGGCCCGGGTGACAGCCTGCTGTTCGCCGCGGAGGCCGGAGCACCCGTGGCGGTCATTTACCGCCCGGCGGCGGTGGCGGCTTTTATCGGCCCCACCTTCGCCGTGCGCACCCCACAGGAGCTGGACCAGCTCGCGAGCAGGGCCGGCCTCCAATCACCCTGGCCACAGGACCTGCCCGGCAACCCGGCGGGTGTACTGCTGACCGATCCCAATGGCGTGCAGGTGAGAGTTGCCTGTTTTGAAGACTGGAAAACAGTACCGGACTGCGACGCCGCGCCCCCGACCAATCGCGGTGCGGACCGACCTCGCACCAACTCGCCACTGCGCCACGCGCGCGTCCCTTCGCGTGTGCTGCGGTTGGGCCACATGGTGCTGGGCACTCCCCGCTGGGAGACCACGGCGCGATTCTATATCGACACCCTGGGGCTGATTCCCTCCGACGTACAGGCGCTGCCCGATGGCCGGCCAGCCGTGGCCTTCATGCGCTGTGACCGCGGCGACGAGCCGGTGGACCACCACACCTTCGTCGTGGCCAGGCTACCGGTCCTGGATTTCGAGCATGCGGCCTTCGAGGTCCCGGACCTGGACGAGGTCGGCATGGGGGGACAGATGCTGCAGGAGGCGGGCTTCCGTCGCGCCTGGGGTATCGGCCGGCATATTCTCGGCAGCCAGATCTTCGACTACTGGTTCGGACCCGACGGTCGCAAGTTCGAGCACTTTGCCGACGGCGACCTGTTCGATGCCGCGCGCCCCACCCGCTACCACGCCATGTCGACCGCGGGCCTGGCCCAGTGGGGGCCGCCAGTGCCACAGGCCTTCCTGCGCCCGCGACTGGGCAGGCGCGAACTGGGACAGCTGCTGCGCAACCTGCTGACCGATTCAGGGTTTGGCTTGAAGGAATTACGCCTGATGGGCAGGGCCCTGCGCAGCAAAAGCCTGCCCGACTGATGAAAGTACCGAAGATCCGGACCCAACTGACAATCACACCTCGGAGACGCCAACATGGCTATAAATATCGTTCGATTCAATGATGGCGGCACACCCCGCTGGGGACTGGTGGTGGGCGACCGGGTCCAGACCCTGGCGCTGGATGCCACCAGCACGGCGCAGTTCATGGAGAGCGGCATCGACGTCGCCCGCGCCGCCGCCGCCAACCCGGCACCGGACAGGGCTCTCGCCGGGCTGGAGTTGCTGTGCCCGGTGACAGCCGACCGCCAGCTGATCTGCCAGGGCCTCAACTACGCGTCGCATCTGCGCGAAATAGGCATTCCCTCCGGCCGGCTGCCCTTCAATACGTTCTTCCGCAAGGCCTCATCCTGCATGGCCCCGGCCGATACCGACGTGGTGCGTCCGCCCCATGTGCGCCTGCTGGATTACGAGGTGGAGATCGGCCTGGTATTGCGTCGCGCGGTTACCGGTCCGGTCAAGGTAACGGCTGCCAATCTCGCAGACTACGTGGGCGCCCTGGTGCTGCATAACGACGTGTCCGCGCGGGATGTGCAGCTGCCGCAAACACAGTTTTACAAGGGCAAGAGCTATCGCACCTTCGGCCCTACCGGCCCGTGGCTGACCCTGGTGGACGCGGCGGACCTGGCGCGACTGGACGAGATCGAATTGAGCCTGCTGGTGAACGGCGCCACCCGGCAGCGGGGCTTCGCCGCCGACCTCTCCTACAAACCGGCGGAAACCCTGACTGAATTATCCGGGTTGCAGGACATGGGCCCGGGCGACCTCATCGTCACCGGCACCCCGGGGGGCACAGCAGTCAAGGCCCCAGGGAGCCTGAAAATGTTGATAGCGCGCATGCTGCCAGACGCCAGGCGCTGGCAGATGTTCATCGCCAACGCGCTGAAGGATCCCGACTACCTCAAGGATGGCGACACCATGCAGGCCTGGGCGAAAACACCTGACGGCCAGATCGACCTTGGCGCGCAGCACAACCGGATTGTGCCCCAGGCCGCATCATGAATATCCCCGGTGAATCCGCCGTACTGATAGTCGGCGCCGGACCCACCGGCCTGACGCTGGCTAACCTGCTTGGGTCGGAGGGTGTGGCCACCGTGCTGGTGGAGCGTAACCCGGGCTGCGTGCCGGAGCCGCGGGCAGTGGCGCTCGACGGGGAATCACTGCGGACTCTGCAGGCAGTGGGCCTGGCCGATGAGGTACTTGAAAATATCCGGCAGGGTTTCGTTGCCGACTATATCAATGGCGAGAACGTACGGCTGTTCGCCACCGACCTGAGCGCCAGACCATATGGATTCTGCCTGCAGAATACGTTTGACCAGCCGACCCTGGAGCGCCAGTTGTTGGCCGGCCTGTCGCGCTTCCCCTGCGTAACCGTGTCGCACAACACCGAGCTGGTCAGTTTCGAGCAGGACAGCAATGGCGTCAGTGCGGTGCTGCGCGACCACACCGGCAATGATCACGCACTGCGCGCCGACTTCATGGTGGCTTGTGACGGCGGTCGCTCCAGCGTACGCCAGGCCCTGGGTATCGCAATGGCAGGTGAACGCCTGCCCCAGAACTGGCTGGTAATAGACACAGTAGACACATACCTGGGCGACGAACCCGCCTGCCGTTTTTACTGCGACCCGCGACGACCTGCCATGACCATCATCCGGCCCGGTGCCGAGCGGCGCTGGGAATGGATGCTGGTGGGTGATGAGCGCAGCGAGGACATGCTGGACGACGGGCGCATAAGGGAGCTGCTGGCAGAACACACAGACCCGGACCAGGTCGAGGTCTACCGCAAATGTGTCTACAGTTTCAGCGCGGTGGTGGCTGAACGGTTCAGCGACGGCCGCGTATTTCTGGCCGGCGACGCCGCCCATATGACGCCGCCCTTTGCCGGCCAGGGTCTGAACGCCGGTATTCGGGATGTGCGCAACCTCAGCTGGAAACTGGCTCTGGTGGTCAAGGGATTGCTACCCATTAGCCTGCTGTCAAGCTATGACCTGGAGCGCCGTGAAGCGGCCAGGGACATGGTAGACCTGGCGGTGGGGCTTGGAGACCAGATCCAGCCCACTGACCCTGCGATCGCGGCCGAACGCGACATGATGTTCGCCCAGCTCAATAGAGACCCGGCGGCGGCAGCAGCCTTCGGCGCCGCAGCCATCGCCCCCCTGGGTGATGTGCGCCTGCCCCGGGGCTGGTTTGTTAACGGCGGCACCGGCGGGCGAATGTTACCCCAGCCACTGGTGCCCCGTGACGGTGGCGAGGTACTGCTGGATCAACTGCTGGGCCAGGGATTTTGCGTGCTGCTGCCGCCCGGCGCCGACCTGCCGCCACAGCTGCAGGCCCATCCGCTGTGGCAGGCACTGAAGCCTGCGCCACATGCGCTGGAAATTGGTGAAAACGCGGATTCGCTGGCGGAATTCATCGGCACCGGGGACCCTGGTATTACCCTGGTACGCCCCGACCGCTTCGTGCTGGCAACGCTGCCCGCGGGTACGACCGGCACGGCAATTCTCGATGAGTTGCAGGCAATACTGGCGCAACCGGCCAGCTCCTAGCCCAGACCAGCTGACAAGCGCTTACTTGATAACCGCCTGGACTTCCCTGAAAGCCGGGTGATCCGCGTCGCCCATCAGTTCGAACAGGGCCATCTCAGTGCTGGTAAGCCCCACGCCAGAGGCAGCCATCTTGCGCACACCCACCGACCTGTTGGTGGCAATGCGCGAGGCAATGGCGTCCTCCACCACCTCCACGCTGTAGCCCGCCTCTGCCAGGTCCACGGCTGTCTGGTAGACGCAGACATGGGCCTCAATGCCAACCACCAGCACCTGTTTGCGATTCAGTTCCTCAAGGGCGGCCACGAAGCGGGGGTTGCCGGCACAGCTGAAGCTGGTCTTGGGGATGGGCTGGAGATCCAACATCAGGCAGGAAATCTCGGGAATGGTGGGACCCAGCTTGTCAGGTAGCTGTTCAGCCCAGAGTATGGGCACCGCGAGGACCTGCGCCCCCCGGATCATGCGCTGAATATTGGCAAACACCGTTTCCTTGTCCGTCATCAGCTGGGCGAGCTTACCCTGCACATCGACCACCACCAGCACTGCATCTTCAGTCCTTAGCATGGGGTCTCCTGGCGTTCGTGCTCGATAATCACGCCTTCGCGGGAATTCTGCAGGCTGCGACCGGAATCCAGCGTCAGCCAAAGGGCACGCAGCACATTGACAGCCGCCATGCTCAGGTGCTGCTCCGCCGCACCCAGGGCGAGATCCGCCGCCTGCTGCTTCTGCGCCGGACTCAGGTGCGCCGCTTTCTGGCTCATCTCGGCATCGACACTGTCCAGCAACAGCTGTATCTCGCGGGCAACCTCATCCGAGACGAGGCGGATCTCACGCAGGAAGTGGTCGATGTCACCCGGCACGGCGACCATCGCTCTGGCGCCTTTGAGTGTCATGCGGGCGGGCAAGGTGGCGAGATCGAAACCGAGTGAAACCATTTTTCCAAGCATGGGGGCGAGTCCTGTGAAAGCGTGCTTTGGGGCCTATTATAGAGTCTGGGAAAGAGGATTAGTACGCCGGCGGGTCAAAGGGCTCGTGTCCGCCGCGGTCGCGCAGCCAGTTCAGGGCCCCAAGTACGCCCGGACGCCCCACCAGCCAGCGCTCCAGCTGGAACTTACCGGGAAAGTTCATCAACAGCAGCCCCACCATCAGGGTCAGCAGGCCCTGGCCCGGGGTAACCAGCATCACCACCCCGAGCAACACCAGCAGCGCCCCGAGCAGGTTCTTCAGGCCGCCCAGCGCCAGCGCGAACCAGGGTTCATCGCCCCAATCGCGCCACACCGCCCGCTGTGACTGGTTAAAGTAGTCCCGGGGCAGGCGCGCGACAACCCACGGCACGCCAATCACGGTCGCAACCAGGGCCACCAGGGAAAGGCCGCTGCCCCACAACAGCAATGTTTCCAGTCGCGGGTCTAGCAAGCTCCAAACCCCTGCCGTCCGCCAAACCACTTCATGTTCGCAAGATACCCCACTCCACTCAGACCCCGCCGCATGCTCGACTGTTCGCCCCGCAAATGTTTCAAATTGACTTGGATCAAGCTTGCAAGGCTTGGTGAATATTACCAACACGGGCCGAATAAACCACTCGCGCCTGTGCTGTCAAGGTACAATGGACCCCAGATATTTCGCACCACCCGAAAACACCCAGTGCGACTTTTTGCATCCAGAACAGGGGAAACCATATGAGAACCAAACTGCTTTCAAAGCAAAACGCCATGCAATCCGCCATCGCCGTCGCCATTGGCTGCGCGTTCGCAGCTTCCACCCAGGCGGCAGTGATCATCCCGACGAAGAGTGGCTTCAGCGGTTACATCAACCTTGGTGTTGGCGGCGTGTCCGTGAAGTCGAACATGCTGGCGAGCATTATAAACGGCAACGTCGACGTGGGTGACAAGGAGATCGACAACCTGGCCGACTCGCCCAACGGCAGCGAGGGCGGCGCCATCCCCGCCGCTAACTTCGAGCTCTCCTATACCTTTGCCAGCACGCGCACCCAGCTGTACATCGGTAACCTGCTGGAAAACTACCTGTCCATGGAGATGAACACCCTCGCGGGCATTCGCCAGGACGTCGGCAATGCGGGCAATATCGGCGCCGCCGTAACAACCACCAGCGTCGACACCCAGGTGTGGAGTGACCCCTACCTCACCGATGCCAAGCGCAAGGATACCGACCGCACCGCCCAGGGCTTCAATGTGTACTGGCAGCAGATCATGAGCAGCGGGCTGGAGCTGAAGTATTCCACATCCGAGGTCGATATCGACAAGGAGCGCAGCGGCCAGAGCCTGGCGCTGACCACGGCCCAGCGCAAACTGCTGGACCGTAACGGCGATGTCGATCGCTATACCATGTCCTATGAATTTGCCTCGGACGACAACCGTCATATCGTTACCCCATCGATTGCCTACGTGGACCGCGACCTGGACGGTGAGGCCATGGCCAACGATGGCGGCGTCGCCTCCCTGAACTATATCTACAAGCAGGACGATCACTGGCGCTACGTGCTGAACGCCTCCTACGGCGATTTCGACTACAAGGAAGCCAACCCCATCTATGGCAAGCAAGACAGCTCAAACAGCTACGGCGTCAGTGGTACCGTGTTCTACACCGAACCCTTCGGCTGGAAAGACTGGTCGTTCAATGCGACCGCCGGCTATTACGAAGAAGACAACGATATCGATTTTTACGATACCGAGGTCGGCGTTGTCGTATTCGGCATGTTCCGCAAGTTCTAGGCGAAAAGGCCTGTCAACACAGGCACAGGCTTCCCGCGCGAAGCATGTGCCTGTCCTGCACCACCCGCTGCTCAGCTATACTCCGGGCATCCCAACACACGCCGTCCGTTCCCGCCCATGAAACTATCCGTACTGGACCAGTCCCTGGCACGTTCCGCAGAACAGGCGTCCTCTGCCCTGCGCGAAACCATTGAGATGGCCCGGTGGTGCGAAAACCTGGGCTATGAGCGTTTCTGGGTTTCCGAGCACCACGCTTTCCCGGCGGTGGCGGGCAGTGCGCCGGAAGTGCTGCTGGCGGCCATCGGCGCTGCAACAGAGTCCATACGAATCGGCTCCGGGGGCATCATGCTGCCCCACTACAGCGCCTATAAAGTGGCGGAGGTCTTCTCCCTGCTGGCCAACCTGTATCCCGGTCGCCTGGACCTCGGCGTCGGCCGGGCCCCCGGCGCCGACATGTCCACGGCGGTGGCACTGGCCACCGACGGTCGCCCCAAGTTCGAACGCTTCCCCGAGCTGGTAAGCAAACTCAGCGACTACCTGTGGAGCGAGCGCACCACCCCGGTGGTCAGCCCCCGGGCCCCGGAGCACATTCCGCTGTGGATGCTGGGATCCAGCCCCGACAGTGCGGTGCTCGCAGCCCAACGCGGCCTGCCCTACAACCTGGGCCTGTTTATCAACCCCCAGGCCGACCCGCGCCTGATCGAGCTGTACAAGTCCCGCTTCCAGCCCAGCGCCTTACAG